>CAIPFN010000326.1 GCA_903864265.1 uncultured Bacteroidales bacterium | reverse complement strand
TTGAAGCCGTAAGCCAGGGAACTTTCTGGGTAGCCTGTGATGAAGTAATGTATTCATAATCAATTCCGTAAAATGCCGCTTTATTGAGCATTTCTTCAAGTGATGCAACACTTTCGGGATTTACAGCCAGGTGGAGTGCCCCATTATAATGTATTGGCAGTTTATCCCTGTTTATTTTATTTAATTCAGCGATAACCTTATATGTTTCGAGCGACAATGGAATAACATGACTGTAAGCCCTGACCCGCGACATAAGTGCCGCTGCCAGGCTGGTATTACCTGAGCACAGCTCATTCCGCTCGTAAACCACTACTTCTTTACCAGGATTATCGCGTTTGAAATAATAGGCTATGGATGAGCCGAAAATTCCACCGCCGATTACCAGGAGATGTGTATTTGCAGGAATATCTTTTGTCATTTTTCGAACTATTACAATTAATGGTAAATGTTGTTGCAACGAAAACAAAAACTGCGTTTTGCCCTTTTATATTCTTCCGACTAAATGTCATTAAAAACAGACTGTCTGAATAAAAACATCAGACAGTCTATCTCTCAATCAACCAAATCAGGCAACCAAACCTATTTTAAAAGCCACATAATTCCATTAATATCATCATTCCCGCCATACTGGTTAGTAAGAGCGGTCTGATAATTACTCGTATTTGCTGTTTTTTCGCTTTCGGGATACTGGAAACGGGATGCAATTCTTCCGCTGTTACCGGTTCCGGGACCTGTTCCAAATACCGGAACACCACCTAATGATTTCAGGTTAGGATCGGACTTGGTCCGCAGGTATGTAAAATAGGATTCCAGCCCTGAATGACGGAATAAGGCAAGGTATCTTTGTTGCAATATCTGTTTCAGACCTGTGGTTGTATTCCCATCGTATTTAATCTTCGCCTGGGCATAATAAGCAGTAAAATCGACAGGCACGGTATACGTATCATAAGAGCCGAGACTTGATCCCGGATGCAGGAAATAAACCGTTAAATCTCCGCTCTGGGGAATGCCATAAAAGCTCATTGATTCCTGGATGCCCTTTTTATACCAGTTCTCAGCGTCAGCAGCGGTCATTCCCGATATCCAGCCCCGGTTGATAGCTTCAGCTATATTGAAACACATTTCGGGGTATCCCACCTGAATGCTGGGTTCAGCGGTATAGCCGTCATAGTAGTGGTGCCGGTTAAGAAGGGAATATTTGCCGCTGTTGGCTTTAATATACATGCTGCCCAAATCTTCGCCCGGATTAGCTCCCACGAAAACATTATAACTGGCAGGAGATACTTCGAGTGAATCAACATAAGCTCTTGCCGGCTCTGAGGTAACAAATACCCTTGGATCTTTAAATTCGGTAAGCAGGCTTACATAGGTATCCGAACAGTTATCGCGCAGTGCATCATACCCGAAGTTACCCGGATTGTTGGGATACAGATTGGTAGGATACAAATAATTATATTGAAGATTATCAGCAGAGCCTGTCATGACAGGATATTTACTGCTGTTTCCAAGAATGGTTGTGAATTGCTGTGATACCTGTAAATCAGCATTATCAACAGCCCTGTTGCTCAAATGAATAAGAAGACGCAAACGGAAAGTATTGACCAACTTCTGCCATTTGGATAAATCATTCCCAAAATAAATATCATTGGTAAGTGAATTGTCGCCTGCTGCAATAAGTGCTGCCAGATCAGTATTGGCCGCATCAAGCCAGGCAAAACTCTGTTGGAAAATTGCTTTCTGACTGTCATACGCCGGTGTAAGGTTCGCCACTCCCTGCAAGGCTTCTTTCATCGGCAGATCACCCATTTCAAGACTCATAACCGAAAAGAAATAAGCCCTGAAAAATTTACCGAGTGCCGAATATGGATTCACTTCAGGTAGACCAAGCCTCTTTGCTTCAGATTCCATCTGAACAACGTTTTTCAATGTTGCGTAATAATTGGCACCGGATCCAAAATCGTATCTGTCGTTTCCATAATAATCATAGTTTATCAGGAAATACTGCGACCATTTCTCATCATCTCCAAAAGGCGCAACGTACAAATCGTTTAATACCCCATTGAAAAGTAAAGAAGGAGGAACATTGACAGGCTGATTCGGGTTACTTTTAATTACATCATTGAAGCTTTTTTCACAAGCGGTCATCGCCAGAGCAACAATGATTAGTATGATTGGGAATTTTATAATTTTTTTCATAAGTACAGATGTTATTTTATTAGAATACTGTTTAGAAAACTACATTAATATTGAATCCATAACGACGGGTAGTCGGGGATTGCAAGCCGGTTGAACTTGTACCATAGTTATACTGGTCAAGATCCACATCCCTGAAATTCTTATCCTTATAAAAATAGATCAGGTTTCGGGCAACCAATGAAACAGTCAATTTGCTGACCTGCAATTTATCAAGCCATGATTTAGGCAGGTCGTACCCGATAGTTACTTCCCTGAGTTTTGCATAGGTCTTACTCATGAGGTTCGAGGCAGATATTCCAAGTACTTACTGCAGTAGTCCTGCACATGCGTAGGTTTGGCATTGGGGGCAAACTGAAGCTGGTCGTAGTTAAGAATAGCTCCTGTTTTGGTATCAAAATTTATAGGTATACCATTGGAGACTACTACGCCCTCGCCTACATAAATACCGGGGAAATTCGGATCGCCTGCATGCAGATCATCAGCAGTGCGCGCCTCACCCAATGCTCCCTGTGTGGTCTCAATATTGGCACCACCCCGCATGGTTTTGTTATGCATCACATCAACCATTACACCTCCAACATTTCCGTCGAACTGGAAGCCCAGGTTAAATTGTTTATACCTCAGTTTATTGATGACAGCCCACTGGTATTTTCCATTCTCATTTCCCAGATATTGTGGAACCGGATTATTGATCGGTTTTCCTGCAGCATCATTCACGATTGCGCCGGTATTTGTTCTAACGAAATCACTCCCGTACAATTTATCAACACGATCGCCTTTTGTAAAAAAGGTTTCATAGCTTGTCTGACCTGCCGGAAGTTCAAGGTATACATCTTTGAAAGTACTCCAGTTAACCAATATATCCCACTGTAGCCCGTTGGGCTTCTTTAAAATAGTTCCGTTGACAGATAATTCTATACCTGTCTTCTTCGTTTTCAGTGCATTTATCAGGTAACCGGTATATCCACTGGCACTTGAGATTGAATTCTGAAGAATTTGTGGTCCATCAATGTATTCAAAGGCCGTTGCGCTGATACCCAGCCTGTTTTTAAAAAACTGAACATCCAGACCGCCTTCGAAATTATTACGGTTAAATGGCTTCAGATTCGGATCAATCAGATTATCCGTATAAGTAGCGGCAGCCTGGTTATTATAAGGTTTGGAGGTGCTGTACACAGATGAAGTCGAATAGGTAGGCCCTCCATAGGGCGACAGATAGTTATTGCCGTATCCGATAGGATACCCATATATGCTATTGGATACACTTCCACCCAACGAAGTTATAGTGTTGAAAGGGGCAGTTCCTATTGATTCACTGGTATTAACACCACGAACAGAAGCATAGGAACCTCTGAGTTTGAGATTTGAAATTACTTCAGGGAGCTTTATATACTTACTTATAACCGTAGCCAACGAAACACTGGGGTAAAAATACTTGTCGTTGTTTTCTGAAAGAGCCGTTGACTTATCTTCACGACCAGTCAGGGACAAAGTGGCATAATTTCCAAAACTTGCATCCATAGAAGCGTATGCGCTGTATACAATCATTTCGGATTTGAAATTATTGGATTGTATCGGATTCATGGAATTGCTGAAATTATAAACTCCCGGAACATTCAAATAATCGGTTGATGTGAAGTTCGAATTATAAGAAAAGGCTCTGATGTTTCCTCCAACCAGGCCGGAAAGTGACAGGAACTTATTGACTGCGAAATTATAATTAAGCTGCAAATCGGTATTGTTGTCGAAAAGACTTCTATGGTCTTCCCGGTAGTCGCCTTGGTTCTGTTCACGTCCGTATGGGTGGGCTGAAAATGGCATTTGCTCGGTACGCAAAAGGTCCCATGTACTAATCTGGGAGCGTAAATTCAAATTCAGATGATCATTGAATTTGTAATTCACAGCAGCATACCCGTCGATATCCGTTTTATAGTGTGCACGTTGCCACTCATAAACCATGAACCAGGGGTTGTGATACCGCTGGTATTCAGCAAATAGTGATTGAGTACCCACTTTCCCAGATTGCCATATATCCTTAATTGCAGGATCATTTACATTCCAGTCAGCGCCGGTCCATACCGACATATTGTATATGATACTGTTCGGCCCATACGAAACATCAGGGAAATTCGGCGTATACTGACGGTTATAATTCAGACTTCCTTCCACTCTAAGTTTTTTCGAAATATTAACCGAAGTATATAAATTGAAATTGCTGATGTTCAGTTTCATATTTGGAACTATACTTTTCTGGTACGATTGGGATATGGAAGCCCTGAGAGTATAGTTTTCTCCGGTTGATGAAACCGACAGGTTATTGGTTGTCTGAAAACCGGTTTGCAGGAAATTAGCCAGGTTGTTAGCTCCTCTGGCAATATAGGGAGTAGGCTTTACATGACCTGTCCAGGTATATCCGCCGGGGTAAGTAGTGGTAAAGGTCTGATTCGGGTCATAGGTACCATCGTATTGCGGAAGTAATTGCCCCTTGAATTTGGGTCCCCATACATCATAATCATTATCATTTAGGCCACCGCCTTTCCCGTCTCCGAAAGCATATAATTCATTTTCTCCGCCTCCATACTCGTTTTGAGTCCTGGGAAATGCCAGAAATCCTTTATCAAAAGCATTGGTTGTGTTGAATTCTATAGTAACTCCTTTTTTATCCTTTGTACCTTTCTTCGTGGTAATAAGGATAGCTCCATATTGAGCGCGGCTCCCGTACAAGGATGCTGCACTGGGGCCCTTTAAAACCGTATAGCTTTCAATGTCGTCAGGGCTGATGTTCCAGGTGTCGGAACTGATTGGAACGCCATCAACAACATAGAGGCTCAATGAATTACCCCTAAGCAAAACCGTAGGCTGCGCCAATAATTCAGCAGAGGCGCCTACTGATAAACCTGCAATTTTACCGGTTAACCCGGTAATCGGGTTCTGGTCTCTGGCAGTAGTGATTTCCTTTCCCTGCACGGCCTGAACTGAGTAACCGATTTTTGACAATTCCTTTTTAACACCAAGGGCTGTAACCACAACACCTTCAATCTGCTGACCTGATTCGGCCAGTATTACATTGATAACGCTTTGAGCCCCGACCGGAATTTCCTTGGTTTCGTATCCTATAAAGGAAACTACCAAAATATCGGTCGAAGTAGCTGAAATGGAAAAATGCCCGTTAAAATCGGTTATTCCTCCTTTTGTTGATCCTTTTAGCAGGACCGTTGCCCCAGGCAGGCTTTCACCCTTTGCTGTTTGCACAGTTCCTTCAATGCTCGTCCTCTGAGCAAAAACTGATATTCCAAAAATCAGGAATACAATTATAAGTGTGTAAATTTTTCGAATGTACATAGTTGTTGAGTTACGTGGTTTTTACTATTTGGTTAGTTTTAGGTTGCTTTATCTGTTTTACCTGTTTCTTGAAATAGTTGCTATTATTCCCTTATTAATATATTAGATTAACTCTTTTCGTGAATAAGTCCATTTTTTCGGAATCGCTTTTCGCTGTGCTTATTGCCGTTTCAAAACTCCTGGTGTCCAAAGTCAAAATACTCAGAGCAACATCCAAAACTTTATTAAGAGTATACGTAGCCGATTCAGCTGATAATTCTCCTTTTCTTACAGATTTCTTTAATGCCTTATCGATGTGCTTAACCGCATTATAAATTTCAGGTTTCTGTATTACTGTAATAGTCTGAGGATTCCCGGGACTATTGGCTTCCTCCGAAGTGTATTTCTTGTCCAGCAGAAACATCTTTTTTGCTATAACATCCCCGAACAGATGTCCTCCCGCCATTTCTTTTGTTATTTTTTCCAGCGCATAATCACAGGAGAATGCATTGAAATTAAATACCGGGTCCGTTTTTAATGAACTTACAGTCTCATTATTTTTATTCCCGGCTGCATAACTAAGTGTATTCTGTGCAGAGGATATTTTAATAAGCACAACCCACATTATTAGTAGTAAAAAAGCTGATTTACTCATGGTTAAGAATATTGATTATTATATATGCAAAGTTCTATATGAATTATTAACTCACTATTTGTGAAGAATTAACATTATGTTACCTTAGAATTGAGTAAATTATGCAAATCAGTACTCGGATACTCAGATATTTAAATATCATATAATCAGGTTAATAGAAAACATATATGAAAGCAAACTGGAAATTCACCAGATTGGCGTTTTTAAATTTACTAACGGGTATAAGGATATGAAAAGGCCTGCCGTTGTTAGTTAGAGGGTAAATTCTCCGCGACTTGAGAAAGATTATTCTGGAAAATAATTATGCAAAATCAATAATAATTTTAAATTAACAAATTATCTGCTAATCATTAAAAGGTTACTAAATGTGCTATTTTGCGTTAATTCAAGCTAATTTGTAACAAATCAATTCGAATGAAAAATTCATTCGGGAAAAATAATTACAGACGTTCCACTATACGTATAAATTATTTATTACTGTTGTCCGGTAAAAAATTAAAGGAAGCCGGAGTAATAGACGGGCTCCTTTAATGTGTAGTTTTGATTCGCTAAAACTCAAACCACAGTGAATAAAACTACATATTTTTTCTGGCCAATCCCTTTTCGGACAGCTGATTTCATCCATAGACCCAACAATTATATCCAATGCTGCCCGACAAACCAAATCAGATCATTACGTGAAGAAGTTTACCTGTGATAGACTTTTCGGCCATTGGAAAGAGTATTTGCCGAAAAAAATCATTCCTAATCATCCAGGATTTAATCCTGATTCTCTCCGATCAGGTATTTATTTTAACTTTGTTTCTATCAAGGATCTCAAAAACTTTTCAACCTGTTTAGCAAGTTGAATTGTTTTCAATAAGGAAGATATTTTCACTTCATAGATTGAAAAGTAATCAGAACGAGGTAAGTAATCTGAGTTCCTTGTTTTTAAGCAATATTGAATTCTGAGATTTCCAATACATGATTTTAATCCCATGACTGAACTTTTCACCATTTTCAAACTGAACGAAGCAGATGCCGAAAGACTTGCTTCGTCAACAGATGATCCTCACAATCATGATTTTGAAGAGTTGATTATTGGGGTAGATGGAGAAATAGAACATTTCATTGACTTTAAATCCGCAATATTCAGTTCCCCCTTTGTAAGTTTTGTAACAAAAGGGAAAGTGCATAGTGTGCTTACCAAACTTAAAAATGGCAGGTTTTGTCATTGGGTAATTCAGTTTAAAAGTG
>CAIPFN010000325.1 GCA_903864265.1 uncultured Bacteroidales bacterium | reverse complement strand
TTGGAAGAAAATGATGGCTTACCTAACCATTTTTCAATGTGAAAACAACACCCAAATACCTTACCAACCTGGCTAATGGTGTAGTTCACGGCGTGAAACCCGTTGAGGAAAATGCCCCATTCCCGAACCTGGAGCTTATATGGACAAATCGGAAGGAGATCAAAATAGGAAAATTATACAGTTGTAAAGAAATATCTTTTGGCGAATATCCAGCCATTAGCTATGGCTTTGTCTTTATTTAACAAACATTGTTTGGGGAAACTAAAAAATCATTCTCGCTGAATCGCTGTAAAGTGAACGACTATGCACTTGTTAACGACAATTGTTATATGAATGCTTCCTGGAAAAGCAGCCTGGGCACGAAATGGACAGTAGCCTCAGCCGCTTCCTTTACCAACAACAAGGATAATACAGCTTACGATACGGTTTCGTTAGATAAATTGCTGAGGGGAGTACATGTGAAGAATGTGTTTTCGCATCAGTTCAGCGAGATGGTCACGTTAAGGATGGGTGCCGAATTTTTCTCCAAAACGTATTCGCAGAACTACCATACGAATGCGGTGGCAATTGTCGGCAAATACACAAACCATACGGTTTCGGCTTTTGCCGAAGCCGAACTGTATTCTTCTTCTGAATTTGTGACCCGGCTGGGGACCCGTTTGGAATATTCGGATTACCTGAACCGTGCCAATCTGGTTCCCCGTTTATCGGCAGCCTACAAGCTTACCCGCACAAGCCAGTTTTCGATGGCCTACGGCTGGTTTTACCAGGATCCTTCGGATGACTACCTTTTGTATACACACAAGCTCAGTTACGAAAGGGCTGACCATTATACCTTCAGCTACCAGGCGGCTCAGAACGACAGGACTTTCCGCGCCGAAGTTTATTATAAGAATTACAAAAGCCTGGCTAAGCTGAAGAATGCCGCTTTTTACCTTCCCGACAGTTATTCGAACAGCGGTAAAGGCTATGCCCGGGGGCTGGATCTGTTCTGGAGAGATAAGAAGACAATTAAAAACGGGGATTACTGGATATCCTATTCGTACCTCGACACCAAACGCGATTACCGGGATTATCCCTCCGAAGCGATTCCCGGCTTTGCCAGCAGGCATAACTTCGCACTGGTTTACAAGCATTGGTTTGGAGGCTTGCGTTCGTATGTGAGTTTTAATTACAAATATTCTTCACCCAGGGTTTACAACAACCCGAATTCAGTTGTTTTTAACGGCGAACACACCAAAGCATACCATAGTGCCGATATAAGCTGGAGTTTCCTGTATAAACAGAATGTCATTATCTATGCACTGGTTACCAACGTGTTCGGATACAAGCAGGGATACGGGTATTCGTACGCCAGTACGCCCGATTCGGAAGGATATTACCGAAGTTCGCCCATCACCCAGGGAGCCGACAGATTTTTCCTGCTGGCGTGTTTTATTACGCTGTCGAAAAAAGGACAGGCAAACCAGATTGATAAGATAGAATAAGAGCTTACGGCTCACCGCTTAAATGTTCGAAGGGATTAGGAAAATTTCAGAACCGTCATTCCGAATGCTATGGAGGAAAAGCGGAAGCAGGCTCTTAGTGATACTAAATCAATGTTCCTTAAACAAAATGAAGATAGGCACATACAGAAAGTTTCCCTGGCCGATAATTAAATTCAGAATAATAACTCCAAATAAAAACAGATCAATATGAAAACAATCATCGTATCGCTTGCAATCCTGTTATCGGCATTCAGCGGGATGTCACAAAGCAAAGAATTCAGCGGCGCCATGGGAGAAGCACTGGCTCAGTATGCCCAATGTAAAAATTCCGCCGATTTTCAGGCGTTGGGTAACCGTTTTGGCTTGATTGCCAATGCCGAAAAAAGCGAATGGCTTCCCTTGTACTACCAGGCTCATTGTTATATCATAATGAGTTTTATGGAACCAACTGATGCTATTAAAAAAGACTCGTACCTGGATGTAGCCGAAAATGCCATTGGCAAAATGATTGAGCTGGCACCCAAAGAATCTGAAGTGTATGCCTTACAGTCGCTGCTTTTTTCGGCCCGCCTGGTGGTGAGCCCCATGGAACGTGGCCAGAAATACGGTGCTCTTTCGGCACAGGCAGTCGGAATGGCGCTTGGGCTGGATGCCGGCAATCCGCGGGCAAAATTCATCAAACTGCGTAATGATATGGGCACGGCACAGTTTTTTGGAAAAGATCCCAACGAATTCTGTCCCCAGGCTGCGAGCTTACTGGCCGGCTGGGATAATTACAAGCTGAAATCGCCGCTTTACCCTTCCTGGGGAAAAGAGCAGGTGGAAGAGATTGTAGCCGGGTGTAAATAAAGGGGTTGGATAGGTTTGATGCATTGTTAAATTTGGACAACCGGGCTTGCTTGTCGTTAGATTAGTGTCTTTGAAAATGGAAATGCCATTTTGTTTTACGATATGGGAACCCGGACTGTGTTTCCAGCAGCAAACTGCGGACTTAATCTATCCGTTGCCTGCACCTAAAACCTATTTATGATTTTAAACACTACTTTTGATACCTTTACAAATCAATGGAAACAATCAGGAAATTATTATTGCCTCTAAACATAAAACAATTCATTCTTGCCAATGTGGTAATGGGTGTTTTGATCATTGTTATTTTTATGCACGGGGCTTTCGACAGTTACCGGAATTTTTTGACCGGGCTTTTCTGGGCTTTTTCCATATGTATCACTCAATGGAGCGGGGCCATACTGGTAAATTTTCTCATCGACTTGAAAATCAGGTGGATTGATCAACCTATACTTCGTTCGGTGGTAGGTTTAATCGCACTGATTGGCAATTCGGTGATTGCTTTTGCCCTGGTTCAGTTTATTATGCTCTATCTGGTGTATCATATTCTTCCTGCCGATGCATGGCAAATGGTTTCGAAATCCGTTATTTTTACTCTGCTGATTTCCTTTTTCATGTCGCTCACCTTTACGGCTGTTGGGTTTTTTAAAGCCTGGAAGAAAGCACTCATACAGACCGAAAAGCTGAAAGCGGAAATGATGGCCTATAAATATGAATCCCTTCGAAATCAGCTCAACCCGCATTTCCTGTTTAACAGTTTGAACGTACTCAGCGATTTGGTTTATGCCGATCAGGCCATGGCCGTTAAATTCATCAATCAGCTGAGTGAATTATTCAGGTATGTGCTCGACAACCGGGATAAAGAACTGGTGCCACTGAAGGAAGAACTGGATTTTATGCATTCCTACGTTTACCTGCTTAAGACCCGCTTCGAAGACAAACTGGAGCTTGAAATGGATCTTCAGGCCGGGCCGGATGAAATGATTGTGCCTATGACCCTTCAATTGCTGGTCGAAAATGCGGTGAAACACAACGAGGTTTCCGAGGCTTTCCCTTTGCAAATCCATATCCGGCGAAACGACGCATTCCTGGAAGTGGAAAATTCGTTGCGCGTGAAAAGAGTGGGTGAAAATTCGAAAAATACGGGTCTGAAAAATATCATACAACAATTCAGCTATTTTACCGACAGGCAAATTGAAATTCTGGATTCAGGAGGGAAATTCCTGGTTCGTGTCCCGATCTTAATCTTACAGAAAGATGAACGTACTCATACTTGAAGATGAATCGCGGGCGGCCAGTTACCTGGAAAGGCTTCTCCTGAAAACGGCTCCCGAAATGAAAGTGATGGCCAGGATTGAGTCGGTGCGCGATGCCGTTCCTTACCTGTCGGCTCATTCCGATATCTCACTTATTTTCTCGGATGTGCAGCTGGCTGATGGGCTGAGTTTCGAAATCTTCGGGCAGGTAGCAGTCAACTGTCCTATTATTTTTACTACTGCTTACGACCACTATGCCATCGAAGCATTCAAAACCAACGGGATTGATTATTTGCTCAAACCTGTGGAGGAAGAACGCTTAAAGCAGGCGATTGAAAAGGCTAAACAGTTTTCACCGGTACTTGCGCTCGAAAAGTTGCTTTCCATCAGTAAACAGACTGAGGGCAAAGCCTATAAATCGAGGTTTATGGTGAAGGTCGGCGATAAGATAAAAAGTATCCCCATGGAAGAAATTCTGGCTTTTTACAGCCTGGACAAGGCCACCTATATTCATACTCTTTCCAACCGGGATTATGTCATCGATTACTCTATCGATCAGTTGGAACCTATACTGGATCCCGAGGCTTGTTTCAGGATAAACCGCAAGTATATTGTTTCTATACGGGCCTGTACCAGCATACTGGCCTGGACCAACAGCAGGCTTCGACTGAAGATTGACGGGATACAGGATGATGATATCATTGTTGCCCGCGAGAGGGTACAGGATTTTAAGGAATGGCTCGACCGATAGGTGATGCCGTGAAATTCCGGGTTGGTTTTAATGCCCTGTCCGGCTCAAAGTCGCATATGGTTAAAACTCGATCTTTCCCCTGAATGCCACTGTTTTATGCATCATGTTTGTGCCTTCGAAAGTATACTGCGATTCTGCTTTATTGCTTCGTATAATATGAATAGAGTCGCCTGGCATGGTCTCCTTCATGAAATTCACCGATATCTTTTTAGGAAAATTGGTGAAATGGAAATCAACAGGGAAGGTATCCATCATCCAGTCGATATAACGCGTGGAGGTTACATGCCGGTTCAGGTCAAAATCGAAATATCCCGATTGAACTGTGAAGGACTCTCCTTCCGCGGTAGCCTGAAGCTTTTCGGGCATATGTTGTATGCCGTGTTTGTGTTTGAGGTGAACAAACAGCTCGGCCTGCAGTCCATCGATGATTTTGGGCTTTTTTGTCAGGGCATCAATGGCCAGCCAACCCGAAGTAGCACGGGCAATGATATTCTGTGATTTATCGCGGATAATGAAATCCCTCATATAAAGCAGTCCTTCAACCGTTTTTGGCCAGGTTTCAACCTCGGTTTCCTGGTCCCATTTCAGGGGCTGGTATATTTCGAGGGTGAGGCGGCTGAGGACCCAGAAAAGCTGTTGCTCTCTAAGTCCATGGAATCCAAAGCCCAGACTTTCGGCTGATTGGATTGCCGACTGTATCAGCAGGTTCACCAGGGCACCCACACGTATACGGGTGAACATATCCGTTTCGGCCGATGTTATTTTA
>CAIPFN010000324.1 GCA_903864265.1 uncultured Bacteroidales bacterium | reverse complement strand
CCTCCAATGGGCGGAAGCGGCACCTTCCTTTACCAATGGGAGTTTTCAACCAATGCAGGTTTTTCATGGTCGGATGTTCCTTCAGGAGGTAATGCACTTTCGTATGTGCCGTCATCTCTGAATTTGACTACCGTATTCAGGATGAAGCAGTCCGATCTGCTATGCACTCCCAACCAGGTTGTTTACACCAACAATGTAACAATCACTGTTTACAACCTGATGGTCCCCGGAACCGCTATCTCGAGCCAGGCTATTTGCTTCGGTGAAACACCGGCTATGCTTACTGCAACCGCTCCTTTGGGCGGCAGCGGGAACTTCATTTACCAGTGGCAAATATCGTCCGACGCCGGTCTCACCTGGTCGGATGTTGCCATAGGCGGAAATGCATTAAACTGTTCACCTCCGGTTCTAAACAGTACTTCTTTATTCAGGCTGAGACAAACGGATACCTGGTGCACCCCCGATCAAATGGTGTATACCAACAGCATTGTAATTACAGTATATGATGTGCTTATCGCAGGCACTGCCGGTAATGATCAGTCCATCTGTTACGGTGGAACACCAACCATGCTTTCGGCAACAGCACCTTCGGGCGGCAGCGGGAACTGCCAGTACCAGTGGCAATTTTCGTCGGATGCGGGAATCAGCTGGACAAATGTAGTTTCGGGTGGAAACGGGCTGATATATTCCCCACCTGCCCTAACTGTCAGTACCAGCTTCAGGCTAAAGCAAACAAATACCGCCTGCACTCCCGATCAGGTTGTTTATACCAATACGGTAAACATTGAAGTACGCATTCCAACAGCCAATGCCGGGCCGGATGATATACTTTGCGGTCTTAAGCCTTATGTGCTTACACATGCAAATGCCTCTTATGCGGTTAATTATGCCTGGTCCGGCTCAGGAAGCGGTACTTTCTTAAATCAATATCAGTTATATGCAACCTATATTCCCAGTCCGGCGGATATGAATTCGGGAAATGTCATTCTCACTCTTACAATCACAGATCAATGCAATAATCAGGTTACCGACGATATGCTGCTCCGCCTGAGCCAGCTTCCTGTGGCATTTTATACCTTCAGTTCTCCGGACTGTTCAAATTCGCCTGTGTATTTCACTGAGCAGTCAAGTGTGAATAACGGGTATATTAAAACCTGGGTATGGGATTTTGGCGATGGAACATCCGACACCATTCATTTTCCTGATAATCCAAATGCATCGCATGTCTTCGTACCTCCCGGTCCCTCCTATTTCGTGAAACTTACTGTTTTCACCTCCCTGGGCTGCAGTGCCATTTTCGAACAACTGATCACCATACAACATGCTCCGGTATCCAATTTCTTCTTTCCAAATTCTATTTGCGACAACCAGGCGGTTCAGTTTACCAATGCATCGCAACTGAACGGAAGTACAGGATTACAGCCCTGGAGCTGGAATTTCGGTGATCCTGGCAGCGGGATAAACAACTTTTCGAACTTAAAGAATCCTGTTCACCTGTTTTCAGATTCAGGCAGCTTTTGGGTGAAGCTGATTGCCATCAACAGCTTTGGCTGTATAGATACCATGAGTAAATCAATACACCTGAATGCGCATCCGGCTGCTGATTTCACCTATCACGTCAGTTGCCTCGGCCAACCGGTCTTCTTCAATCCTGACACAATCATGACTAATATTAATTCCATAAGTTTCTGGCATTGGGATTTTGGTGACGGGGTATTCTCAAATCTGAGAAATACGGTTCATGTATTCACTGCGGCGGGGAACTATACTGTATCTCTCTCAGTCACCGATACGCTTGGGTGCGACAACACCATCAGTCATAATGTGATTATTAACCCTTTGCCGATAGCACATTTCGATGCCGGTCCGTCGAATTGCGTTTCATCAGTAGTCCATTTCAACGAACTTAGTTCAACTGTTTCAGGATATATAGTCAAATGGATATGGGATTTTGGAGATGGAAACGTTCAAACTGTTGTACATCCTGACAACCCTAATGTTACCCATGTTTATCCCCTTCCCGGGATATATAATGTAACGCTTACCGTAAAAGCCTCCGACAGTTGCAGCAATTCCGAAACCCAGTCCACAACCATCCATCCGAATCCTGCAACTAATTTTGATTTTAGTTCGGCTTGCGATAGCATGCCTGTTCAGTTCACTGATCTCACCCAAAGCAATGGCGGGGGCAACCTGGTGCAATGGCATTGGGATTTCGGCGATCCGGCTACGGGTATAAATAATTATTCAGCCATACAGAATCCACAGCACGAGTTTTCAGTACCCGGTCTTTATAATGTACTGTTAGCGGCAAGCACAGCGAACGGTTGTTCCGATACCCTGTCGCGACAGCTTGTAGTCAAAACCAAACCCGGGGTCGATTTTTCTACTCAGAATAATTGCCAGAACACGGCGGTTTTATTTGTACCCAATGCGGCAACCATGAACATAAATTCCATCGCAACCTGGTTATGGACCTTTGGTGATGGAAATTCATCATCACTGCCTTCACCTGCCCATACGTACTTCACGGCGGGATCTTTTACAGTAACGCTGAACGTTACCGATACCAGCGGTTGCGTCAACACAATTTCAAAACCATTGATAGTAGCACCGCAGCCAGTTTCAAATTATAGCTATTCACAGCCGGCCTGCCGCGAAGCCTCCGTGCAATTCACCAACCTGTGCACCACTCCCGTAGGGTATCTGGTAAAATGGGAATGGGATTTTAACGACGGCAACACCCAAACCGTTCTCTTTCCATCCAATCCTGATGTCACTCATAGCTATGCCAATTACGGGACTTTTGATGTTATGCTCACTGTTACAACCAACATGGGATGCGTAATGACTATCATTAAACCGGTTGTGATTGCCCCAAATCCACTTGCAGATTTCTCGTACCTGGCTGGCTGTGTGAATGAGCCCGTTGCTTTCAGCGATTTATCCCAGAGTGGAAGCGGTATAATTACCGACTGGAATTGGAATTTCGGCGATCCGACTACCGGAACTGCAAATCAATCCTCACAGAAGAATCCTGCGCATACATTTTCAGCTCCGGCCAGCTACCTGGTCAGGCTGATTGTATCCAACAGCGGAGGGTGTAAGGATACCATAACCAAGCCTTTGATAGTGCATAGCCTTATGGCCGTTGATTTCACCGTGAATGAAAGTTGTGCAAACGATACCACCCTTTTTACCGCTACGGCTAATCCAGTCGTTATTTCAAGCCTTGCCTGGGATTTCGGCGACGGGACAACCTCCAATCTGCCTGATCCGTATCATATTTACATGAACCCGGGAGATTATACGGTTACACTGAACCTAACGGATACAGCCGGATGCGAAAATTCAAAAACCCATACGGTTAGTATTTCACCTCCTCCTGTGGCCTTGTTCCAGGTTTCAGCTGCCAGTTGCATAAATACTCCGGTATTTTTTGATGATCTTTCAACTTTATCAGTCGGACAGTTTACATCCTGGTACTGGGATTTCGGCGATGGAAACGATACATTGCTCCTTGCCAATCCTGATGTACAGCATGTTTATACGGTTTCCGGCACCTTTAATGTGAAGCTTAAGGTAACCACATCGCAGGGATGTGAAGATGAGTTTACCCAACTCCTTACGATTTCGGCCAGGCCGTTATCAGAATTCATTTTCGGGAACACCTGTGCCAATGCATCTGTTATTTTCACCAACCAGGCGGGCACTAACGGGGGAACCAGCATTACTGCTTATTCCTGGAATTTTGGTGATCCGGGTTCAGGTATCAACAATACTTCGATGCTGCCCGATCCTGTACACCTGTATGTAAATACGGGTTCTTATTCGGTATCACTGATAGTTACCAATGCCGGCAGTTGCACGGATACGGTTATCCACCTGGTATCGGTAACGGCAAATCCTTCGGTGGACTATTCCTGGATGAGTACCTGCCTTGGCAGCACTACGGCTTTTAAAGCGGATACGCTGGTAACCAATGTGAACGCAGTTCAGGCTTTCGACTGGGATTTCGGTGACGGATCGGCTCATTCGGCACTGCAGAACCCGTTTCATGTTTATACGGTGGCGGGAACTTACACAGCCTGGCTTTCGGTATACGATACGGCAGGATGCTCCAATTCGAAATCCCACCTTATCACTATACTTCCACGCCCTGTAGCAGCATTTGCCCATAGCAGCATCTGCATGAACAGCCCTGTAGTCTTCACCGACCAGTCATACTCACCCGCTGGCGAACCTATGACAGCCTGGCTTTGGAATTTTGGGGTTACAGGAATTTTGTACGATACATCAAATATCCAGAATCCCTACTGGATTTACTCTGCCACAGGCACTTATAATGTTTCACTGATAGCTCAGAGCCAGAGTGGGTGTTCGGATACGGTTAGCATTCCACTGCAGGTACTAAGCCTTCCCGATGCGGCCTTCAACTATAAGGTTTCAGGATGTGCCAACGGTAACCTCAGCTTCCTCGATTCCTCATACAGCCAGCAGACTACAATTGTAAACTGGTTGTGGGAATTTGTACCCGGCGTATTTTCAAATGTTCAGAATCCTGTTTACGGATTCCCCTTACCCGATTCATGTTACAACATAAAACTTGTTGTTTCCGACAATAAGGGCTGTCGGGATACCGTTCAGAAAACGGCATGTGTTCCCTCTCCGCTCTCGGTTAGCCTTAGCTATACACCCACATGCCAGCACGACACAACCTATTTTTCAGCCCAGGTCGTCAGCCCGGAAGGAGGTACGTTGAAAACATACGACTGGAACTTCGGCGATCCTGTATCAGGCGGTAACAACTTGTCGACACTTGGATATCCGTCGCATTATTATAGCCAGGCCGGTACCTATACGGTAATTCTGCAAACCAAAGATCTGAATAACTGTGAAGCACAGAAAATCCTGTTTGTTGAAATAAAAGCACTGCCCGAACCTGAATTCAGCTTCCAGCCAGGTGTTTGCGACAGTACGGCTTATTTTTCCGGTTATCAGGCCGTCAGTTCCGGCAACATCATTAGCTGGAAATGGGATTTCGGAGATGGAACCGATTCGGTAGTTAACACACCTGCCGGGGCCAGCATAAGCCATAAATATACCAAGCCGGGCTTATACGAAGCAGTACTAACTTTAACAAATACTGAAGGCTGTTCCGATGCCGTTGCCCATAGCATACGGTTGAACCCTTGTTTACAGGCCGCTTTTGAAACCGGCAGCAACCTGGTATGCCAGAATTACGAGATTCCATTTACTGAAACCAGTTACTGCGGTATGCCCATAAACGAGTGGAAATGGGATTTTGGCGATAGCACCGGACTCCTGGTATACACCCAGAAGCTATCAGCTGTTCATCATACTTTTAACCGGCCCGGCAGCTTTACCGTACGACTATGGGTCAGAACCGGTTCAGGCAATACCATAGTAATGGATTCCTCTTCACTCACAATCACAGTAAAACCATCCCCTTTGGCTGATTACGCGGCTGCCGGCGTATGCCTTCACGATACAACTGTTTTCAACAACCTCACAAGCGGAAACGGAAGCGGGATTGCATCGTACACCTGGTTTTTCGGTGATACAGCCGGAATTGGCGATACCTCTGCCAACCCTTCTCATCATTATTCAACCTACGGAGAATATAATCCGGTATTGATTGCAGAGAATATGAACGGGTGCAGTGATACCATTTCGCATACCATCTCAGTGTTTGAACCTCCTTCGGCCCACATAACCATAAAGAATCCGTGTATTGGACAACCCACCAGGTTAATGGATTATTCGGTTGCAGGAAGTGCTGCCATTAGCCATTGGGATTGGTCGGTGACCAATGATCAGGGGTATTGGCAAAAGGATACAGTCCAGAATCCTTCTCTTATTATTGAGGATCCGGGAGATTATTCAGCCCGGCTGATTGTAGCCGACAGCCATGGTTGTATTGATACCCTATCGCAGCATAAATTCACCGAATTACCCAGTCCGGGGAGTGATTTTTCCTATGCCGAAAGAATACAAAACGAGCAGTGGCAATTAGTATTCACCAATGAATCGAAAAAAGCTGATTCCTATCAGTGGGATTTTGCTAACGGGAAAAACTCAACGGCCAAAGACCCTGTTACGACCTATGACACGGAAGGGGAATACACCATACGACTGGTTGCAGGCAATTCCGACGGGTGTACCGATACAATCACTAAAAGCTATAACCTTCTTTTCAAAGGATTATATGTCCCTTCGGCATTCTCGCCCGAAGATCCAAAAGGTATCCTGAATACTTTTCAGCCCAGGGGTGAAGGACTTCTAACCTTCCAAATGGATGTGTATGATAAGTGGGGCAATATTTTGTGGTCCTCTACCACCGCAGAGCTGATTAATGGTCAACCCGGGCCCGGTTGGGATGGGAGATACCAGGGGAAATTTGTTCCTATTGGGATTTACATCTGGAAAGTATCGGCTGTTTTCAAAGATGGTTCCGTGTGGAATGGATTAAGCCTGGGCGAGAACAAGAATCTTTCGGGTACTGTGTATGGTACAATAACGTTAATCAGGTAGAAATGACAATACCCCGTTTCCTGTTCGAACAGTTTACGTGAAAAACAGCGGTTCCCAAAACCGGAAATACCGGCAGTAAATTTGCTGCCGGTATTTCAAATATTTTGAAGGAGTTTATTACTCCTCCGGTTTCAATCTCCCGGCCGCCCCCTTATCCAGCAGCCAGAGGAGTTCTCCTTCACCAGGTGAAACCAGGGAGGCGGGCAGCAGTTCCCAGCCTTCTTTTTTTTCGATGACCCTGGCGACCATATCGGCCTTGGATGCACCGCAAACCACGAAAACAACATTTGCAGCCTGGTTGATGATCTGCCCGGTTAACGTAATCCGTTTTTGCTTTGATACAGGCTGCTCCGAAACTTCACAAAGTTTATCACTGCCGAAGAGTTGCAGATTATCGGGAAATAAGGAAACAGTATGCCCGTCGTCACCGAGGCCAAGCATCAGAAAATCAAAACGGGGAATGTTATGATGCGCCCCAACATGCCGGCGGATAACTTCGGCATAACGTGATGATTCCACCACGGGATCAGCTTCGCCCTGTATCCTGAAAATGTTTCCGGATGGAATAGAAATATGATCGAGAAGGCTCTCTTTCGCCATTTTGTAGTTGCTTTCGTCGCTACCGGGAGGAACACAGCGTTCGTCACTCCAGAATATGAGCACTTTCCGCCAGTCAAGCTTTTCCCTGAAATGTAACGCCATATATTCAAATACCTTCCGGGGTGTGGAACCGCCTGATAAGGCCAACGAAAAATATTGCTCATCAGGAGTTTCCCGTATGCTGTCAGCGAATTTCCGGGCAAAAAACAGCGACAGTTCTTCCATATCACTGAATACATGTATGATCTTTCCCATGCTACAATTCGCAATAAATGCCGTCGTCCGACAGGTTTTTACAGGGATAGCGCCAGGTCATTTCAGCACCTTCAACCAGTTCGTCGGCGGTGTCATGCCCCCAGCTTCCGGCAGGGTAGCCGTATAGTGGAATATCCTTATCGTTTTTCCATGCCTCGATTACCGGGGACAGAAACTTCCAGGCTTCGATCACTTCTTCGGTACGGGCAAAGAGGGTGGCATCGCCTTTCATCGAATCGTATATCAGCCTTTCGTATGCCGATGGGATCCGCTGGTTGGAAAGATCGGAGTAATGAAAATCCATGTTCACCGTCTGCACTTCAAATCCGGCACCGGGCGTCTTCATGCCGAATTTGAGCAAAATCCCTTCATCAGGCTGTATCCGTATCACCAGCTGGTTCGGCGAATTATGCGCGCTGTCCTGTTTAAACAGGAAATGAGGGGTGGATTTAAAGTGAATCACCACTTCGGTAACCCGGGTTGGCAATCGTTTGCCGGTGCGTATATAAAAAGGTACGCCTCCCCATCGCCAGTTGTCGATATAAAATTTGATGGCCGCATAAGTTTCCGTGAGGGATTCGGCATTCACCCCTTCTTCCTCCCGGTAACCCGCTATGGGTTCCTTTTTAATGTGCGAGGCCAGGTACTGGCCACGTATAGCCTGGGTTTTGACATCTTCCGGACGTATAGGCCGCAAGGATTGAAACACCTTTAATATTTCGTTTCGTATGGCCATTGGTTCGAGCGAAGAGGGCGATTCCATGGCGGTAAAGGCCATTACCTGCAGGAGATGATTTTGCACCATATCCCGCAGGGCTCCTGATGTTTCGTAATAGCCTCCGCGTTTCTCAACCCCTATGCTTTCGGCCGAAGTTATTTCCACATGGTGGATATAATTCCGGTTCCACAAGGGTTCGAAAATCCCGTTTGCAAAACGGGTAACCAACAGGTTCTGAACCGTTTCCTTTCCCAGATAATGGTCGATCCTGAAAAGTTGTTCCTCGGCCCAGTCATGCAACAAGCTGTCCTTGAGTGCAATTGCCGATTCCAGGTCGTACCCGAAAGGCTTTTCAATGATCACGCGTTTCCAGCCATCGTCCTGACTGTTTAAGCCAACCGAAGCCAGGTGCCCGGGAATGATGCCATACAGACTTGGCGGAGTTGATAAGTAAAACAAGGTATTTCCGCCTATATTCACCTCCTCCCTCAATTGTTCAAGACGCTGTTTAAAAGCCTGGTAGGATGAAGCCTCATCAAATTGAACGGGGGTATAGAATATTTTGGACACAAACTCATCGATCCGGGCGGTATCGTCAATTTCTTTAAACTCCAGTATGGCTGCTTTCATGGCAGCCCTGAATGCATCATCGGTAAACAAAGAGCGTGAAACGCCCAGCAGTGCAAATTCCGGGGGTAAAAGACCCTGCACAAAGAGCGAATACAAGGCCGGAACAAGTTTCCGTTTGGTCAGGTCGCCCGAAGCACCGAAAATAACATAGATATGATTGTCTTTTTCACTCATGGCAAATTCTATTCTTTGGTTTTAACAGCATGCCCCCCAAACTGATTTCGCAAGGCCGCCAGCATTTTCATAGCAAAAGATTCCTTCTGCCTCGACTGGAAACGGGTGAACAGTGAAGCTGTGATGACATGTGCGGGCACATTAAAATCCATAGCAGTTTGTACCGTCCATTTCCCTTCGCCGCTATCATCCACATAATCATCCAGTTGCGCCAGTTTAGGATCCGCCTTCAGGGCATTTACGGCCAGGTCGAGCAACCACGAGCGCACTACGCTTCCATTCTGCCAGGTTTCGGCTATGCGGGTCAGGTCGAGGTCGAAAGGCGATTTTTCCAGAATTTCGAAACCCTCGGCATACGACTGCATCATGCCGTACTCAATACCGTTATGAACCATTTTCACCATATGGCCGGTTCCCGATGGGCCGCAATATACTGACCCGTTTTCGGGAGCCAGCGATCGGAATACAGGCTCCACATAAGCGGCGGCCTCTTTCTCTCCTCCATACATCAGGCAATAGCCGTTTTGCAGGCCCCATACGCCTCCGCTGGTGCCACAATCCAGGAAATGAATCCCATAGATAGCAGCCTTTTCGGCCCGCTGACGGGTATCTTTCCAATAGGAATTTCCGCCGTCAATAATGATGTCATCCTTAACCAGCAAAGTTAATAACAAGCCCAGGGTGTCATCAACAGGCTTTCCGGCAGGCACCATCATCCATACCACTTTACGGCCTGGCAGTTTAGCAGCCATATCCGGCAACGAATCCGCAGCCGTGGCACCCAACTTTTCTATGGCTGCTATACTTTCGGGTAGCCTGTCCCAGGCCACTACCTCATGCTGACTGTTCAGCAAGCGGTGAACCATATTAAAACCCATCTTCCCGAGCCCTATAAATCCTATTTTCATTTTAGCTAAATTAGTTTGATTAAACCGATATAAATAGTCCAGTATATCCTGTTTATTGATTTGAATGTAACATCAGGAAAGGTAAAATGTTTATGAAATTCAATAGTACTGTTTTCAATGGCTTGTTGAAAACAACCAACCCATTAATGATAATGGTAAAGCAAACCCGCTGTATGGCAAGGATTTAGACTGTCCTGATCAAGATCCGGATTGGCTTACTAAGGTGCCTGATTGCTTTTTAAAGCATTAAAACGTCGAATGCAGCGGATCTGACTAGAACCGCTGTGTCAGGTTTACATAAATAAGATGATAGTTATTCCCCTTTTCGAATGTGCCTTCGTAATTAAGCGAACATGATAGCTTTTTGGATATGCGCCAGGTGAGATCCGTTTCAGCCATATTCTGAAGCAGGGGCGTTTCCGCACTCTGGAATTTATAGGTAACATACCTGTAATTCAGCCCGCCATACAATATTCCGGGTATTAGATCGCGCGAAAAGCCTACGCTATAAATGCTGCCGTTCAGGTAAGCGCTTTCCATCAGGGTTGCCGAAACAGTCATCGAAGCATTCAGCCAGGGCAGGTTGCTGTAGGTGACGTAACTGTATAAATTTTTCGATGGCCTTGGATCCGTTTTGCTGGTGCGGTATCCGGCATTTGCCCCTATTGAAATTCGTTTGCCGGGATGGAAATTAACCTGGAACATATATCCTTTCAGTGTCGACGCCTCAAGAAGCTGCTCAACAATAGTTTTGTATGTTTCGTAATAGATAATATTTTGCCTGGCACTGTACGAAAGCGTAAAGGATAATTGTTTGGCCACCTTATACCTCAGCGATACATAAAGATTCGAGAGGTTGGGCTTATTATTCTGCGTGAGCGTGCTGTCCTGGGTATTCTTAACTTTATTGTACAGGTCGAACTCAACGGATCCGAATAAATACAGGTTGGTGAGCAGCGCATTGGAATGCTGAAGATAAGCGAACCGTCTGTCGGTATTGCCGTTATTGGTTTGTTCGACAAAAGCTACTGAAGTCTGTGCGCTGCCGCCTTTCTTGTTCGAATAGTCATGCCCGAAATAACCGCCGTATTGCAGAAGGTTCGCATTGAAACTGTAATTCATGTAATCAGGCCGCGTTCCCGCCATGATACCGGCCGTGAACGATTTGAATTTTGTTTCGTACTGCAGCCCGTCGATGGCACCCACATTTGACAGCCGGGGATTGATCTTCCGTCCAACCCAGATATTATTATTCTTATCGAAAGCATAATTGAGCGCCAGGCTGTATATTTTCAGCCCGTTGAACAGGTCGCTCTTAATGGCGCTCCAGTCTTTTAGGTTGTGAACAAAAGAAATATAAACGTCGCCCGACAGCTTTGAATTTCCCATATTTTGCGCGCTGAGCGAAAAATTGTACCGCATCCGCTGCGATAAGGAAGTCTGGCTTGAGAGATTTGAATACGACGAAACCGATAACCGGCCGCTGATGTTCTGCTTCAGGGTGGCAGGCTGTTCTTTCTTTAAGGTAATACTATCTACCTTAACCGGCAGAGCCTGTACGACCGGCTTAGCAGTGGCATCAGGCACTTTGACGGACTGTACCGCTTTCTGCCTGGTTATAATCGTATCATCTACTATAAATTTCCGTCCAGCTACCAGGGAACAAACACACGAAATGGAAGAAAGATCCTTTACTACCAGTGCCGGAATCATACTGCTGCCATCCAGGGTAAAAAGGGTATCCCCTACGGTGATGTTTTCGGTGGTTTGAAATTTAACATACACATTTTGTGAAGTGATAAATGTAATTGTTCCTTCTTTAGCTTCACCTAACGTTTGTCCCTTCAGGCTTAACCCTGATAGCAACAACAGGAATACCGGCAGCAAGTGTCTCATAGCGTTAGTTTTAATTACTCCTGTATATACTGTTGTTCATCATCTTACCTGCATTACCGTTGGGGTGACAACTGTAACAGGCACTGCTCAGATACTGGTATCCGCTTACACCCTGGTGCTTGTTATTCATGCTGGATTGCGGGTGGCAGGAGGTAGTGCAGGTGAAAACTGCAAAATTGGAAGGATTGGGATGACAGTCGGCACAGGTATTCCATTTCCCATTATGTTTGCCCGAATAAATCGGGAAATATTGAGCATCATGATTGAATGTCGAAGGAGCCCAGGCGGTTTGTGTGTGACAATCGGCACAGGTGGTGGGAAATTGCGCCGACGCATGGTTCGGATTCGTCGTCTGGTTGTAGTTGGTCATGTGGCAGCCGGCACAGGTACTGGGAGTGCTGCCTGTATAATTACCGTTATGACAATCCGCGCAAGGCTTCGAAACATGGGCACCAGCCAATACATAATAGTTATTGTGAATAGGGAATGTGGCAGGTGTCCAGCCCGGGTTGGTCGTATGACAGGTGGCACAAGTGGTAGGAATTCCAATGCCGGCATGGTTAGGGTTGGTTGATGAATTAAAATTACCCTGGTGACAACCCACGCAGGTGTTGGGCGTGTTGGCATACCCGCCGACATGGCAGAGTGAACAGGCAACCGTGGTATGCGCACCGGTAAGAGGATACGTGGTATTATGGTTGAAGGTTGATGGAACCCAGGCGGTTTGCGAGTGGCAGGTCTGACAGGTAGTGGCAAACTGGGAGGTCACATGGTTCGGATTGGTGGTCGCGTTGAAATTGGCAGCATGGCAGCCATAACAGGTATTGGGCGAATTCACGTAGTTGCCCTGGTGGCAGACAGCGCAGTCGTTGGCAATGGTAACGTGTGCTCCGGCAATAACATAGTAGTTATTATGCGGGGCGAATGTAGCCGGGTTCCAGCCCGGGGCCAGGGTATGACAGCCGGCGCAATCGTTCGAAATACCTATGGCCGTGTGATTCGGGTTTGTAGTCTGGTTGTATTTTGGGGTATGACAACCGGCGCATACAGGCGAAGTGCCCACATATCCGCCGGTATGGCAATTTCCGCAAAGCACGGTTGAATGGCCTCCGGTTAAAGGAAATCCTGCCGATGCATGATCGAAACCCTGGGCTGATCCGTTAGGGTGGCAACTCAGGCAGGAAGGGCTGTTGTACTGATAACCTCCAACGCCCTGGTGCTTATTATCCATAGCCGGCTGAAGATGGCAGGTAGAAGTGCAGGCATAAATGGCATAGTTTGCAAGGTTGGTATGACAATCGGCACAGGTAGTCCATTGACCATTGTGCTTGCCCGAATAAATAGGGAAATAAAGGCCATCATGATTAAAAGTAGCCGGCTTCCATGCCGTTTGTGTATGGCAATCGGCACAGGTAGTCGGGAACTGGGCGGCTATATGCGCCGGGTTATTCGTTTGGGTATAATTGGCTGCATGGCAATCATAACATAATTTCGGTATAATTGTATAACTCCCTTTGTGACAGTTTGCACACTCGTTGGCGATTGGAATATGAGCTCCGTCGAGGTTTGAATGGACAGGGTAGGTAGCTGGTTTCCATCCTGGATTGGTGGAGTGGCAGCTTGCACAATCCTCGGTGAATTTGCCTCCTGCGATTTTATGGTTAGGATTGATGGTTTGATTATAATTATTGATATGGCAGCTGGCGCAGGCATTGGGTGTACCGGCAAAACCATTGGTATGGCATTTGGCACAATCGGTTGTAATATGTGCCCCTGTTAGCGGGAAAACCGATTTGCTGTGATCGAAACTGCCTTGGGCCGAACCCGTAGGATGGCAGGCGAAGCAGGCAATATTGTTATATTCATACCCGCTGACACCGGCATGTTTACTGTCCGTTTCACCTTTATTGTTATGCGGATGGCAGTCGATACAGGTGTACTGTGCGTAATTGCCGGGGTTGGTATGGCAATCAGCACAAGTGTTCCACTGTCCGTTGTGCTTTCCCGAATAGATAGGAAATTTGGCATCATGCGTTGTGTATTGAGCCGGTTTCCAGCCTGGGGCTGTGGTATGACAGTCCTTGCAAGTGGTAGGGAAATTCAATACGTTGTGATTAGGATTTGTGGAAGCGGCATAATTGGGCTGATGGCAGCTAACGCATTCCTGGGAGAGGCCTGAATAATTTCCCGCGATATGGCATTTATTACAATCAACATTCGCATGACCCGCTGTTAAAGGAAATTTATTGTGATTAAAATTAGCTCCTTTCCAGGAAAATGCATTGAAATTATGACATTCGGTACAATTAGTTGAATAATTGGCCAGAACATGGTTGGGATTAGTGGTTCCTAAATAATTGTTCTTATGACAGTTGTAACATTCCACACCCAAAGGGTCAAAGCGAAGCAGTGAAATTGTTCCGTTTTTGGATGCTGAAGGAGCTATGTTGAGGTGGCAGCTCTTGCAGTCGGCGGTGGCATGCGAACCTAAAAGCGGAAACCGGCTTTGCTGATGCAGTTTGGATATATTTGTTACTATCCATGCATTGGGAGTATGGCAACGGGCACATTCGGGACCGACCGTCTGTTCGTGTATATCGGTATGACAGGAATTGCATTCTGTTGGTGCCTTAGCAAACTCCAGTGAAGTATGGCATTGTTTGCAATCCACGGTCTTATGCTGTCCAACAAGGGGAAATTTAGTATTCTCATGATCGAAAGTAATAGCCTTCAGATCTACCTTCCAGCCATCTGTCTTATGACAATCGTCGCAATTGGCGCTGAAACTGCTGCCATGAGGCGACTTCTGGGCGAACAGGCTTACTGTAAGCACCAGCAACAGTATTATAGATGACAGTCTTCGCATTTGAATTTATTTATTTTGTAAAGTACAAACGTTACTCCTTGCTGAATTACTTCCTTGTGGCATTTGGCACATGCCACATTAATATGTTTCCCATCCAGTGCAAACCTGGTTTTGCTGTGATCGAATCCGGAGGCAGGCTTAAAGGCATCGGAATTGTGACATCTGTTACAATCCGTTATCCCGTTGGTTTCAAATTGGTTATTATGCACATCCTTATGGCAGTTTGAACAATTGAAGGCTAAGCCGGCAAATTTCTGGCTGGCATGCCCGGTCTTTTCCTTGTTGAAATGGCAATCGCGGCAGGTTTGTTTGGCGTGTGCCCCTTTAAGTTCGAACTGAGTTTTTGTATGGTTAAAGTCGACGGCGTTCCAGCGGTTCAGGTTGTGGCAAACTTCACAGTTGGCTTCAGGGTAATACTTGTCGCTGATAATGGTTTTGTGAATATTTTCATGGCAATCGCTGCAGTTCTTCCCTATCTCCCTGAATTTCCATTTAGCTTCCTTTTTATGACAGGCAAAACAAGGTGTGGCCAGGTGAGCCCCTTTGAGCTGAAAAACACCGGCATTATGCTGCTCAATGGTAAACGAAAATTCAGTAAAGCCATTTACTGTATGGCAGCCTGAACAATCGGGCGAAACCCCGTTCCTGGCAAACTGCCTGTTATGATAATCGGTATGACAATCGGTGCAGCGCTTATAAACTAAAGGCGTTGTGAGTTTGTCCTTGTGACACGATTTGCATAAGACTTTCAGGTGCTTTCCTTCAAGCTTAAAATCAGCTTTGTTATGATCGAAGTTCTTCACGCCTCCCACAGCCGTAAATGACTCGTTGTTATGACATTCGGAACAGTTTTGACCGAACTTATTCTCATGGGGATCTTTATGGCAATTGGAACAATTGGCAGCTTTAACCCCTTTGAATTCCTGGAATTTTACCCCGTTTTTAACCGATATTTTATGGCAATCGGCACAGGCAACCTGCTGGTGTTTGCCGGCCAGTTGGAACTTTGCCCTGGTATGACTAAATTTGGATGCCGGCTTGAATTTTTCGCCGTCGTGACAATCGGCACAGTTCGACGAAAGCGTTTTCTGGTGATAATCGGCATGACAAGTCAGGCAGGCAGGCGTCAATCCCAGGAAGGAGAATTTCTTTGCCTTGATTTTCTTATCGGTAATAAACTCCGCTTTATGGCAGTCGGCGCATTTTTTCCTGCTGTGAGCTCCTTCTAATTTATACCCGCTCAGGTTGTGATTGAACTTATCTTTATCGAAACGGAGGATCTGAAAAGTGAGCCCGTGATGATCATTATGACAAGAGGCACACTGTTTCCCTTTCACTTCGGCCGAGGCATGGTATCCTTTCTGCTGATCGACCCGTACTTTCAACTCCGTATGGCAGGCCAGGCATTTGGCATTCGACACCTTTTCGCCCAGTATGTGGCATTGGGTGCAATTGCTCATACCTTCGAGATGAGAATGCACTTTAGCTAATTCGCCGGGCGATATCTGGGCATACGCGGGCATACTGCACATCACAGCCAGCATGATCAGAATTAAAACATGCACTATCCTTTTCTTCATACTCTATTGCCCTTAATCTGTAGTGAACAAGGTTTGTTTATATAATATTCTTTCCATTATTAATAATTCAGGAGTCAGAGGTTAGGGATCAGGTATTCCAACTACCTTTTCCCATGCTGTTTGAAATCTCAACTGCCCTTTTCAATTCTGTTTTTCAATCCCGACAACTATCGGCATCATACTTCACAATATTTAGTTCCCGTGTTTCAGAACCGCTTCCCCAAACTTCTTGGTGATGGTAATGCCGGCTTTCTGCAGAAATTGTATGGGAAGTTCACCCCCGGCAAAAATGTATACCAGGTCGTTGGCGATATATATTTCCTCGCCTGCTTTGCTGGTCGACAGAACAACGGAATCCTTGTTAATACAAACCGGGTTTGTATTAAAAAACACCTTCACCAGTCCGGCAGCCATAGCTTCTTTGATACTATCGCTGTTCCTGGGTTTTATCCTCGAAAAGGTATCATTCCGGTACGAAAGGCTTACCTTGTTGCGATCGGCCAGTAACAAGGCGCTTTCAATGGCTGAATCGCCCCCGCCAACCACCAGAATATCTTTACCCGATATATCTTCCGGTTCCAGCAGACGATAGGCCACCTTTTCCTGCATTTCTCCTTCCACCCCGAGTTTACGCGGGGTTCCCCTGCGGCCGATGGTGAGCAACACAGTTTTTGAGGTAATATGATCTCCCGAAAGGGTTTCGATATTGAAGATCCCGTTTTCAGCCGCAATGGATTCCACTTTCGTGTTCTCCCTGATACTGATGTCATTCTTCAGCAGCGCGGCATTCCACAGGTCGAGCAGGGCTGATTTGCTGGTTTCGAATAATTTCACTTTCCCATATAGGGGAAGATCCATGGACGAGGTCATAACGATTTTCTGCCGGGGAAAGGTAAAAACGGCTCCTCCCAGGGTATCCTGTTCCAGGGTGAGGAAGTTGAGGTTATGTTTTTTGGCCGTAAGCGAGGCTGAAATCCCGGCAGGTCCGGCTCCCACAATCACGATATCATAGGACGCCTGGTGCGCCTTGCGAAGCGATTTAGCAATGTTGTCGACAGCCTGTTTCCCCTGTTCGACGGCGTTTTTGATGAGACCCATGCCGCCTAATTCGCCGGCAATATAAATGCCGTTCACATTGGTTTCAAAATTCTGGTTGATATGCGGAAGCTCGACGCCCCTTTTCTCGGTTCCTATGCATAAAGTGATGGCCTGGGTAGGGCAGGCATGAAAACAGGCCCCGTGTCCTATGCATCGAGAAGCATTGATAGTGGTGGCCTTGCCATCTTTTATCCCGATAATATCCTTTTCGGGGCAGGCTGCCACGCAAGCCCCGGTGCGTATGCAGCTATCCTCGTCAATAACAGGATGCAGGGATACCGGCTCATACATGCCCTCCTCTTTGGCGATCACAATTTTTGCCTCCACCTTTTTTGAATCGCGCTTCTGCTTACGCAGATATATCAATACCACGATGAGGCAAAACAAAATCACCACCGAGTAAATCACCACTTTTTCAAGGACTATCTCATTCATATTAAAAGATCCATCTGTAACCAAAAACTATAGTAACACCCACATGAATGATCATGATGATAAGCATGACCAGGGCAAACGGCAGATGCGCCACATGCCAGTATTTAAAAAGATTCTGCATGACCACCAGCCTTTCGATACGACTGTTGAGCGACATTTCATTCTTAACCAGGTTAACTACCTGCACGCGCTGCGCTTTGGAAAGGTTATTCTTTTTCAATACAGCCCTAACCCGCTTGAGTGTCCTGCGGTTATCAGTATATTTATCCAGGGTGCGGGCGAAAAAATTACGCTGGCGCAGATCCGTCTTTATCCGTATGGAATCCACAATAATTTTATGGCTTTCTTCGTCGAGTTGAATGGAGTTGATCAGGGTGTCGCCTATATTGCCCTTCATATCGCGGACTTCAGATAAACTTAATTCGCGTCCTTCGATGCTTCTGGGTATCTGAATATAAATAAACCTCCCTACGACACCGCTCACAAATACGGCAACCATGCTCCAGAAACTGATGGCTACAATGCCTCCGAATTTGAAAGTAGTATGAAAAAGTACCAGTATAGGCCCCAGGGTACAAAGAAAGATATGGAATTCGAGCCAATATTTCAAAATGCCGATCCTCGAAAACATCCTGTATCTTTTCCTAATCATATATAGGGAAACTCCCATTATCATAAGCAGCGAGCCCAATATGCCCATGCCATGTCCCAGCATTCCGCTGGGCTTCAGGGTGGAGTGACCCGGATGAAAAAAACGTTCTTCCATTCCGGTTTTATAATACGAATACCCTTTGTTTAGTATGAATGTAAACACAATTATCACCAAAACGGATAACAGTGCAATGTAGATACGGTGAGCAGTTTTAGTCATTTTCGATGTCTTTTTCTATTCCGGTGAGCAGCAAAAAATCACTTTACATAGTTAGAATTCAAAGTTAAAGCATTTCGGCGCGTCATTGAATGAAGTCTTTTATTTAGAAACAGTCTAAATATTGAATATCCTAAATTTAAAATTGATCCGGCAGGATGAATTGCCCTTTTTCTGAATCCTCTATCCATGAACAGACATACATTTGAGTTGAAGCTGATATGCCTGATCATATACTATCCTGAATGGCAGCGACAACAGCATTTAGGATTTCGCACATAAGGTTAATAAACGTGCCCGGCATTAGTAATATTGTAAAAACTAATATCACGCGATGCAATTTAATTCACATGTTAGTGATGCCTCTAACCCCCGACTTCAGACGGGGGTTAGCCCATCTGCCGGTTTCCGGGATGAAGTCTCCGACATAAGACACCTGATCAGTGCTGCCACTACCCCCCGACTTCAGTCGGGGGAGAAGTGCTACTCACAACAACGGAATACCCTGTTCATCCGAAAGATGAATGAAACCGTAGCTTTCAAGGAACTTGCCATATTCTTCGGCGAAGGATTTTTGGTGATGGTGCTCTTCCTGCGTTTTAATGTAATGTCTCACTTTATGAAGGGCGGATTGGCTTACGGATGCAGCAAAATAATCTTCGGCCCATTCAAATTTGTGATTGAACAGCTTATTTTTATTAGCCCAATAGGAAGCCTCGCCTTTGATCAGTTTCATCACATCGGCAATACATTGGGTTGCATTTAAACTTATCAGGCAATGAACATGTTCTTTATATCCACCTATAGTATCAATATAGATGTTTTTTGTTTTAGCGTTTTCACAAATATGCAGGAACATCAGTGCCCGTTTTTCAGGGGTGAGAATGGGTTCCCTGTTTTTCGTTCCCCAAACACAATGGACCATTATTTTAGTATAGCTCATAGTATTGCTTTGTTTGTGGGCTAAAGCCCGGTTTGTTTTTTTTTGCATCCTATACCCCCGACTGAAGTCGGGGGTTAGCCGATATAGCTTCCTTGGCTGAATCCCCCCGTCTTCAGGCAGGGTGGAACTGGTCATGGGTGCCCAGGTGATCAGTGCT
>CAIPFN010000323.1 GCA_903864265.1 uncultured Bacteroidales bacterium | reverse complement strand
GAGCTTTTACCGAGGCTTACAGATGTGTAAAATTTATATAAAGCCTTGACTTTTTGGTCCTTTTGTGTCAAGACAAAAGGACAAAAAATCAACTAAACATTCCGAAATAATTTGGTTGTTTGAGTATATGTGACAGATACCGGATTTCAATTTTATGGAAAAGTCAATTGAGCAGGTATAAAAGAACCAGAGTATGAAACTGACTTTACTTTCAACTTAATCGTTTTAAGATAAAACGTAATATCTCTTTAGCACATCAAAATAATATTCTGCCACAATTTAACCCGATATTCGAGTGTTATCATATGGATAACACTTATCACCAACCCGATTTCAATTAAATATTTTCAATTTCTTCAGCGGTCAATCCTGTGAAAGCCATGATCTTTTCGATTGGCTCACCTGATTGTTTCATTTTCTTTGCTACTAAAAAGAATCCTTCTGCTTTCCCTTCTGCTTTCCCTTCTGCTTTCCCTTTTGCAATTCCTTCCATTAATCCTTCGTCTTTAGCAGTGAAAATAACGCTTTTCTGATTGCTCAGGTTGTCGAGGTGATGTAGGTAAACAGCCTTTTCTTCTTTGTTTAGCTTAGCAGTAGTCAGCTTTTCGAGCACTTCGGCCAGGCCTTTTGCACGGCTTCCTTCTTTGATATCGCCATTTTTCAGGTAAAAGATCCATTCGTCTAAAGTATCCATTGCAACATCGTTAAACTGGTTAACTCTGATGACATAATATTCAGGGAAAATTTCACCGGCAGAAGGCCGTAAAAACAGTTGCTGTTGTCGAGCACTTAACATCAGTTCTTCATGGGTGTGCATACCTGTGAAATGGGTCAGGCCATGATAAATGTAATCGCTACCCTGACCCAGATCGAAATACACAATATTTACCGAATATACTTTTCTGATTTTCAGGTACTCATCACCTAAATTTATATATTCAGTAACGGCTTTGGATACTCCGAAAAGCATCCTCTGGAAATAGTCGATCTCCCGGTTGTTTTGCAGTTCAATGATAATCAATCGTTTTTGGGCATCCTCGGCTAATATAACAACCCTGTTGAATTTATCCGCCTCGTTTTCCTGGTTGCCTTCACTTTCCAGGATACGCTCAATCTTTATATCCTGATGTAAAAGTTCGCTGAGGAAGCCTTCCAGGATTCCGAAATGGGCTTTGTTGCGCAGCAGGCGCTTCACAGCCCAGTCGAATGAAATAAGCGGCTTTAACATGAATTATTTTTTTACAAAATTACTGTTTTTATGATTAAGATTTGCAGATGTTACTATAAAATAGCATTTTAGGGGTCCTGCTTTTCAATCAACAACTGTAATTACATCTGTTTTTCGGTAATACACTTACATGGCAAAGTACCAGAGTTAAAGATTGTTTCTGTTTCGGGTTGGTATTATATAGCCTGATTTGTTATCTATTCTTTTATAAATTTCCTTCCCACGATCATTTTTCCACTCACAAATTTTATCAGGTAAACTCCCGGGGAAAAGCTTGCAGTATGTACACTGGCATATTCAGTCATATGACCTCGGAAGAGCGGCTGCCCCAGGGCGTTCACTATTTCAAAATCCGTTTTGCAAGTATTTCCAGGTATTTCAATATGCAGTTCGTCCGAAACTGGGTTTGGGAAAATATGGATTGCTCTGCTTATGCCCGGCTCAGTGTTGACGGTGGTAATATTTACGCAATCGGAAGTATCGGAACAAGAGCCAAGTGATACTATGACTGCATAGTTTCCGTTAGTGCCAGCTGTGAAACTTTGATTGGTTTCGCCCGCAATAGCTGTAAAACCATTATCACAATCAATCCATTGGTAAGCATCGGCGATTGTATTTGCTGAAAGAGTAGTCCCGGAAACCGTAACCTCTGTATTAACCATGCTTACCGTTAAAATTAAGGTAAACAGACTATCGCAACCACTCACCGTTGAATAGGCTGCCGTAAATATTCCCGGGTTTGTGTAATCCGTTCCATGCCAGGTATAGATTTCGCCCGAACAGATACTATGATTTTCAGTATAGGAATAAACAGGACTGACTGTTAAATTCAAAGTGTAACTGCTGTCGCAACTATAAATGCTTGAGTAATTTACAATATAAGTTCCGCTTGAGGAGTAATCTGTCCCCTGCCAGTTGTAAATGGCTCCGCTACAGATATTTTGATTTTCGGTAAACGCATAAACCGGATTAATCGTTAATTGCAGGGTGTAAATACTGTCACAGCCAGGTATGCTGGTATAGGCTGCAGTGTAAGTCCCGGCGGAATTATAGGTAGTTCCATGCCAGCTGTAAGTTGCACCGTTGCAAATATTATGGTTTTCGGAAAAGGCATAAACCGGATTAACCGTCAGGTTCAGCGTATAAATACTATCACACCCATGCATGCTGGTATAGGCTGCCGTGTAATTCCCGGCAGAATTATAGTTTGTTCCCTGCCAGACGTAAGTTGCACCACTGCAGATACTATGGTTTTCGGTAAACGCATAAACAGGATTAACCGTCAGGTTCAGGGTATAAATACTATCGCAGCCGTGCATGCTGGTGTACGCAGCCGTGAAAGTCCCGGCGGAATTATAGGTTGAACCTTGCCAGCTGAAAGTTGCGCCGCTGCAGATGCTGTGGTTTTCGGAAAAGGCATAAACCGAATTAACCGTCAGGTTCAGGGTATAAATACTGTCACAGCCATGCATGCTGGTGTACGCAGCCGTGAAAGTCCCTGCGGAATTATAGCTTGTTCCATGCCAGCTGTACGTTGCTCCGCTGCAGATACTGTGGTTTTCGGTATAAGCATAAACCGGATTGACCGACAGATGCAGGGTGTAAATACTGTCGCAGCCATGGATGCTGGTATAGACTGCCGCGTAAGTCCCGGCGGAATTATAATTTGTTCCATGCCAGGCGTAAGTTGCACCACTGCAGATACTATGGTTTTCGGAATAAGCATAAACCGGATTGACCGTCAGGTGTAGGGTATAAATACTATCACACCCATGGATGCTGGTATAAGCTGCGGTGAAAGTCCCGGCGGAATTATAGCTTGTTCCCTGCCAGTTGTAAGTTGCACCACTGCAGATACTATGGTTTTCGGAATAAGCATAAACCGGATTAACCGACAGGTGCAGGGTGTAAATACTGTCACAGCCATGCATGCTGGTATAGGCTGCCGTGTAAATCCCGGTGGAATTATAGGTTGTTCCATGCCAGCTGTACGTTGCACCGCTGCATATGCTATGGTTTTCGGTATAAGCATAAACAGGATAAACCGTCAGGTGCAAGGTGTAAATACTGTCACACCCATGCATACTGGTATAGGCTGCATTGAAAGTTCCGGCAGAATTATAGCTTGTTCCATGCCAGCTGTAAGTTGCCCCATTGCAGATGCTATGATTTTCGATAAAAGCATAAACAGGATAAACCGTCAGGTGCAAGGTGTAAATGCTGTCACAACCATGCATGCTGGTATAGGCTGCCGTGTAAGTCCCGGTGGAATTATAGGTTGTTCCCTGCCAGCTGTAGGTTGCACCGTTGCAGATGCTGTGGTTTTCGGAATAAGCATAAACCGGATTAACCGACAGGTGCAGGGTGTAAATACTGTCACAGCCATGCATGCTGGTATAGGCTTCCGTGTAAGTCCCGGTGGAATTATAGGTTGTTCCATGCCAGCTGTATGTTGCTCCGTTGCAGATGCTGTGGTTTTCATTGAATGCAAAAACCGGGTTGGCCACGAGGTTGGTCGTAACAATGGTATCAATATTAGTTGAATAGAGGGTATCAATGTAGATTCCGGTTGCGGTGTAAATGTTACTCCCGACTGCCAGGCTGGCGCCATTGCAGATTGACTGGTTGGAATTTACATGAATGATTAATTTATTGATAACTAGCTGCCCGTTAATCCGGTTGATCGCGTAATTGTTGTCGGCTCCGCCTGTGGCTTCAATAACATAGTTGCCAACGTTGCTTAAAGTTGTCGCATTAGTCACGGCATAAGGCAATATATCGATCACCGTACTATTTTCATTCAAAACAAAACCGGCATAGGAAATCGTCAGGGGCGGATTGATCTGTCCATAGATTTTCGTCTTATTGTCTGCAATTGCATCCAGGGGAGACTTGTTAACGGTCAATAATGCCTGAGTGCTGTCGGACAGGTACAGGGGATTCCCTCCGTGTCGGGCCTTGATAGTTGCTGTTCCGGTATTTGATATACTCACCGTGTCATGGTTCATATTTGCAACCGAAGCCGGGCTAATGGCATAGGAATGTGCGGTGATCCCGGAAAAGGATGTTGCCTGTATGGTGAAAGGGCTGTTGCCGTATGTTTTGGTGATATTCGCCAGCGTGGTTTTTTCTGTATTGAAATTCATCAGTCCCGGCACGTCGTAATGGCTGTTGAGAATATAATTGAAGACAGCCACCCGGTAGGAGGTTCCTGCAACAAGGTTTGTCACGGAAACTGTGGTATCAAGCCCCTGGTATATGCAGTACCAGCCATTTAGGTTGCTGCCCGAACCATAAACCGAGCCGGTGGTGTAGGCTATTCCTGGAGCCGGGACAGGACTTCCGGCGACAGTATCTTTGATGAATACAATGGTATAGCAGGGTTTTATGGCACTTTTCCAGTACAGCGTAGTACTGGTCCGGGCCGTATTTCTATGCCGTATGGTGAGGATCGTGCTGTCGTATTTCAGCTCATAGGCTCCCATGTCAATCCGTTGGTATTTGCGCGGATTGCCCCCAAGGTCGGTTGTATCTGCACAAAGCGAATCGGCGCCGGTATTGATGCCCGGAGAGCAGGCGGAGAGGGTCCAGTCGGAAGCGATCGCATTGTAGGTGCGACCGATCCCTGCCGAGGGGTTACGGAATAATGGATTGGTGTTCATATTACCGGTACCTGCCCATCCGCCTGTAATACACGAATAATTAGCATCAATTTTGGAATTGTTGTTATTGCCGATACCGGAATTATTGTTCCAGAAAATGGTGTTGGAAAGCACAAGCGTGTCTTTTAGCTGACAAACAGAATCCCTGCTGTTCCATACTTTCCCGGTTTCGATGATGTTAAACCCGGAACTGCCATTGTTGACAATATCCGTATTCCGGATACTGGTGTAACTGCCTTGCCCCACGCCAATGATTGAATTTGGATAAGTTGTTAGATATCCTGAAGAGTTGTTGCCGATGATGCAATTGCTGATGGATGTTTTTTTATTGTTATAGATCGCACCTCCATGAATTTGTGCAAAATTTTCCGAAAATCGGGATCGGTTGACGGAAAGATTTCCTGAATTGTTTGATATAGCTCCACCGGAAGTTGCTACATTTTCTTTAAATATGGAATTATCGATATCACAATTGCCGCTGTTGAAAATAGCACCACCAGAGAAACCATAGCCGATAATAACAATATTAAACCATCCTGAGGAGTAACTGGCAGCTCCCACGGCATTTTTTTCAAAAAAAACATTCTTAACAATCAAGGTTCCACTGTTTAAAATGGCACCGCCGTATCCGCAACTCAGGTTTTGAACAAAATGGCAATCCTGAATGGTACAGGTGCCTGAATTGATTAACGCTCCCGGGCCACCAGCCTGTGTAAAACCAGGCTCAGTAAATCCTCCCCTGTTGCGGGAAATTTCACACGACAACAAGTCCAGATTGCCTGTATTCAGGATGCCACCCAGGGACGACCATGCAGTGTTGCTGTCAATAACGCAATGGGTAACTATTAACATGCCCGAATTAAACATGGCACCGTTGCTGTGTTTCATAGTATTTTTTGAAATCTCGCACGAATCCAGTGTAGCAGTTCCCATGTTGCTGAACCCTCCAACCAACTGATAGGGGATGGTGATGTAAGTCTGGTTGTTGATCTTGCAGTTATTTATGTGAGCGGTTCCGTAATTTGTGAATCCGACCGCCCGGTTTGAACAGAAAATCCCGATATTGCTCTTGTTGTAGATAATATTTGAATGGTGAACATCCATGGTTCCACCTGTCGCATTGTAGACAACCGAAACGCTTTGGTTCTTCTGAATATCACAGTTTGTTATCTTCAACTTCCCATAATTTGCTATGGCCGCTGCTTCATCTGCTATATTTTTTTCAAATTTTGAATTGACAATTTGAATTTTCGAGTTGGCATTGATTTTAATACCGCCGGCAAAACCTGTGGAATAAGCTTTGGAGAAAACAAAGCCATCGATCACGGTTGTATCTGTTATTCCGTTCGTAATACTGTCGACGATCATGATAATTTTTGTGTTGTCGGTACTGTCGTTGGGCAGGCCGATGTTCCCTGAAAACACAGTTGGATTTGCATTGATGTTCCGCTGATTTACATCCAGTTCATTCCCGTAAAACCCTCCAATGAGTTTGTTTTTTGGCTGTATCAGAAAGGATTTGGCCCGATCGGCATCAACTGCAGCCCGGTAGGTTCCTTTTTTTACCCATACCTGACAGTTTGCCGGGGCGTTTCTCAGCACCTGGTAAAGGAGTGAATATCCAGGATATCGGCAACTTGGGGCGTTTCCTGCCAGGGCACTGTTCCATGCGGCACCGGCCCCTGAGAGCTCGGCTAAATCTGAAACGTGAACAATCCCTGCCGAATAATCCACCTCCTCCTGGGGTGTTGTCTGCAGTTCAAACGCGCCCATGTCGACCTGGGTATACTTTACCCGCGAATTACCTCCGGCATCCAACGTATCAGATGATGAAAGGAACGAATTGTCACCCATATTTACAGAGGGGGAACATGACTGAAGCTTCCAGTCCGCAATCAGGCCATTGTATGCAATGCCTTTGCCGATGGTCGGATTAACACATCGCGGATTATCGAAAATATTGCCATTGTTTAAGGTAGTTCCTTCGATGCAGGAGTTCGTTATGGTAACCGGGCCGGAGAACTGGCCATCATTGCCAAATAAAATTGAATTTCTTACCGGGATAGGATTAGCAGAGGCAGAGGATATTCCCTGGCCGGAATTGTTCATTATGGTTGAATTGTAGATCCCAAGGCACCCTGTTCCTGTCTGCACCCCCCCGCCCGAGTAATACTGTCCTCCCTTGGAGTTGTTGGTAATCAGGCAATTTTTCACCAAGGTTGGATTATATATCCCGCCTCCGTTCCAGTTTGTCTGGTTATTGCAGACCTTGCTCCGCTCAATATTCAACACTCCCTGGTTATAAATGCCACCGCCTCCCGCAGCGGCCCATCCGCCTGCAGAAACGTTGCCCGCAATTGTACAGTTGGTGATTACGCACTGGCTGTTTGTGGCATTATAAATCCCTCCGCCATCCAGCGGAGAACTGTTGTTTGAGATGGATGAATTTGCAAGGGTCATGGTTCCCTCATTGACAATACCGCCTCCGAATCCGTTTGCGGTATTAAGGACGGCATTGTGTGAAACATCGCTGCTATTGATGATCATGGCGGCGCCGGCCTTATTCCAGAGTGAACCCGCGCGAATCTTTGCATCATTGTAATTAACAGTAGACCCGCTTATAGAACAAAATTTGGAATTTGAGATTCCCCCGGCTTTTGCGTAATAGGTGATTGTTACATTGCTGTCGATATGGCAATTGGCAATAAAAAGGCTGTCGGTATTGTATATTCCGGATCCTTCTGAAGAATTCGCATTGCGGCTAACCTGGCTATTTTGAATAATTAGTTTTCCCTGCGAAAAAATTCCGCAGCCGGCTGCACTATTGCCAAAGCCAGAATTGCTATAAGTAACGATCTGGCTATTGTCTGTGATAGAACTGCTGTCTATTTTAACAAAAGAGGAGGGTTGAATAAATACGGCACCGCCATTGCCACTGGCAGTGTTTCCCCGTATTGCGGTGTTTGAGATTTTCAGCTTTGTGCCAGTGCCTATGATTATTCCACCTCCCTGGGATGCGAGTGTGGTGCCATTTGCATAACCCGATGAAATTACCACCCGGTTAAGCGTTGCCGTATCGGAATAGCCGATTCCCTGCTGGTTGATGTTGAATACATGATAGGCGTTGTCGGTAGTAACACTTTGACCCCCAATTTCCCCGGAAAAGAGTGTTGTTCCATTTCCCCTCTCCGAGAGCGAATTTTCATTGCCTTCAAATCCTCCGAAAACATCCACCCCCGAACCTATGGTAAAAGCATGGGATCTGTTGTTAAGCAGACTGCATTTGTACGTTCCCATTTTAATCCAGATTTGCGTGCCTTCCGCTGCATCTTTCATCGTTTCGTATAAAAGCGTTTGCCCGGTATACTTGCAGCTTTCGGCATTTCCGGCGATGGCATTTGTCCAGGAGGAGCCTTTGCCTAAGTAAGAGTTACTTTCTGTAACATAGATCCTGTTGTTCTCAAATCCAATAATATTTCTGACAATTCCCGTGGTGTCAAACTCGTAGGCTCCCAGGTCAACAGCTGCATATCGGAAACGGGTATTGCCGTCGATGTCTGTCGTTATACCTGAGGGAACCAAAGAGTCAGCACCGGCATCAATGAATTGTGAACACCACCGAAACGACCAATTTCCTGATAATCCATTATAGGCGGTTCCGGATCCTGCAGTTGAATTCATAAACAAAGGATCCGAATTATAGACCAAAGGATTTCCTGTAAAACCCTGTATGTCGGAATACCGTATATCGGCTACAGGGTTGTTTTGTAAGGAAAATCCATTTCCCCATATTACTGAATTAAAAACAGATGCTTTTCCGCCCCAAATAGTTACATCACCGCCCGAATTGTTTGCAATTGTCGAATTAACTATCTTTATAATCTGCGCTGACATATTACTCATAGAATAGATACCACCGGCGTTGGAACTCGAACTATTGTTAACCAAAAGTGAATTCAATAAAGTTAAATTGCCGCAATTTCTGATTCCGCCTCCACCTCCGGAGGCGGTGTTGTTCGAAAATGTGGATGCAGTTATTATGGCTATTGGTACAGGATAATACCCATTCGTCCAGTTATTGTAGAGTCCGCCTCCGGAATAGGCTTTGTTGTTGAAAAACAACGATTTTTCGACCTTCAGGGTTCTTTCATTGTAAATCCCGGCTCCATAAAAAGCAGAATAATTGTTTTTGAAACTGCAATTCCTGACAAAAATCAATGCTGTATTATAAATGCCTGTCCCAACCGTATTCGTCAGACTGTTGAATGAATTTAAAAAATCTATCCCGTTGATGAACGAGTATGTTGTCCAGGGAATAGAAGTGGTTTTGAGAATGATTTTCGAGTTGTCGGTACTATCGTTTTGTTGCCCAATGTTGCCACTAAAAATTGTGGGATGAAATGCGATATTCCTTTGGTTGGTATCCGATTCCGTCCCCTGAAAACCGCCAAACAATTTAATATTTTGCCCCAGCTCGAACGATTTTTCGCGGTCGTTATCGCTGCATGCCTTGTAGGTTCCTTCAGCAATCCAGAATTGCTTTCCGGATGTAGCCGTCCGTATCGATTCCGCCAGTTTGGTAAAGCCATTTCCCGAAGGAAAGTTGCCATCCAGGGCATTTTCCCACGAAGTCCCATTTTTCAGACCTGCACCTTGTGGTGTAACATAAATAATTTGTGAATGAAGAGCTACAAAACTAACGAGAAAAAAAACGGTAAAAATCAGATTCTTCATGAGTGAAAGGATTAAGTATAGCCTATATGTTTATAGCTGAAACTATCGGTTTGGCGTTTGTGGTAATTGAAGAGAAACTTTAATTATTGAATTTCCGGGTTTATCAAAACAAAAATAAAAAACCCTTCGTTTAAAGCATAATCCGTCTGCACGAAACCGTTCAAAACCTGCACGAAACGGGACTTCCTTTCATTATTTAAATATGAATTGTATATTATTTTCCGATCAGCATTTCGGAGGGTGAGCAAACAACTTTTGGGTTTAAGGCCCGACGGCCTGTTTGACTAATGCTCACTTGTTCCATATACCAGTTGCTGACCTCATCCCGGGGTGTCAGATGAGTTGACACTAACTATTGGTTTTTAGGCTTGAGCCTGCCATCGAACGAAGTTTCGTGTATGGGCAGGCTTTACTGATTTGGCCTGACATATTGGGGGCGGATTCAACCTTGAACTGATAAAATCCGTCGTATAAATTTAATTAAAATATTGAATATGTGATATTTATACACTTAGGACTTATTTGAGTAGGGGCTGAACAGGTG
>CAIPFN010000322.1 GCA_903864265.1 uncultured Bacteroidales bacterium | reverse complement strand
TGGCCTGCGGAGCCTGCCATCCCCCTGTCCATTTAGTCAGGTTAGTAGCATCTGGTGATGCTCCGCCACCACCGTTTATTTCAATGGGTATTGCCACTGGCGTGGTTTGAGCATTCACCGATGACAGAAACATCACCAGAAACATAAAGGGAAGCAGAATGGCTTTTGCCAAACCGGCTGGCAAGCTTTTGTGATTTGTAGAATGTGTTTTCATTATAGATCATTTTAAATTTAAGGTTGATAATTTGTTACAGAAATTGGATTTTAACTAGGTTGTGGGATATGGGTTTCACAATCGGAGATTATGTTTTATTTTTTGAAACCAATGCCGGCTCCCCGTGAGATTTTTTGCTTCGGAACTGTTTCTTCGGATGGTGAAACCGGGATAGTTTTCCGGTTCTTTATCCGTTACGGTGAAATCCTGAATAACTTCATCAGTGAACCAGTCGTGGCAAAATTGCACGAATTGGGCGATGTCGTCCTGTTCGCCCTGCGCTTCCAGGGTGAGCGAATTTTCCTTATCGTACAGCACAAACCCCTTGATCCGGAGCCGGTACGCTGCTTCCATGGCGGCAGACCTGAACCCGCCGCCCTGTACCTGGCCATAAATTTTTATCTGTGAACATTTCAACATGGTGCAAACATGGTATTTTAACAATGGACTGCAAATGTACCCGATGAGCCGCTGAACAGGTGTTCAAAAAAGAACTTTCCGTTTTCAAAAAGGAACTTTTGTTTTTCCTTATCCCTTCTGTATTTGTTTCAAAAAAGAACTTTTCTTATCAAAAAAGAACTTTTCATTATGCAGCCTGGCTTTTGTTTCAAAAGAGAACTTTTCTTTGTCAAAAAAAACTATTTTTGTAATAGCCCTTTCCTTTTACAAATAACCCGATATGCATAAATACTTCATTGTCATTACTGTATGTTTTTTCATTTGTGTTAAAGGATCATTTCCGTTTCCGGCTTCCGGTGCAGCGGCCTCTTTTACCGACACGACCGTTGAACGGATGATGAACCATTTCCTATACAGGGAGGCTTGTACGGAGATAAACCGGAAATTGAAAACCATTTCGGCAAAGGAAGTTGACCGACTTCTTTATTATCACAATAAAATAAGCCTTGCGCAATTGCGGATCAGGAACCTCGATTCGGCATTAGCTATGGCAAAAGTTTCCTTGTCGCTGATTCCGCGCACAAAAGATTCGGTACTGATTGCCGATGCCTGGCGGATTTTATCATATGCTTACAACAACGCTGGTAATCTCGACAGTGCCTTGTTCTATACGCAATTGATGCTGGTATACGCCGAGCGGAAAGGCGACGAAAAGCAGTTGCGGAATGCCCTGGTTTCGATGGCCACCATCATGAATCAGAACCGGCAGTTCGATCAGGCACTAAAGTATAACCGCTCCGCAGCAGCCCTAACCCGAAAAATCCACGACACCCTGAATTACGCTTTGGGCGGGTATAACCTGGGGCTCACCTTTCAGAACCTGCAACAGTACGACAGTAGCCTTTTTTATCTTAAACATGCTATGGAAACCGCCATCAAAACGAAGCAAATTGATCTGCTGATCTACATTTATGGTGCACTGGCTGATTTGTACCTGAGCACGGGCAATGAAACGGAGCGGGAAAAATACCTGTTGCGCGCCAAAACGGAAGCGGAAAAAATCGGGAATAGTCAATTTCTGGCCATGTTAACATGCAACCTGATGCAGGGGTCGCTCGATAAAAAGAATTACGCCGAAGCGATTCGATACGCCAAAGAGGCCAACTTCCACCTTAGCAAGCAACCCTATCCGGTGCTTCAGGTAAGGATCGACAGCATGAGTTGGGTGGCCTACAACAAAATGGGCGACCTTACCCGGGCCATGGAATGCCTGGTCGCTTTTCAGCGTGGGAAGGAAATGTTGGTTTCGGGGCAGCAAAAAGAGCAGTTGGACAAAATGGCGCTTACCCTGGATGTGAAAGAAAAAGACCTCACCATTGCCAACCAAAACCTTGATATTGCGCAGAAAAAAAGGCGTATCGAGGTGCTTTCACTTTTGTTTGTAATAGCTGTGCTGATGACTGTTGCCATGTTTATTTATTTTGTTAACATGCGTTCGTTTCGGCGGCAACTATTCCTGAAGGAGAAAGAACTTGAGCAGTTTGCGGCAGATGTCCATAACTGGATGGAATGGAGAGATACGCAGAAACAGGATATTGAAACAGCGGAAGCAATGAAACATGTTGCAGGAGATGAAATAGTTAACGAAGTACAGATGCAGGCCGCCCTATTCACAGAACTGCGCGAAGTATTCGATAAGCAGAAACTATATCTCGATCCGGAGTTAAACTTAAAAACGGTAATCAGGATCCTGGGCACGAACAAAAAGTACCTTTACCAGGCCATCAGCGAGAACAGCAACATCAACTTCCGGGCATTTATCAACCGTTACAGGGTAAACGAGGCCAAACGGATCATTGAAGATTGTGTTGGCAGTTCATCGGAAATTGATATAACAACTGTTTCTTCAGCCTCAGGCTTCAACTCAACCGTTTCTTTCTTCAGGGCATTTAAGCTTTTTACCGGCCTTACACCTAAGGAGTATGCCAATGAAACCAGGAAGGAGGCCCGGAAACGGCTCATCGACTATGATGTATTTGCCGAACCTGGTGAAGATAATATCTAATCGTTGAGCCCACGCAATTGAGGTATTCGTTTCTGAAAAGTGTTAAATATGCCGATTGCAGTGGCTATATCGTTATCTCACTTTTAACCGGAATACTTTTACGCCCGCATTAACACTGTTAATCTTTATTCGTAATCTCAAAACTTCATAAATGTAAAATTACCGGCACACTATAAAAACAGGCTGATATCTCCAATAAAAATGATATATCTTCAAAGTTCTGTTTCTTAAATGCCATTCACAAGGTTTTGATCAGGTCGGTGCCGGCACGCGTCAGAAAACAAGAGCGGGGAGAATATTTTTGAAAAGTAAGACGCGCGCCAACGGGGGTGAGGTACGGGGTTCCATGTTCCTTGTTCCGGGTTCCATGTTCCGGGTTCCATGTTCCGGGTTCCATGTTCCATGTTCCGGGTTCCGGTTCCGGGGTTTCCAATATAGTATAACAAATCCAGGTTGCAGGCGGAGTTATGCCTGCAATGCTTTAGGCTACCTGTAACCCAGTTCTTCTGCCTATGCCTCAAAACTCCATGAATGTTAATTACCTGCACACGATAAAAGCAGGCTAATATTCTTACCTCTGTTTGCGCGCGTCTTATTTTCTGACGCGTGCACTCAAAACCCCATAAATGTAAAATTACCGGTAC
>CAIPFN010000321.1 GCA_903864265.1 uncultured Bacteroidales bacterium | reverse complement strand
GGCCGGAAACTCTCCGATGTAAAGGATAATATGACCGAAGCCGAAAGGGCTGCCAAAATCAGGGAAAATTCAAAAAAGCTGGAATTGAATGCCACTAAAGGCACCCAGTACGATGCCAGGGTGGGTTCATTTTTTAACGGTAATGAGTTTTACCTTTTTGTTTATGAAACCTTTAAGGATGTCAGGCTTGTAGGCGCCCCACCCGAATCGATCGGTAAATTCGGAGCGGATACGGATAACTGGATGTGGCCCCGTCATACCGGCGATTTTTCCATTTTCAGGATTTATGCCAATAAAGATAACCAGCCTGCTGAGTATTCAAAAGATAATGTTCCCCTGAAACCCAGGCAGTTCCTCCCGGTTTCCATCAAGGGAGTGAAGAAAAACGATTTCGCTATGATCATGGGCTACCCGGGCCGGACCGACCGTTTCGCAACCTCCTATACCATCGACTGGGCGCTGGAACACAATAATCCGGCAATTGTTAAAATCAGGACCAAAAAACTTGAGATTCTCCGCCATGATATGGATGCAAATACGGAAGTCCGCATCAAGTATGCATCCAAATATGCCGGGGCCGCCAATTACTGGAAATTCTATATCGGGCAGAACAAAGGACTCAGGCAACTTAACGTGATCAACCGGAAAAAAGAACTGGAAGAGCAGTTTGCCAGCTGGGTGAATGCCGACAAGGAAAGAGGATTGAGATACAGGGATGCCTTGCTCAATATTGACAGGGCTTACTCCGTAATAAACAAGTATGAAGCTGCCATCCGTTATACCTCCGAAGCTATTATGGGTGGTTGCGAAGTAATAGGGTTTACCCGGCAGTTTAGCGCCCTGGCTGCAGAACTTGCTAAACAGGCCCCCGATCCCGTGCAACTGAAGAACCTGGAAGGTAAAGCAGGCCAGTCGGCCGCACAATACTTTAAAAACTACAATGCCCCTACCGACCGGAAAATGCTGGCTGCTATGCTCAGCCTTTATTTCCAGGATGTTCCAAAGGATCAGCAACCTGCCTATCTCGCAGAAATCTATAAAAAATACAAGGGCGATTTTGATAAATATTCCGACTTTATTTTCACGAAGTCCATTTTTGCCGACCCGGCAAGGCTGGACCAGTTCCTGGCAAAACCAAGCATGAAATCTTTGGCAAAAGACCCGGTATGGATGCTGCAGAAGGCTTTTTCCGCTAATTCAAAAATTCTGGACAGCCTGGTGCAACCCTCTCAGGACCTGCTGGGAAAAGGACGGAGACTCTTCGTTAAAGGATTACGCGAAATGCTCCCGGATTCGAAGTTCTATCCGGATGCGAACTCCACCATGCGCCTTACCTACGGAAAGGTACTTGATTATACCCCTGCAGATGCAGTGGATTACAATTATGTTACCACCCTCGACGGGGTGATGCAGAAAGAAGATCCTTCCAACTGGGAATTCGTGGTTCCCGAAAAACTGAAACAGCTTTACAAAGCCAAAGACTATGGACAGTATGGCGAAAACGGGAAAATGGTAGTTGCTTTCCTTACCACCAACGATATAACCGGCGGTAACTCCGGGAGCCCTGTACTCAACGGCGACGGGGAACTGATCGGGTTGGCTTTCGACGGAAACTGGGAGGCAATGAGTGGAAATTACGCTTTTGAACCGGCCCTGCAGCGTACCATTTGTGTGGACGTCAGGTATGTGCTGTTCATTATCGAGAAATATGCAGGTGCCACTAACCTCATCAAAGAACTGAATATCAAGAGCTGAATTGATTGCTCGGGATTACCCGCTCTGTCAAGGTCTGTTCAACAATAGTAAGATCAGCATGGCTATAGAAATTGAAAGGAAATTCCTTGTGAAAAGGGAACTCCTGGTTTTGCCGGATGAAGGTATCCCTGTGCAACAGGGATACCTTCAGAACAGTACCCGGAAATCAGTCAGGGTGCGGGTCTTTGGAGGGAGAGGATTTATCACTGTAAAAGGCCCTGACCTGGATGGAACCCGGATGGAATTCGAATATGAAATTCCCGGGAGCGATGCGGAATCTATGCAACTTTTTTTCTGCGAGCAGCCCTTAATCTCAAAAATAAGGTACCACATTCATTTCAAAGGCCATCGGTGGGAAGTTGACCGGTTCCTGGATGGGAATCTCGGGCTATGGCTCGCGGAAGTTGAGTTACAGGACCGGAACGAAAATGTGGAAATCCCTGACTGGATCGGCCCGGAGGTGACTGCCGATAAGAGATACTTCAACACTTACTTATCTCAAAACCCCTATACAACCTGGGCTGATAAAGAATAACAGACAAATGCAACATTCCATACCTTTGTACCGTAAAGAAAATAGCTCTTTATTGTATTGAATGAGACGGCATCCCTGCTGTATTCTTGTCCCTGTCGGAAATCCGGACATAGCAGATTAGCAGGATAAAAGATTGTAAATCAGTATGAAGCAATCATTTTATTGGACTGAGATTCGCAGTTTCCCTGGTCCGGATGCCCTGTTTGTACTAGCCTATTAAAAACGGATCCTGTAAATTAATCCAAACACCCGATAATTCATGAAAACTCCTGCACTCGTATTGCTCGCACTGGCCCTTCTGGCATTTTCATCCTGTAAAAAAGACAGCGTTACCGAATCCTACCTCCGTGGTGGGAATGCACTCATTAATACCACCGACGGCAATATGCTCATCGCCGGTTATAATATCGGGGGAAACGGAAGTTTCGACGGATACCTTTTAAAAGTAAGCCAGGCAGGGGATGTGCTCTGGAGCAATTCCTACGGCAGTACTAATACGGATGCCCTTTATGGCCTGATTAATGCAACCGGGGGAGGTTATGTGGCTACAGGATTCATAAACACAGAGTATGATAATCACCCCAACCTGGTGCTGCTGAAAACTTCGGACCAGGGCGACAAGCAATGGCTCACTACTCTCGGGGATACCAGTTTTTGCCAGGGTTTTGGCGTAGCCGCCACTTCGGATGGCGGATACATTGGTTGCGGATATATTCAGAAAAATCTGTATTCTGACCGGGATATTTATCTTGTAAAAGTAAACAGCGAAGGGGTTAAGGTCTGGGCCAAAAAATATGGCAGCAAAGGTGCAAGCTATACCGATGCTATAAATGATGAGGCTTACAATATTATTCCTGACGGTGACAGCGCCTTTTATGTCACGGGATCCTATAGCGGGAATGTGAGTTGCTGCGGTAAAACCTTCCTGATGAAAATCAATTCGGCCGGTGACAGCCTCTGGACAAAAATTTATGACCTCGGTATTGGCTTTTCGATGGTTTTAACCTCCGACAGAAACATTGTTATCGGAGGCTCTGATGCCGGGAACGGCACCGATATTTCCATGCTGAAAACTGACGCTATGGGAGTGAAAATATGGAAAAAAACCTTTGGCAGTACGGGTTTTGACTTTGGCACAAAAGTAATCCAGACAGCTGACGGAGGTTATGCTATTACAGGCACTACTACAAATTCTACTACCAGCGAGGATATAGTCCTGATTAAAACGGATGCTTCAGGCAGCTCCGTCTGGACCAAAACCTTTGGCGGATCAAGCATTGAGCAGGGATATGGCTTGGTTCAGCATGACGATGGCGGATACAGCATTGCAGGGACAAGTAATACCGGGGGTAGCTTTATTTATCTGAACCGGACCGATGCCAACGGGGTGGAAACCTGGCAAAAAAATCTTAAATAGATACCAATGATACGGGCATGGCACAGTACTTGTTT
>CAIPFN010000320.1 GCA_903864265.1 uncultured Bacteroidales bacterium | reverse complement strand
CCGGTAAATCCGTGAAACAGTTCCCGTATTTCATTTTTACTTGAGAACATGCCAGGTAATTTTATAATTAACAGAATGGTCGGTAGAATAGCGTTTGCTATGCCGGAATATTGCTAAGGGCTGATGAAATTAACAATTCTGGAGCGAGAAAGCTGAGAATTGCTATTCGAAAATAATCTGTTCGTTTCAGGCCAGTTTGGCAAGTGCCTCGGCAATCCTGCGGATAGCTTCACGGAGCTGATCTTCGGAGGTGGCATAGGAAATGCGGACACAGTCGAGTGATCCGAATGCTACACCCGGCACGATGGCGACAAAAGCCGTGTCGAGAAGGTAATCGCAAAGGTCTGTAGCCGAGTGAATAACCCTTTCACCATACGATTTGCCATAATACCTTACTACTTCCGGGAACAGGTAAAATGCGCCATCTGGCACATTTACCCTAAGTCCGGGAATTTCTTTCAGCAGTGCAAGGGCCAGGTCCCGGCGATAATGAAACGCCTCTACCATATTCCTTATATCAGGACTGTTTGAAGGGTCAGTATCCATGGCTGTAATTGCAGCCCGCTGGGTAATGGAACAGGCCCCTGAAGTAATCTGGCTTTGCAGCTTATCGCAAGCTTTGGCTATTTCAAGGGGGGCGGCCATATATCCCAGCCGCCAGCCGGTCATTGCAAAACCCTTACTCAGGCCGTTAACAATGATGACGCGGTCGCGAATGGATTCAAACTGGGCAATGCTCTCGTGTTTACCCCTGAAGTTGATGTGCTCATATATTTCGTCCGAAATGATAAATACCTGCGGATGGCGTTCAAATACATCTGCAAATGTTTTCAGTTCTTCCCTGTTGTAGACGGTGCCCGTTGGATTACACGGGCTGCTGAAAAGGAAAAGCTTGGTATTTGGTGTAATGGCTGCTTCTAACTGCTCCGCACTTACCTTGAAGTTATAATCGATTTTGCCCTCGATAAATACTCCTTTAGCTTCCGCCAGTTTAATGATTTCCTTATAGGAAACCCAGTAAGGCGCAGGAATGAGGACTTCTTCCCCGGGGTTAACGAGGCTCAGGATGATATTTGCCAGCGATTGCTTGGCACCTGTCGAAACTACGATCTGTTCAGGAGTATATACCAGCTGGTTATCGCGTTTGAGTTTATTGGCAATAGCTTGCCTTAGTTCCGGGTATCCGGGTACCGGGGGGTAATGGGTATAGTTCTGATCAATGGCAATTTTTGCTGCAGTTTTCACATGCTCAGGCGTATTGAAGTCGGGCTCACCAATACTGAGGTTGATAACATCAATGCCCTTTGCACGCAGCTCGCGGCTTCGGCGCGTCATGGCCAGGGTTTCCGATTCGGCCAGTTGGTTGATCCTGTCAGATAGGTAATTCATCTCTTCGCTTTTTATTTCGATGGAGGCAAAGTTAGAAAAATAATTAAGCTTAATAATTTTTGTAATCCCGGAAGTAAAAATCTTTCAGAATGGGTGCAATTGTGAAATTGTTTCGTAAGTACCCTATAACCAATTAGTTTTAATTTGGATTTAATTTATTATTCAATTCCCTGGGAGATACCGTCAGCCGGCAGATTTTACGAACTTTGCAAAAACGTTAAACAGATATGAATACGCTCCTGGAAATTCTGAAATACATAGTACCTTCTTTAGTCGTGTTTGCTGCCTGCTGG
>CAIPFN010000319.1 GCA_903864265.1 uncultured Bacteroidales bacterium | reverse complement strand
TCATCCCCGGTGTACCTCGATCGAAAGGATACGGTATTCATTAAATTAAGAGAACGTTCACCTGCCGATCTGAAGCAAATGGCCGACACTTCATCGCCTGTGAATAAACTGAAATTCCATTTAATGGCATCTAAAATGGAAACCCTGACCGAAGACAAACAAATTGAATTGGAAGCCCTGCTTATAAAATCAATTAACGAGTATACCGCACAAGTTCGTTTCAATGTGGGCGGGACTTTTATGCGGCTCTTAAGCGAACTGCAGGATAAGAGCAGGGAAGATCTCGCAACAGACTATGACATCCGTGTTCAATACCTGGGCGATGCCGGCTATGCAGTTGAATACTGGGAAGATGGCATTGCTGTTCATTCAGAAAAACATGCAATATGCCAGGCTGCAGAAGTGGCTAAGCGCCAGGAGTTGGCCGGAATGTCGCCTGATATTCAGGGCATTGCCGAAGGGGTAAAAAGTGATTATGAAGCAGCCAGAGCTTCAGTAAATGCGGGGAAATCGGTGAGGTACACAAAAGTGCTGGCTTTGCTTTACGTGCGGGATAAGGATGGCAGCCTGGTTTTTCGCGACCCTTATCAGCCGCTGTATGATTTGATGCTCAGATAGTTCAATTGTAGCGTTAGTTGTGTAAACCCTGGGAATTCAGTTCGCGTGTGAATAAGCATTGAAATGCAGAGTTTCAGAATAAGTATTATTTTTCATCCTTGATGGGACTATCTGGGAAACAAGAGTCAGCCTGTTTCGATAAAAGGTAATACGTATGAATGGGCCATTGACCAGGCTGTTTTTCGATTATGGATAAAGGGATCAACATATTAACAAACGAATGAATAACTAATAGAATTGCCATGATAGTAAATTGGATCGGATGGATGTTGAGTGCAATCGTATTGCTGATTCTCGTTGTGGCCGGAGCGATTCTCCTGAATCCGGTCCGTTTGCTTGTGACGGGACAGAGAACTGATGGAATGGTGGTGGGCATGGAATCCAGGTCTGGTTTGTCGGGAGAGGCTTTGGAGGAGACCGGAAAATTGCCTTTGATCGAATTCGTTACTTCGGCAGGAGAACGTATAAGGATCTGCGCCCGGTCAAATTCCTTGCCGCACTCAGCACAAATGGGAGAAGCGGTTAGTTTAGCTTACAGCCGAACTAATCCTCATAATGTTCAGATACTCTCGCTAAAAGAGTTTCCATTTGGCCCTGCCGGTATTATACTGGGATTTGCAGCATTCATAACATTGATATGGATATCCGCTATACTCATATCGGGAGACTCCAGCCTGGATGACCCCTTCCATCTGTTACCCGTTTTGATTTCCCGATTCCGGCTTAACCCCTTTCGTTTCCCCTTGCTTTTTATTCTATCAGTTGTTATTCCGGTATGCGGGTCGGCTGCTTTTGTGTTTTCCAAACAAACGCTGCTACTGCACTACAACGGAATCAAAGCATACGGTACCGTTACCGGGTTCTTGCTGAAGGAGAACTTCGATAATATGGTGGATAGTAATTATCCGGAGATTACATTTGAGGATGTATCCGGCAAGTCGCATACGATTCTGGTACCGGCGAAAAACGGACCTCTGGCTTCAAAGACTAAACTCGGTGATTCGGTGGAGGTTATTTATCTTGTCAGCCAACCGGACAGAGGTAAAGTAAACTCCTGGAGCGACTTATACCTGTATCCACTCTTTTTTGGATGCATGACCTTTGCTTTTCTGGGGTTACTGCGCCTGATACTGAATGGGACTATCCGGCTTTGAGATTGGGTGAGCATTGTAAATAGACCTGATGCGAATGAGAAATAACAAAGTCCTGCCTGATCCATTTATATTGAAACCCTTTCACTTTAACCGCCATGCTAAAACAAGTTAAAACAGGATTAATGCTCAGTATTTTGATGTTCAGTATTGCAGTCCAGAGTACAAAAGCAATGACCGTGACTGAATCCGGTCCTTTTTTTACGGTGCGGATGGAAAGCCGGGCTATAGGATGTGAACTTCTTATTAATGATATCCCGGTTTTGAGCAACGAATACCCGGGGATAATATCCCGGTTTCCGATAAATTCATGGCTTATGAACGGGCTAAACACTTATAAACTTCGGCCTCTGCCGGTTGATTCGGCAACCAGGGCGCATCCGGAGTTTTCCGTAGCGGATATGTTTTGCAAAGTGGTGATTTTGTTATCTCAAGGCATCGGTTTGCCTGATACCATTTTTGTTCAGGCTGAAATAGCCCCAAACGTGGCGGATTCTATGGTGGCAAAGGATGGATGTTTCAACGTCACGCCCGGATACCCTGACCCGGCCTGGGCACATTCAGGAAAGATCGGTAAGGATTGTCTAACCCAAAGGAAAATTCTCGATAAATTCAGGGAATTTCATCGCCTGCTCGAAAATAAGGATCTGGATGGGATTATGGCATTTTCATCTGCCAAATTCAAAGAGTACTCCAGAGCCATGTTAAACCCCGATTTCGAATCAGTTATGAAGAAGTCCTATTCCGAACAGTTTGCCGGTAAGGATGAATTGATTGGTATCGAAGTACAGCAGGCTGATGGATTGAAATACGAATATTATTGTGGTGACCGTCTGGTTACGATTATGAATGTTGAGGATCGCTCAATTATACAATATTACAACGATGACGAAGGAAGTACATCCGAGTATCCTCTTTTATTCTATTTCGATGGGACTGACTTTGTCCTGATCCTTTGATCGGCTTGAAAAATGGTTATACAGGGGAAGAAAAAATCTCTGCATCCTGATCTATGAAACCTCACCAGTGAGCGTGACTCAGGTCCTTCATCGGTAAGCGCACGAAATTTCTGCGAGTTGGCAATCAGAAAATAAATTTCTAAGCGCCAATGCTATCACCCAAAAACTACCAGGGATTTCACCTGCTTTGAATAGTTATTTGCTTACGTCCATTGTTTCATCAACGGCAAAAGAAGCATTATCAGATGCACGGATTCCGACAAGTTTGAATTTCCAGACTCCTGTTTTTTTTGCATAGGCTTCATCCGTATTTTGTAATGGAATCAATGCATTTTTCGCAAATGTGACTCCTCTGCAATCATAGATGGTAATAAATGGTGTTGGATCGGTCAGCGAAACGTTTGTCATCTTAACATCATTGTTGGTGCATTTCGCAAAAAACTGCAAGCCTTCGCCACCGCTCTGAAGTAGAACGGCTGAGGATGTAACAGTAAAGATCGGAGTAACCACCGGATCATCAGATTTCTTTTTACATCCGTTGATAATAACAAATAGAGCTAACAGCAATATGGCTGCACAGCCAAAACGGGTTGAGCTTTTCATAATGACCATTTTTAGTTAGTACGTTGTTTTAAACCGTCAGGGATTTTATTCTAATCAAAAGTAATAAAAAAAACAGACTTTCTGAAAGAACAAATGCTGAATGCAAAAATTGAAATCAGATTGTATTTCATCACCTGCTTCGGATCAAGCTGTTTCAACTCTTCCGCTAGGGCTTTTATAATTTATATGAATACCCTATACCTGTAATGAAATCAGTCCTTGGATTGCTCACGTTCATTTCTTTCTGAATCATATAAAAGATATCGATTTTATGATGCCTGGTGATGGTGTATTCCACCCCTGAGGCGATGCGAATATTATCAAAAGCGGTATAGCGAGGATAATTCAGGGGCGAAAAGAGTTCGGCTGAAATATAAGGCGAAAAGGGGCGCTTCAG
>CAIPFN010000318.1 GCA_903864265.1 uncultured Bacteroidales bacterium | reverse complement strand
TGCATACACGGTAAGCGGAGCCACGGCCAGCAATTATGCATCCATACTCTGGACGGTGAATGCGGGAGCTACCGGTTTGTTAACCAACGCTACTACCCTTAGCCCGACGTATACTCCCGGTGCAGGTGAAACAGGCATTATTGTTCTTACCCTTACCGCCAGCCCGAATGCAGGTTGTTCAACAGCCGCTGTTTCCACGATGACCATTACCATCCACGGAGCAGCCACCGCAAGCATAGGCATAGCCAGTGCAACCATCTGCGAGGGCATGAATTACTCACTGAGTTCAGCCACGGTAAGCAACAACAACGGTCTTATCTGGACTACCAGCGGAACAGGTACCTTCAGCAACCCGGCAGCAGTCAACCCGGTTTACACACCGAGTGCAGCCGACGTAAACGCAGGCAGTGTCATTTTGACTCTCACAGCTTACGGTAACCTTCCATGCGGAAATGTTATAAATAGTATGACCCTGTATATCAATAAGGCCCCGCTGGTATCAGCAGGACCTGATGCAACGGTTTGTGCCAGTTCGCCGGCTTACACTCTTTCAGGTTCCAGTGCAGCTAATTACACGGTACTGGTATGGAGTACTTCAGGAACCGGAACTTTCAGCAACCCGGCTATCCTTCATCCTGTTTATACCCCCGGTGCAGCCGATATTACAGCCGGAACTGTAACCCTCACCCTTACAGCAAATGCTGCCCTGGGCTGTACCAATGCTCAAAGTTCAATGTTGCTGACCATTAATGCATCAGCAACTGCAAGCACAGGGGTAGCCACTGCCACTATCTGTGAAGGCATGAGCTATCTCTTTGGATCGGCGGTTGTGACCAACAACAACGGATTGCTCTGGACCAGCAACGGGACAGGTACTTTTAACAATCCGGCTACCTTAAATGCAATCTATACACCCGGTGCTGCTGACATCAATAACGGCACGGTTATCTTAACGCTGACAGCCTATGGAAATGCTCCTTGCGGAAATGCATCAAGTTCGACCGTACTGCATATCAACAAGGCGCCTTCAGCCCAGGCCGGAACAAATGCAACCGTTTGCGCCAGTTTGCCTGTGTATACACTCAATGGTTCGAGTGCCGTCAACTTTACAAGTCTTGTATGGACTACCAGCGGGACAGGTACATTTAATGACGCTGCCATCCTGCATCCTGTCTATACCCCGGGAGCAGGCGACCTTGCCGCAGGGACTGTAAACCTCACGCTGACCGCCCTGGCGGCCCAGGCCTGCAGCAATGCAGTGAGCACCATGACTCTTACTATCAATGCAGTGGCAACAGCCAGCATAGGCGTGAGCAGTGACTCTATCTGCGAAGGCTCTGTTTACGCTTTGACTACCGCCACAGCCGGCAGCAACAACGGCCTGTTATGGACCAGCAGCGGAACCGGCACCTTCAGCAGTCCCACCGCACTTCATCCTACCTATACACCAACGGCTTCCGATATCATCAACGGCAGTGTTATTTTAACCCTGACAGCATATGGTAATTCCCCTTGTGGTAATGCAACGGGCAGCATGACGCTGAAATTCAGTAAAACACCTCTGGCCAATGCCGGTCCTGACGCTTCCACCTGCAGCACCAGCGCTTACACCATAAACGGTTCAAGTGCAGGCGGATATGCTTCTATCCTTTGGACGCATAATGGCATAGGGGTTCTTAGTGGTGAAAATACCCTGACCCCCACCTACACCCCTGCATTGGGTGAAAATGCAATGGTTGTTCTAACGCTGAATGTAACCGGAAATCTTCCTTGCGGAACGGTTACCGACCAGATGATCCTGACTGTAAGCCCAACTGTATCCGCCTCAGCCGGTACGGACCTGTCAACCTGCGAAATGTCGGCCATAACCATATCCGGAGCTTCGGCTCAAAACTACAATTCAGTGTCATGGACCACCAGCGGTACAGGTACCTTTAGTGACCCGGGTGTTGTTAATCCAACCTATCAGCCCAGTGCTTCGGATGTTGCTATTGGTGCGGTTGTTTTGACTATGCAGGTTAAGGGTATTGCGCCCTGTGGTGATTTCACGGGTAAGGTGATCCTAAGCTTGCATGCCGCTCCTCTGGTTAATGCCGGTAATGATGCCACAATCTGCCAGAATACTTCCTTTACCATGAGCACGGCTACGGCCAGCAACTATTCATCCCTGGTATGGAAAGCTGTCCCGGCAGAAGCGGGTACCATAGTGAACAAAAATTCGCTCACCCCAACCTTCATCCCTGCTTCAGCTTATGTAGGGACGGTTACCTTCACACTCAGTGTAACAGGCAGCGGCGTTTGTTCCAACATCACGGCCAACGACCAGGTGCTGCTGACCGTAAATGCGGGTATTGTTGTGAATGCCGGACCCGACCAAACCATCCCTGAAGGAGCTGTAACAACCCTGCAGGGTTCTGTCACAGGTGGTTCAGGCATTTATGTCTGGAGTTGGGAGCCATCGGATCTGTTGGTCAACAATAATGTGTCAACCCCGGCAACTCTGCCGCTCACCGCTCAAAGCCAGTTTGTGCTATCCGTCATGGATATCACCACAAGCTGTTCGTCCAGTGACAGTATGATTGTATTTATGGGAGCTTACATTAACCATCCTCCGGTAGCTGTTGATGATTACGATACCCTGCTTGTGAATACTTCAGGCCTGATTTCGGTCACCATCAATGATTCCGACCCCGACGGCAATCCACTCACGGTATCCCTTTGCGGCAACCCTTCGCACGGGTATGTTGATCTGCACTCCAACAACAAGATAACCTATACGCCTGATCTGGATTATGCCGGTGATGATTCCTTCTGCTACGTGATCTGCGATAACGGTAATCCTTCGAGGTGTGATACGGCTATGGTCTATATCCACATCAAGAAACCGGATATGGGTGATTTGATTATCTATAACCTGATTACACCTAATGGCGACGGCAGTAATGATATATGGAAAATTGTCGGAATTGAGAAATACCCCGATAATACCGTGGTGATTTTCAACCGTTGGGGTGATAAAATCAGGGAATTCAGCCGTTATGATAACAAGAATGTGTTCTGGGATGGAACGAATAACCGCAATAAAGACCTTCCTGCCGGTACCTATTTCTATATCCTTGAGATAAAGAATTTAGGCTCACGCACCGGATGGATATACTTACGCGGTTCAAATCAATAAGATTACCCTGCTCATGGCGGGAGCTTCAGTCCGAAGCTCCTGCCTGTGTAGCTGGTTAAACTTGGTTTGTTTTATGCAACCAGCAACTCACCGGAATTAAAGGAACGAATCGGGAATACGCTTACAAAAAGAAAAACATGGAATTATGAAAAAGCTTCTTACTGCCCTTATGATTTTACTGGGAACTTCGGTGTTCGCACAGCAGGATCCCTTGTTCAGCCAATATATGTTTAACAAACTTGCAGTGAATCCCGGTTATGCTGGTAGCCGCGAAGTGCTTACCCTCGATGCCCTTTACCGAAATCAATGGGTGAATATTGACGGGGCCCCTAAAACCGTAAGCGCATCGGTACATGCACCCCTGAGCAATCCGCACCTGGCCCTGGGGCTTAGCCTGCTGAACGATAACATAGGGCCTATGGTTTACAACAGCGCCATGGCTACCTTTGCCTACCGTATTATTTTCCCCGAAGGTAAATTGTCGTTCGGCCTGCAGGCCGGAGTGAAATACAGCGGTCTCGATTCCAAAAACCTGAACTCCCTGGATGCCAACGACCCCCTGCTGCAATACCAGATAAAAAACAAATTTGTACCGGATGCCAATTTCGGGGTGTATTATTATACCGATAAATTTTATGTGGGGGTTTCGACGCATCAGCTGCTGCAAAACCAAACGATGGTGGTAACGGATACCACCGGTAAAGCTCAGTTTGCCCGCCTGCTTACCCATTTCTACGGCATGGCGGGTATAGCCATTCCAATAAGTGATAATGTAGTTTTCCGCCCTTCGCTGATGGCTAAATACGTAAAGAATGCACCGCCCCAGCTGGATCTGAATGCCAGTTTCCTGTTTGTTCAAACCTTGTGGCTGGGGGTTTCGTATCGCACCGAAAAAGCCATTTCGCTGATTACGGAGGTCAATGTGTCGCAGAACCTGCGTATCGGATATTCCTACGATATCTGGCTGAATGAACTGAAGGTTTACAACAAGGGATCACACGAAATCAGGCTGAGTTATGACTTCAACCTGAACCGGCGACTGCTCACACCAAGGTATTTCTAAGAATAAAAAAGATTATTTTATAAGTTTGTACGCATTAAAAGCTTAACCGATGAACAAGTATTTTCTGATAATCCTGGCGGGCCTGTTATTACCGGCATTCATAAGTGCACAGTCAATTAAGAGAGCTCAAAAGCTGATGGATAAATATGAATATTCCAAAGCGGTTGGCATATTAAAGCAAGCAGCCGGGAACGAAAAAACCCGTGTTCAGGCCATTCCTCTCCTGGCTGAATGTTACAGGTTGCAGCACGATATTTTTAACACCAAAGCCTGGTATGGAAAAGCCGTGGCTCTTTCAGGTGCGAAACCGATTACCTATTTCTATTACGCCAGGGCCTTGCAGGCTACAGGCGAATATAAGATGGCCAGGGAGATGTACAGTAAATATGCGGCCCTTGAACCATCGGACAGCAGGGGAAAAATCTTTGTTTCGCATTGCGACAGTGTACTCGGGCCCTGGAATGCACTGAAACCTGCTTATGAGATTAAAAACGTGAACAGGATCAATACAGCCCAAAGCGATTTCGGACCCGCCCTGTATAACGGGGAACTTATTTTTGCCTCCGATCATATGACCAATCCTGCCGATTCAAAGAAATACGGATGGACAGGCCGTGGCTACCTGAATCTGATGAAATCAGAGCCCTCGGCTCCCGGCGAATATTACGGCGAAATGGAGGCCCCAGCCCGGTTTGATCCCAAATTCAACCAGGCCTACCATGATGGCCCGGCCGCATTCAGTTCCGACGGAAACAGCATCTATTACACACGTGCTTATTATGGAAAAGCCAAGCGCGAAGGCATCTATAAAACCAACCTGTTAAAAATATACTATGCGACCAAAAGCAACGGGAACTGGAGCGAGGTGAAGCCATTCTTCCTGAACAGCACTGACTATTCCATTGGACATCCTACCCTTTCGGCCGACGGACAAAGCCTGTATTTTGTCAGCGATATGCCGGGTGGACAAGGCGGAACCGATATCTGGATGTGTAAACGTGAAGAAGAAACCTGGGGACCGGCCGTTAACCTGGGACCAACGGTAAATACCACCGAAAACGAGATGTTCCCGACCATGCGCGACGACGGTGAATTGTATTTTGCCAGCGAAGGCCTCCCGGGTTACGGGGCTCTGGATATGTTTAAAACCAGGATGGTCAATGGGAAATGGACTACTCCCGAAAACCTTCAGCCTCCATTGAACGGATCCTTTGACGATTTTGCCATCGCTTTTGCACCGGGGGATAAAAACGGGTTTTTCTCGTCGAACCGCCCGGGTGGAGTGGGTAACGATGATATTTATGCTTTCCGTAAACTGGAGCCACCGACTCCTGTGGTTCCGCCTGCAGTCATTTTGCCTGCCTACCTCAGCGGATTGGTGAAGGATAAAACAACCCTGTTGCCGATAGCGGGAGCCACAGTATTCCTGTTCAACCCGGCCAGCGGGAAAGTGAAAATACTCAAGACCGATGCCCAGGGCATGTACAAAACGCGGGTTGAAAACCCCGCCGAATTTACAGCGAAAGCCATGATGACCAATTATATTGCCGACTGCACTCCCTTCCCTGTAACCGAAGTAAAACCGGGAGCAACCATACTGGCACCCCGCGACCTGTTACTCGACCAGCTTTCGCTCAATAAAACCTTCAGGATCGACAATATCTATTATGATTTCGATAAATATAATATCCGTGAGGATGCCAAGCCGGAACTGGATAAACTGGTGCGTATCATGAAGGAAAATGCCATTATCGTAGAACTGGGCTCTCATACCGACTGTCGTGGTTCATTTGCCTACAACGATAAACTCTCACAAAACCGTGCTGAATCCGCTGTGCGGTATATTATCAGTACTGGTATTGATAAAGGCAGGATTACCGCCAAAGGATATGGCGAACACCAGCTTACCAACAAATGCGCCGATGGAGTCGATTGTACCCCGGCCGAACACCAGGCTAACCGACGCACCGAGTTTAAAGTCACAGGTTTTATCAGTTCCGAAACCAGGCCGGAATATGACCTGAGCAAGTTTGTGGATGGCGAGGAGTTATCCGTTTACCTCTTTTCCCCTGATTTCTTTGCCAACTGCCTGCAGGATAAAATGCTGCCAAAAGCAGAAGGGCAAACTGACAAAAATACGGTTTCAACTCCCCTGGATCCGAAAGTTCAGACTATCGTTTCCACACCGTTTAACGAAGAGAAACAAATTAAGGAAGCTGTAAAAGCAAATCCGCCTGTCACTGCTGTTTCTCCGGCTAAGACGAAACCCACCGTTACTGCAAATCCCACGATTAAAGAACCGAAGCCTGCCGTTACTGCAAATCCTGTTGTCAAAGCAAATTCCTCAACAGTTACCTATAGTGTTAATTTATATGCACTCAATAAGGAAAAGTCCCTGCAGGATCCTGAATTTAAGGACCTCGACAACATACAAATGTACCGCGACGGGGGAAAATATAAATACACCTCGGGTGTTTTCGCTACACGGGCTGAAGCTGCCAGATACCAGATAAAAGTGGTTAAGCTTGGATTTAAGGATGCTTTTATAGTCACTTTTTCCGATGGGAAACGCATCTACTAAGACTGGCTGTTAAGTGAAATGGCTGACAGCCTGCAAATCATTCAGGAATGAAGAAGGTTGAGATTTAGGTTTTGAGCCTTCTGTAGCATATCCGGCAATCTTCACCTGAGTCTAAAATCATGTTACCTAAGAATGACTGGTTGAATAAAAAAACCTCAGGGAATCCCCCTGAGGTTTTTCATTTGGTGCTCTCCTTCAACTGAGCAAAACACACAAGTCTCATTATCCGGAAAACGGGTTTTCCTGTATGCCGAAAGCGGGAATTGACCTAATGAAGGAAAGGGTTATTCGCCTTTTCATACCCTATGGTCGTTTCGGGTCCATGCCCCGGAAATACGGTGTAATCATCAGGCAGGGTAAATAACCGGGTCGTAATGCTGTTCTGCAGCAGGTCGAAATTGCCGGTTGGAAGATCCGTGCGTCCTATGCTGTCGCGAAAAAGAACATCTCCCGATATCACATAGCGTTCGGCATGATTTACCAGGCAGATGCTGCCATCGGCATGGCCCGGGGTATAAAGCACTTCTACGGATGAACTTCCATAGGCAAGCAGGTCCCCTTCTTCAATAAAATTCTCAGGTATGATCAGGTTTTCCACCTTGATGCCAAATACCGACCCGAATTCCGAGGCTGTTTCCCAGAACATTTTGCAGTTCCGGTGACACTGGGGCTTCAGGTTAAATGTTTTGCTCACCAATGAGTTGCCCAGGATATGATCAATATGAAAATGGGTATTTACCAGCCCCACCGGGATAAGGTGGTTCCCTGTAATAAAACCAAGCAGCTCGGTTTCTTCCCCGTGATACTGGCAGCCCGGGTCTACGATCAGGCATTTCCCGGCCTCATCACTTAAAATATAGGTGTTAACCCCAAACGAGTTAAAAACAAACCTGTTGATCTTCTTATCCATAATTTGCATGTTTGATAAATTGTGTATCCTGCTAAAATCGACCCTCCTCTTGTCGCCCCCTCGCCCCCTCTCCCTGTCTCCCCCTCTCCTTGTCACCCCCTCTCCTTGTCTCCCCCTCTCCTTGTCACCCCTTCTCCTTGTCACCCCTTCTCCTTGTCTCCCCATCAAACCCATCAATCCCCTCAATCCCCTCAATCCTCGTCCCAAATCAGGCATAAAATTACCAATTATTCCAATATCCAAATACATAAACAATGTGGCGCGGAATTTTGTTACTTTAGCAGGTTGAAAAATAGGAACGACGCAATGAAAAAGCCTCCCGTGTTTGCGATGGTGAATGCAATACGCATGTTGTGTATCATGCTGATAGTGTGGGTTTTTTCGTTTGCGGCCTCAGCTCAGTTCTACAACGGTTCACAGATAACCTTTGGCAAAAACCGCGTTCAATACACTGATTTTCTCTGGACCTACTTCCGGTTTAACAATTTCGACGTATATTATTACCTGAACGGGAAAGAACTGGCCCAGCATGCAGCCGATTATGCTGCCAAATATATCCCTGAAGTTGAACGGAAACTGGAAACAACCCTGGATAATAAAACCCAGTTTATCATCTACAATACCTATTCGGACCTTAAGCAGAGCAATCTCGGTTTGATGAACCAAACCCAGTACAATACCGGGGGCGTAACTCATATTATTGGCACCAAGGTGTTCCTGTATTTCGACGGCGATCTGAACCATTTCGACCGTCAGATCCGGGCCGGAATCACCCGACTGATGCTCGAAAATATAATTTATGGCGGTTCCATTGGCTCACAGGTAAAAAACAGCACCCTTATCAGCCTTCCTGCCTGGTATATAGACGGACTGGTGTCGTATTACAGCCGCAACTGGGATACGGAACTCGACAATAAAGTGAAGGATGGAATTCTGAACGGGAAATACAAACAGTTTAACCACCTGATGGATGAGGATGCCGTGCTGGCAGGCCATTCCCTCTGGCGTTTTATATCCGAAAAGTACGGGGAGGAAAATATCGCCAATATCGCTTACATGGTCAGGGTAAACCGCAGCGTCGAAAGCGGATTCCTTTATGTACTGGGCATCTCGTTCAAGAAAGTGATAGAAGAATGGTACGACTGGTATAAACAGGTTTATGCGCCGGGCACTGCCGGTTTTAGTCCCTATAACCCGAAAGTTCCGTTTAAACTGAAGCACGACAAGGTTTACGACAACCTGCGTATAAGCCCCGACGGTGGGAAAATGCTCTATACCGTCAATGAGAAAGGTTTGTATAAAGTGTACCTGTACGATGCAGGCAGCGATTCGAAAAAACGAATTTTCCGCAAAGGCTTCCGAACCGACGAAAAGGTCGACTATTCCTATCCCCTCCTGGCCTGGCATCCTTCGGGAAACATTGCGGCCATGATTATTGAACGAAAGGGCCTGTTGTACCTGTATTTTTACGACATGGAAACCCGTACCTGGCAGAACCAGAACCTATACAGCTTTCAGAAAATTCTTGATTTTTCGTATTCCCCCGACGGACGATCGTTTGTGATGTCGGCGGTACAGCACGGCCAATCCGATATTTACGTGTACAACATAGCCTCAAATACAGCCCAACCCATCACTCAGGATGTATATAACGATTTGAATCCCAGGTTCCTGGCAAAAAGCAGCAGGATTATCTTCAGTTCAAACCGGCCCGATGACACTATACGTTTTACCAGGGAGAATGTGCGATCGTACGATGGACTGGAGAATAACGACCTTTTCGTTTACGACATGAATTCGGGCAGTAAAGTGCTGAACCGGGTTACCAAAACACGCCTGGCCAACGAAATTCAACCTGAATCCTACAGCCCCGGTTATTTCACCTATCTCAGCGATGCCAATGGCGTTTACAACCGCTACGCGGCAAAGTTCGACAGCGCGGTAGCCTTTGTGGATACCACGGTTCATTACCGGTATTTTACCCATACCTTCCCGCTTACCAATTTTCCCCGAAGCATTTTATCGCAGGATGTTAGCTTTACCGGGCGTAAAACGGCCGAAATCGTCTTTGAGGATGATAAATTCCATATCTATACCGGTGATATTCCGCAAGGGAACATCAGCCCGCTTCAAAACCTGGAACAGTCCAGATATATGCTGGCACGGGAACAAAAAGCCGCGAAGGAAAAAGAGGAGGAAACCCTCCAGAAACTGAAACCTGAAATTAAAGTCAGGCGGAAACGGTTTGTGGCCGTGTACGAAAACGACATACCGCCTTCTCAGGTTGATACGGCCGGTGTGGATATAAATAACTACCAGATTTCGGGCGATCTTAGCTCGGGCAGGCGAACGGGCCGAAGAACCAGTGTGCTTCAACCCGAAATTACGGATGGTATCATAAAACTTCCGAAGCCACGCAATTATAACGTGGAATATTCGGTAAATACTCTGGTCAGCCAGCTCGATTTTTCATACCTCAATCTGAGCTACCAGCCTTATCTGGGGTACTCGGGACCTGTATATCAGAATTCGCCTACCAATGCGCTCTTTGTCATAGGCGGAACCGACCTGCTCGAAGATTACCGTATTCTGGGCGGAGTGCGTCTCAATGCCAGCCTGGTTCATAATGAATACCTCTTCGGTTTTGCTAACCTCAAACACCGCCTCGACAGGGAAGTGTATTTCCACCGTACCGGATTCGATGTGTCTTATACGAATGCCTATGTCCGCCATCGTATTCACGAAATGCATTATGTTCTGCGTTATCCTTTTACCGAGGTTTTCGCTGTGAAGGGAACCGCTTCGGTACAGTACGACAAACCTTTTGTGCTCGCTTATGACTATCCTACGGCTAATATGAATGCGGATGGCAGTACCTGGGCCATTGCAAAAGGCGAGCTGGTTTACGACAACACCCGCGAACTGGGGATCAACCTGATGCAGGGCCTGCGCTTCAAGGTGTTCGGCGAATATTACCAGCTGGTGAAAAAGCAGTCGGTCAATATGATTGTATTTGGATTTGATTTCAGGCATTATACCCGTATTCACCGCTCTTTTATCTGGGCGAACCGTTTTGCCGGAAGTACTTCGTTTGGGAAAGACAGGCTGCTTTATTATATGGGAGGTGTCGATAACTGGCTTTCACCCCAGTTCAATTCCGAGTATCAGATTGATTATACCCAGAATTATGCTTTCCAGACCCTGGCCACCAGCATGCGCGGGTTCAAGCAGAATGCGCGCAGCGGCAACACTTTTGCCTTGCTGAGTTCCGAATTGCGGTTCCCGGTTTTCAGGTATTTCCTCAATAAGCCGCTTCGTTCTGAATTTCTGAATAATTTCCAGATTATAGGATTTACCGATATAGGTTCCGCCTGGCAGGGTCTCGATCCGCTTACCGAAGATAATACCTATTACACCCGCACCATCACCAGTAAGCCCCTGGATATCACGGTGCAGGTGCAGAAAGATCCGCTCATAGCAGGTTACGGCTTTGGCCTGAGAAGTACGCTGTTTGGGTATTTCCTGCGTGCCGACTGGGCCTGGGGTATTGAGGACCAGGTGGTGCAGCCGCGCATATTCTACCTTTCGCTGAGCCTCGATTTTTAACCCCCTTGGTTCCTGTCGCCAGGTAAACCTGGGTTTTGTCCCGTAAGGAAACCCTCAAAATTTAAAGACATTTAAATAAAACAATCATACTATGAATTCTCAGGAAGTACTTTTACTGGCATTGATAGGGCTTGCGGCCGGCGTGTTCGGCGGGATGGTAGGCCTGGGAGGCGGGGTGATCATGATCCCGGCCATGATTTATTTTCTGGGGATGAACCAGATTTCTGCCCAGGGAACCAGCCTGGCCGTAATGTTGCCCCCGGTAGGAATACTGGCAGTTATGAATTATTACAAATCGGGACAGATCAACCTGAAATACGCACTCATCATTGCCATCACCTTCACGGTGGGAGGGTATTTCGGATCCAAAATAGCCCTTAATATCCCGGTGGATGTGGTGAAAAAGATTTTTGGCCTGGCTCTGATACTGATGGCCCTGAAAATGATCTTCAAAGGCTGAGTTGTTGAAAGCATAAAGTAATTCTATAGGAAGCAGTACCCACGCATGACAGAATTTCCCGAAATCCGGATTACCGGGTTTATCCATAAACATCATATTTTCACCCTGGCCACTTCTGCCAATAATGTTCCTTACACCTGTACCTGTTTCTATGTGTATATGGCTGAACTGAACCTGTTTGTCTTCACTTCCGACTATGGTACCCGACATGTGAACGAAATGGCAGCTCAGCCCCGTGTAGCCGGCGCTGTGGCCCTCGAAACCACTATGATAGGAAAGATACAGGGCGTACAGTTTACCGGTCTCTCAGCCCTTCTGAGTGGCGACCTGTACGAGAAAGCCCATACCGCTTACCTGAAGAAATTCCCGGTCGCCGGCTTTAAAAAACTGGTGCTCTGGAGCATTCAACCCGATTTCATCAAAATGACCCACAACCGCCTGGGCTTCGGCACCAAACTGACCTGGACCCAACAGGCTTAGCATCGGTAAAATTGTCAGGATCGAATAAGTGTTGCATACCTGACATACCTCCCCCCTTAATCCCCTCAATCCTCTCCTTGTCTCCGTGTCCCCTTGTCCCCAAGTCCCCCGATCAATCCCACCAATCTCCTCAATCTCCTCAATCCTCCCCCTG
>CAIPFN010000317.1 GCA_903864265.1 uncultured Bacteroidales bacterium | reverse complement strand
TCCATTTCATTCCTTCGGAGAATTGCTGGGTATACCGCGAATGGGCGCCTGCAGCCCATGGCTTGTTTCTGACCGGTGATTTCAATCAATGGAATCCATACTCCCATCCCTTGCAGAAAATGGAAAACGGGATATGGGAAATAAAACTGAATGCCGAATATTATAAAGAGGTGTTTACCCATGAAAGCAAAATAAAGGTGTTGGTGAAGAGTGCCATAGGCGACCAACTCCGCATACCGGCTTATATCAACCGGGTGATACAGGATGAAGACACCAAGAATTTCAGCGGGCAGCTTTGGTTTTCACCTGATTTTGCCTGGGGAAATGATGATTTTGACCTGAGTAAACTGGGTGATCTGTTTATTTACGAGGCCCACGTGGGTATGGCCCAGGAGAAAGAAGGCCTGGGGACCTATAATGAATTCACCGAAAACATCCTGCCCCGGATTAAGAAAGCCGGCTATAACGCTGTGCAACTCATGGCTATTCAGGAACATCCATACTATGGATCCTTTGGCTATCATGTATCAAGCTTTTTTGCACCTTCCTCCCGCTTCGGAACGCCGGAGGATCTGAAAAACCTGATCAGTACCGCACATAGCATGGGCATAGCGGTCATAATGGACCTGGTGCATTCGCATACAGTGAAAAACCTGAATGAAGGCTTAAACCTTTTCGATGGAACCGAAACCCAGTATTTTCATGCCGGTGCCAGGGGCGAACATCCCAACTGGGATTCCAAACTTTTCGACTATGGCAAAACCGAAGTGTTGCAGTTTCTCCTGTCGAATATCCGCTATTGGCTGAAAGAATTTCATTTCGACGGATTCCGGTTCGACGGGGTCGGTTCCATGCTGTATTTCCACCATGGTGACGAACCTATTGATAACATTGACAAATATTTTAAGCAGGGAGTGGAATACGATGCCGTCACCTATTTGCAGCTGGCGAATCATCTCAGTCATTGCATTAATCCTAAGGCCGTTACTATTGCCGAGGATGTGTCGGGAATGCCCGGGCTTACTTCACTCATAGGGGATGGAGGAATAGGGTTTGATTTCAGACTGGGGATGGGGATCCCGGATTTCTGGATTAAATACCTGAAAGATGTACCCGACGAACAATGGAGCATGGGTGAGATGTGGCAGGTGCTTAACGACCGGCTTCCATATGTAAAAACGGTAACCTATTGCGAATCGCACGACCAGGCCCTGGTAGGTGATAAAACCATTGCCTTCCGCCTGATGGACAAGGAAATGTATTTTAATATGCAATCGTCCGATGAAAATATTGTCGTTGACAGGGGCATCGCGTTTCACAAAATGATACGGCTGATTACCATTTCGCTTGGAGGCCAGGCTTACCTGAACTTCATGGGCAATGAATTTGGCCATCCCGAATGGATCGACTTTCCTCGCGAAGGAAATGGCTGGAGCTACCAATATGCACGACGCCAATGGTCGCTTATGGATAATCCTTTATTGCGGTACCATTATCTTTCGGACTTCGACCGGGCCATGATTAAAACAATTAAAGATGCGGCGCTCCTGAGTACCCTGTATGCCAGCCAGATCAATTGCGATGAAGTCAACAAATGCCTGATTTTTGAAAGGGCAGGTTTAATTTTCCTCTTTAATTTTCATGCTAATGGTTCCATACCCGGGTATGAGTTTGCCGTGCCGGAACCGGGACAATACAGGATCATTCTGAATACCGATCATGCCAGCTTTGGCGGACAGGGCAGGATCAATGAAGAGATGCTCTATTCCACACGTTTGGATGCATCCACATCTACTTACTGGCTGAGTATTTATTTTACCTGCCGTACAGCCATCGTTCTCAAAAAAGTAAATTAGAACCTTAGAAAATGATAAATCCTTGTTAATTTATCAGAAAAAATATGTTTTTTTCGTTTTCTTCCGTATAATTGCACCCTTATTCTGAAAAACATCTGTTACCACAATGCAAACCAATCGTAAAAAACTGATAATCAATTATGCTAATGTCACTCCTGACTTAATGGAAGCCATTCGCAAAAAATATCCCCTGGGTTGGATCAACAATACCATTAAGGTACCCATGGCCGGGGGAGCTTTCTTTTTTGCCATTACCCTCGATACTGATGAGGCAAGTTACCTGATTAAAGTACCGGTAAAAATCGATACCAAATCCGATAAGGATGAGGACTTCTTCGACTCGACCCTGGACTTAAAAGAGGGTGACGAGCACGAGGACGACGAAGAAAAAGAAAAAAACCAGGAAAAGGAATCGGATGAATAATGAATATTATTTCTTTAACATCTTTTAACAATGATTATTACAGATTATCTGAGAGATAATTATACTTTAGCCCCTGAAAATAATCAAACAGCATTTTTTTTCTACAAATAATTAAAAAACACTGAAAAGAGAGGAAGACCACCTCTCTTTTCTTTTTTTATATCCTTTTCTGTTCCATCCGGCTCCACCTATACATTTATAAAAAACTCCTGCTACCCCTGGTTTAAGTGTCGTTTACAGCATACTCACCGATTCAATTTTTAGGCAAATATTTTGAGGTTGTAATGCAGAAGCCAGTAATGAAGAACTTTCGGGCCCCTTTGAACGCAGAAGGGATTTATCCAACCAGGACATTAATTTCGGAATAACGGTATTTAGTATAAACAACCCTCTTTGTAATAGCCAGCGCCAGGGTCAGGGTTCCAATCCGCCCAACGTACATGGTAAGAATGATAATAGCTTTCCCGGCCAAACTCAGAGTCGAAGTAATACCGGTTGATAACCCGACAGTACCGAAAGCAGATATTTCTTCAAATAAAAGGCTGAGAAAACTCTTATCAGGTTCTGTTACCGAAAGGACGAATGTTGAAATAAAAATCAGCGAAATCGAAAATAAAGCAATTGAATAAGCTTTGTTGATCGTATTACCTGAAATCGTATGCTTGACAATCTCTACGTTCTTCCGTCCTTTTATGTTACTAATGGCTGAGCGAAGGATAACCGAAAAAGTGGTTGTTTTAATTCCTCCCCCTGTTGAACCCGGTGAAGCTCCGATAAACATGAGGAACATCATAAAAATCAATACAGGCTGGCCAAGATGATTAAAGTCAACTGTGTTAAAACCGGCCGTCCGGCAGGTTACCGACTGAAATATGGAAGCAACTATGCTACCGTAAGCTCCATATCCCGATAGAGAGCGGTTGTATTCAACCAGGTAAAAAACTACAGCCCCTGACGCTATAAGTATAGCTGAAGTATAGAGGGCGATACGTGAATGGGTCTGCAGCCTTTTCCATTTTACCAGGCGCCGCTCCCGCCTGTTTTTCAGACCAAAGATATCTTCCAGTACAATAAAACCTATGCCGCCCAGGAAAATAAGGGCGGCTATCACCAACTGAAGATTATAAGCGTGCCTTACCGTAATTTCATAAAGGTTATCCGTAAACAGTCCAAAACCTGCATTATTAAAAGCTGATACGGAATGGAATACAGAAAAATAGATTTTTTCACCTATATTCCTGAATATTAATTCGTTGGGCCATGTAATATAAAGCAGCATTGCGCCTGCGAATTCAATACATATACTATATAGAAAAATCTTTTGTAACAATTCCCGGGTATTGCTTAGCTTGTCAGTTGAAACAAGGTCCTTGATCAGCGACTGCATACGGATACCGGCTGAATTGCGGTAAAAGGATGCAAATAGGGTAGCAAAAGAAATAATATTGAGTCCACCGACCTGTATCAGCATCATGATGACAGTCTGGCCCTTCAGCGTAAAACATACTGAAGTGTCAACAACCACCAGCCCGGTAACACAGCAGGCACTGGTTGAGGTAAAAAGTGCATCTATGGGGCTTATGCCGGAAACAGTCATTTCGGGCAGTAATAATAGCCCGGTCCCCGCTACTATTATGAAGATAAAAGATAAAGCCAGTAATCCTGAAGGGCCTATATGTATTTTATCGATATACCTGCCTGCTTTTCCCAATTCAATGGCAATGATCAGGAAAATATAAAACTGGATAAACAAGTTATAATAGGCATGAATGCCTGGAAAACCAATTGCTTTCATAAACTGTTGAACCAGATGCGAACCGGTAACCATACTGATCAGCTGATCGACGACAATCAATGATAACAAAATAGCTTCAAACCGGTTCTGCCTGATAAAATCAACCGGATGAAAATCATAAAAGATCCTCACCGAGAATTTGAGTACATAAAAGATCAGACTGAAGCCAATGACCGACTCGGTCAGACTGTTGTACCGGGCGGTTTGAGGGAAACCGTTCTGGTAAATAATGGCAGTAATAGCGATTATCGAAACAATAAAGCTGGCAAGATGCAAGAATTTGATAACATAAGCTTTATGCTTATATAGACGGATATTCACATATTCTCTGATCCCGAAAATTCTGTCCCTGAACATGCCTTAGGTATTGATTTCGAGAAAGCGGTCAATGTCATGAACATGCCCGAAAATAACCAGCCTGTCGGTAGCCTGTAAGGATTGTTTTGAATCGGGTACCCCGATTATATGGTGTTCAATGATTTCTTTCCCGTCTTTTATTACCCGGAGTTCCTCTTTAACCGTGATCAGGCTCAGCTTATATTTATCGCGCAGGTCAATTTCGCCAAATGTCTTGTTAATACAGTTTTTAGGACTGATCAGTTCCACTACCCTGTGATTGTCGGGCAATTGGAGGTAACTCATGATGCTGGGATTAAGCATGCGTTCAGCCACTATAATACCCACTTCTTCTTCCGGGGAAAGCACTTCAGTAATCCCCATTTTTTCGAGTATGATACGCTGGGCTTCGCCGTTGGCCCTGGTTATAATGCGTTTGACATTCAAATCGAGCAGTATGGATGCGCAAAGCAGGCGCTGCTCAAAGTCGGATCCGATGGCCACAACCACGGCATCAAATTCTTCAATACCCTGCCCTTGCAAGGCCCTCTTATCTGTGGCATCCAGGGTAACGGCATAGGCCACGTCGTCGCCGATACTGTCAATAATCTCCGGATCACTGTCAATCGCCATTACTTCATACCCTTTGGCCGAAATGGCTTTTGCAATTGCTTTCCCGAATTGTCCTATGCCGATCACGGCGTATTTATTACCAGCCATATAATTCACGATTCAATTAAGCAAATTTACTCCGAATATATGTGGTAAGATAGAAACTGACAAAATATATCCTGAAAAAGAAAGCAAATCGGGTTAAATCCAGAAGTTTTCCTTATAAATTTTTATTGTTGTTCCTGTTATCCTCTGCCATCTCACTATGTCAAACTGAATAGAAGACCGCAGGAATGAACGTTTACCTGCCGCATACGATATGATGAATATTACTAAATGTCATTTTCAAAACCGACATCCGGATACAGAACCGGTCTGCTGGTATACCAGCGTTCAATTTATCGAAAATTATCAGGCCATAAGGTTCAAGGCGCTGATAAAAACACGAAATTTGCTCTTTCCAATCTCTGTGATCCTAATTTAAGTTAATGAAAATCAGTCCCTTTAGAAACAGACCAGCTAAGCTCGATTGGTTATTTGCATGAGATTCAGTGTTTTTATCTTTGCGGGCCGGCTTCTCGTTTTACATCAAGCTCAGTTCAATTGTTACTTCAACCCCATAATCTCACCATATGAGTAAAATTTCCAGCTTAGGTTTCCCGTATTTTTTCCTTATGGCTTTGTTCTTTCTTCCTGTATGCTGCCGGCTACATGCCCAGGAAGCCAATAAATACAAGGAAACCGTGGATTTCGTGAATCCCCTGATCGGAACCTTTGGCGAAGGGAATTGTTACCCCGGAGCGGTTGCACCTTTCGGAATGATACAGATATCGCCCGATACCGAAGATAACCTCTGGGAAACGGCTTCGGGCTACGATTATGGCGACAGCTCAATTATCGCTTTTAGCCTTACCCACTTCAGCGGTACCGGCATCCCCGACCTGGGGGATATACGTTTTATGCCACAGGTTGGGAAGCCCTGGTTTGTGCAGGGTCCCAAAAATAATCCTGATTCGGGATACCGGGCCAGGTTTTCGCATAAGGACGAAATGGCCTCAGCAGGTTACTATTCGGTAAAACTGTCTGATAATCATGTCAGGGTTGAATGCACCGCCGGTGACAGGGCGGGAATGTTGCGTTTTACTTTTCCGGCTACCGACAGCGCTATCATCAGCATCGATATGAGTAAAAATCTACGCTGGAATACCATATGGTCGAATATACGGGTTATTAACGACTCCACCATTTGCGGCTACCATATGGTCAATGGATGGGCCAGGGAAAGGTATGTGTATTTTACGGCAGTATTTTCGAAACCATTCCTTGATTTCGGCGTCATGAATGATGGCAAACTCATGACCTACAATACCTACAGGTTTAGAAGCGCAAAGGAAAGTGCCGGGAAAAACCTTCAGTTCTTTGCCAGGTATTCCACTCAGACTGATGAACAAATTGTTGTAAAAGTTGCCATTTCAGCCATCAGCTCCGAAAGTGCCGCCTCAAATCTGAATTCGGAAATCATCGGTCTCGGGTTCGGGCAGGTGCTGAAATCAACCCGCGAAAAATGGAATGCCGAGCTGAATAAAGTAAGCGTTGAAGGAACCTCTGAAGAAAAGGAAACTTATTATACCGCCCTGTATCATGCTTTCCTCACCCCCATGCTGTACCAGGATGCTGACATGACCTACCGGGGACTGGATAATAACTTCAGAAAGGCCGTTGGCTTTACCAATTACGCCGTTTTCTCGCTCTGGGATACCTATAGGGCGACTCATCCCTTGTTTTGCCTGCTGCAGCCTGCCCGCAATGCAGATATGATCAATTCGATGCTGGCGCATTATGATCAGAGTGCCGATCACCTTTTACCGGTTTGGTCGCTGAGTTCCAACGAAACCTGGTGTATGATTGGCTATCATGCAGTTCCGGTAATTGTGGATGCCTATATGAAAGGCATTAAGGGATTTGATGCCCAGCGGGCTTACGAAGCAATTAAAACCACGGCCATGAATGCTGATTATGACAATGTGAAAACATATAGCATACTCGGGTGGGTTCCTTTTGACAAAGAAAATGAATCCGTATCCAAGACATTGGAATATGGTTTCGATGATTTCTGTGTAGCACAAATGGCTAAATCGCTGGGTAAAACGGAGGATTATAATTATTTCACCCACAGATCGAAGGCCTATAAAAACCTGTTTGATACGACTACCATGCTGATGCGTGGGCGTGACTCAAAAGGTCATTGGCGTGAGCCTTTTCATTCGCACGAGTATATTCAGGGAGGCGATTTTACTGAAGGAACCAGCTGGCAGTATACCTGGTATGTGCCGCATGATGTGAAAGGGCTGATTGATTTATATGGTGGCCCAAAACCGTTTACCCAAAAGTTAGACTCACTCTTCACTTTTAATGATAATTCAAGCGATAATGTGAGCGATATCCAGGGACGGTTAGGCGAATACTGGCACGGGAACGAACCGAGTCATCATATCATTTACCTGTACGATTTTGCCGGTCAGCCCTGGAAAACCCAGCAATATGTTCACACCATCATCAAAACACAGTATGGCAACAAACCCAATTCCCTTTCCGGAAACGATGATTGCGGGCAAATGTCGAGCTGGTATATATTTAACGCCATGGGTTTTTACCCGGTTTGCCCGGGTTCGAATTATTACGCCATAGGGAGCCCGGTTCTGAAAAGCATAACACTCCATCTGGCTGACCAAAAGGATTTTAAGATTACGGCTGCCAACCTGAATGATGAAAATATCTATATTCAGAGCGTAAAACTGAATGGCCGTGAATGGAACAAGCCCTACTTTCATTACGATGAACTTAAGAACGGCGGGGAGCTCAGCTTTGTGATGGGGCCCAAACCCAACAAAAAATGGGGGCAAAATGTGGACTTTTCGGAACTGGATCAGAAATAATACAAACTCATGGAAAAAGCAATGGGGAACTATCCTGTCGGATGGTTCCCCATTTCACTTTCAGCAGCCGTAGCTACTGATGGTGGCCGGCGTTTGCTCTGCAGAATTTACAGATTGGCATGCCGTTAAGGAATGCCCTGTGTTGTTCAAGGCAGGTGACTGGCACCACACCTTGTTTTTTCCGGCACTGGTTTCACACTGTAGTTTTCTCCACGCGGGAGAACTTTCAGGATAATCCCGGGCTTTTGCCAGGGTCCCTCTCGGGATTCCGGCTTTCGGCCACGCCTGCGCGTTGTCGGTTACTGCATTCGAAGCGTTGTTGTTACCTGGCCCGTAGGTTTGATAACTTCTGTAGGTATCGGGAACTTTTACCTTCCCGGGAACCCCGGCTCGCCTGACTGGCCTTTAGCCTTGCGGCTTAGGGCTTCCCCTGGCTTCGGCCCGGTCGACTCATCTGTTGCCAGATTTGTTTGTCCTGCCGTGTGCCGCGCTTCGGCGATCTTGGGAATATACCATCCTTAAGCCTTACGGTTCTTGTTTGATACGTTCCTGCATGCTTTCCATCGTCGGGATCTTACTGCAACAAGGATAGGTTCATTTTACTCATCCGGTTTTTCAACCTGATTTTCATCTGTTCCGGGATTTCAAAATGTTTCGTTTCCGATTCACCTTTTCCATCCTCAGGTCCTGTTCACCTTGCGGTGAAACTGTTCTTCATTTCCTTTCGGTCATTCAGTACAGGGTGCTGCATACCCTCTGATTTCTTCATGCATTCCGGCTTTCAGATCGGCTTGAGTAATTTACCCTTTCGGGCTTTTCACTTTTGCTTCTCAGGGATTGGAACCTCCCTCCTTCTCAGAAGTTCGGCAGCCTTTCCAGGGCCGGTTACCATGATCTCGTCCGGTGAATTAAAATTACATCTTTTTGCCCCCCTTTGTCAAGTGTTTTTAAGGAAATCACTCCACCATGATTGCACAGGAGTTATGAACAATTGTTAATAAAGTAAAAGATTTGCATCTAGTTGTATGATAGTAATTTAATCAATAAATAAAGAATTATTTATACTGATTTCAAGAATCGGTTTGCCTTTTTTGATATTTAACACCTTGCACATGACCTTCACCCCTGCTTCCCCATGGGTTATTTTTTTGTCGTATACCGGTACTTCAATGCAATTTTTATACAAATCGGACACAATGATTCTGTCAGCGCTGCCATCCGCCGGGCCTGCTACCAGGTCGAAAGGGTATATTTCCCCTATACGGTACAGCGGGTGCTCCGGTTCAATAAAGATGCGGCCGGTACAATTTATCCTGTCGATTTTGCACAAAACCGCATCACCGGTATTTAAACCGTAATTCATGTAAAATTCAGCCGGCATAAAGTGTTTTAATCCATTGGGGTCCTGCAACACATAATACCAGGCATGGTCCTGCAACTGAACAAGATTATGGATACGGAAGGGATACCATTCCCCTTCGGATAAAATTACATCGCCTGTGTTGTACCCTGGATAGTGCATAAAAAATTGAATTCCCGGCTTAGAGTAATATATTCAGCCCGATACGGGGGCTGATCCAAAAAGAAAATCCTGCAGGACCACATCATATCAGTTCTCCCGGCTGACTTTCCGGATTCCTTTCAGCTTCACTAACCTGCCAAGAATTAAATTGAGGTGTGCTTTTCCATCCACGTTAACCATGATGGTTCCATCGAACTTCCCATTGTGCGAATTCAGGTTAATGGACCGGATATTGGCTTTCAGATCGCCCGATACCACATTGGTTATATCGCTCAGTATTCCGGCCTGGTCGACGCCGCTGATGCGAATGGTTGCCACATAGGAGGTTACTTCTGAATTTTCGGCCCAGCGGGCCTCCACTACCCTGTAATGGTATCGTTCGAGCATTTCGGAAGCATTGGTGCAGTTGGAGCGGTGGATTTTTATTCCTTCCGACACCGTAACAAAACCAAAAATGTCATCCCCGGAGACGGGCTGGCAACAACGGGCAAACTTGACATCTGCCAGGGGTGTACTGTCATTGATAATGACCAGTGTTTTTTGCTTTCCCGATTTATTCTGAAGGGAATCTATCTTTGTGAACGGCTTCAGCACAGGCCGTACTTCCTCCGTTTTAGCAGCCGGCTGCAAAGCATCCTTCACTTTCTGGATTTCGTACTTTCCTTCGGCCAGGCCATGAAACAGGTCCAGCGCGCTGGCAGCTTTATAGTATAAGACCAGTTTATTCCCAATATCATCGTTGTAATCGACTTTCAGCTGCCCCAGTTTGCGCATCAGCAGTTCTTTCCCGGCTTCCGATTGTGAAAATTCGGCATCTTTCAGTATGCGTTTTATCTTGGTAATGGCTTTGGAAGTCGTCACCCAGTTCAGCCAGTCGATATTGGGTTTCTGGTTTTTGGAGGTGGTAATCTCAATGCGGTCGCCGGTTTTCAGCACATGCTTTAGAGGCACGAAAAGACTGTTGACCTTAGCCCCGTTACAGTGCTGTCCGATTTCGGTATGAATATCAAAGGCAAAGTCGAGCACCGTAGCTCCCGAGCGGAGTTTCTTCAGGTGTCCCTCCGGTGTAAATACAAAAATATGGTCCGAGTATACCTTCATCCCGGCGCTCAGGGCTATTTCATCATCGCCGGGGGTATAATTTTCGATCACGGATCGGATGTTGCGCAACCATTCGTCAGCCGAAGATTTTTCTCCTTTTTGTTCTTTATACCTCCAGTGAGCCGACATGCCTTTTTCGGCGTGTTCATCCATGCGTCGTGTTCGGATCTGCACCTCAACCCAGTTGTTTCCGGGAGCTTCAACCGTAACATGCAGGGATTCATACCCATTAGGCCTGGGTGCCGAAATCCAGTCGCGCAGGCGCGAAGTATTGGGCGGGTATATATCCGTGACATGGGAATATGCTTTCCAGCATTCGGCTTTTTCATTCTCAGCAGCACTGTTGAGTATGATGCGTATGGCAAAGAAATCGAAGACTTCGTCAAATTCGATTTCCTGCTTTTTCATTTTCGAATAAATGGAAGGTATAGCCTTGGTCCGGGCTTTAATTTCAAAATCAAGTCCGGCCATGGTCAGACTCCTGCGAATAGGAACTATAAACTCCTCAAAGTTTTTTTTCCGTTCACTGGCGGTATCGCGGATCTTTTTTTCGATGCTGTGATACACCTCCGGCAAGGCATGTTTCATTGCCAGGTCTTCCAGTTCGGCTTTGATCTTATAGAGTCCAAGCCTGTGTGCCAGGGGGGAATACAAATTGGACGTTTCCACCGAAATCTGCTTTTGGGCCGTTTCAGGAAGCAGTTTGATATGGCGCATCAGGTTTACCCTGTCAGCCAGTTTGATCAGCAATACCCTTATATCGTCCGACAGGCTAAGCAGCAGTTGAATAAAGTTCTCCGGCATGATGGATATCTTATCCATGCGGATATCCGAAATCCGCTGTATCTTCCGGATAATATTCAGGGTATCATTTCCAAATTTCTTCTTAAATGCTTCCAGTTCAACAGCTGTGGTTACAGGTAGCTGCTGGAGCAAAGCTGCCAGAATGCTGGTAGTATCGAGGCCTAAATCATCAGCGATAATGCATGCGACTGAAACTGAATGCGCAAGCTGAAATTCACCATCTGCATTCCGGGCATCGCCGAAATGCCTCAATACCTCAATAAAGGCATGTTTGATCAACAACCGGTTGCTTCGTTCTGTTATATATCCACACGAACTTACTAGTTCTTTATAGAGCGTTTTATATTTCTGGTTATCTGTAAGTTCCTGTTTTTTCATTGGAGTTCCTGTCATATTATTCTATAACAAAATTACGCTCAAAAAGATAAAAAAAAGCCCGGAATAAACCGGGCGTTTAAAAAAAGTTTGCAGTTCCTTACCCGATTTACTCGCCCTGTTTCCCCGGTTGACCTGTACGATGCTGGTTCGGATCGCTGATTGAATCGCGCATGCGTGTATCGGCCTGTATATTCTGGAATTTATAATAATCCATGATTCCCAGGTTTCCCGACCTGAAAGCTTCGGCAATAGCTTTGGGGATTTCGGCTTCCGCCAGGATAACGGTGGCCCTTGCTTCCTGTGCCTTGGCTTTCATTTCCTGTTCGTTGGCTACAGCCATGGCCCTGCGCTCTTCGGCACGAGCCTGGGCTATATTTTTGTCGGCATTGGCCTGATCCATCTGTAACATGGCACCTATATTTTTACCTACATCTATATCGGCGATGTCGATCGACAGGATTTCGAATGCTGTTCCCGAGTCAAGGCCTTTAGCTAATACAACTTTCGAAATGGTATCCGGATTAGCCAGTACATGTTTATGATTTTCGGCTGAGCCGATCGAGGAAACAATCCCCTCTCCTACCCTCGCAAGCACGGTTTCTTCACCGGCGCCACCAACAAGCTGTTTGATATTCGCACGAACCGTAACCCTGGCCTTTGCAATAAGCTGAATTCCATCCTTTGCGACAGCTGCCACAGGGGGTGTATCCAGGATTTTAGGATTAACTGACATTTGAACGGCTTCAAAAACATCGCGACCGGCCAGATCGATGGCTGTGGCCGATTTATAATCGAGAGGAATATTGGCTTTATCGGCCGAAATCAACGCATTGACCACTGATTTTACTCTTCCCCCTGCCAGGTAATGCGCTTCAAGCTGATCGCGCGAAAGCGACAGGCCGGCTTTGGTGGAAGTGATGAGTGCCGAAACAATCACTGAAGGGGGAACTTTACGCCAACGCATGAATACCAGTTGGATGAGCGAAATCCTCACCCCAGAAAGCAAGGCGGTAAACCATAAACCAACAGGGATAAAATAAAAAATGATCCACAACCCGACTAAACAGGCTATGCCAATGGCAACAATTGATAAGAGAGGGTCCATGTATTTATTTTTTAGTAGTTACTATAATTTTATTATCCTTCACTGAAATTACGACTATGTCTTTTTCGTGATCGATGAATTCGCCGTAGGTATGCACTTCAATGATATGGTTGTTGATCATGGCTTTACCCGAAGGTGCAAGCCGGGAAATGGTGATGCCTGTATCTCCTTCGTTAAATTCATTTCCTTCTCTCTGGTCCATTTTGCCATCACTTGTCGTTTTCAGGGCCATTCGTTTCCATGTTCCGGCCTTAAAAGAAAAATAAAGCACCACAACCGTGACGATTATGGTTGATCCTAAGGTAATATGGCCTTCGATGATGCCTTTGGATGCATAAGCCTGCCACAATCCAACGAACAGGAGTCCGAAACCGGCAATGCCGGCCACCGTTGAACCGGGAATAACCAGTACCTCAAGAAGCAGAAACAGCAATCCAAGAAGGATCAGTATGATAATCAATAACCAGGACATGAGTGCTTAGAATTAAAAAACCTGAGAATCTGATAAAACCGGGGCTTACAGATTCTCAGGCTAAATTATACATTTAAATGACAGAACTTTCAGTATAAGCAAATATCTTTCGTAAACTTATTTAACCTTAACGCCCAGTTTTTTAGGATCCGGGGGTGTTGCAGGCTTTTGCTGAACCGGAGGTGATGAAGTCTTTTGTTGTGTTGCAGGTGTTATGGTCTTTTGCTGAGTTGGGGATGCTGCGGCATTATTCTTAATACCGGTTCCGGTTCCTGCAGGATTAGATACAAAGTACTTTTCGGCTTCGGGCAGAAAAGCCTGCACCTGTGCAATCCGGTGTTCGTCACTGGGATGAGTGCTCATAATTTCGGGTGGTTTGGCTCCCCCAACCTTCGACATATCCTGCCAGAAGGAAACCGCTCTTTGGGGATCGTAACCGGCCATGGCCATGAAAACCAGACCCAATTTGTCGGCTTCCAGCTCATGCTGCCGCGAATAGCCGAGTATCCCCATCTGCGAACCTACGCCGAAGGCCGACATAAAAATATCCCTGGTTTGTTGCGGTTTCTGCTGCATAAACACATCCAGCCCTAAGCCGGCTGCCTGTATGGCCAGTTGCTGGCTCATGCGCTCGTTGCCATGCTCAGCAACGGCATGAGCTATTTCATGGCCCAGCACCACAGCCAGGCCTGCATCGTCTTTTGTTAGAGGCAGTATTCCGGTATACACAACCACTTTCCCGCCAGGCATGCACCAGGCGTTTGCTTCGGGACTATCAACTACATTAAATTCCCATTTGTATCCTTCAATTTTTTTTGACAATCCATTATCCCTGAAGTATTTTTCGACAGCCTGGCTGATGCGGATACCCACAGCGGTGACCTCGGCCGACGAACTCGTTGGAGGATTGATGGCCGGATTTGCTTTCAGGAAGGCCATATAATTCGTTTGGCCCATTTCCATCATGGTGCTGTTAGGCAGCAGTTTAAGCTGTTTACGTCCTGTAATGGGCACTTTTGAGCAGGATACAATTGAAAATACGGCAAGAAGTATGAAAAACCCCCGGGAAAAATTATACATAGGATTCGAAAAAATTAAGATAATACAGTGGATATACCCCTGTTATTCAGTTCGTTATTCATGGGAGCCAATTCGTTCAGCGTGCCGGTTTTAACCCCGCACTTCCCTTTAAAGTGCGCTACCAGGGCACATTGTTCGGCCTGTTCGGGGTCATGGTCACACACTTCAACAAGGCTTTCAATGACAAAGTCGAAGGAATTTACATCATCGTTGAAGAGGATAAGTTCCATACCCCCGGTTAATAATTCCGAAGCTGAATCTGAAGACTGGAGTTGCTGTTTTTTCATGCTGAAGTGTGTTGCCGCAAAGATACTACTTACCGAAAGATAATATTTCGTTCTTAAAATATTTCTTCCTGCAATAAAACAAATACTTTGCTGTTAAGGTTTAATGGAAACGGAATATTTGGATAGAATCCGATAGCGGGACCGGCAAATCCAGGTTAAAAACAGGTATTAGCCTTGTATTGAATTCCTAATCAAGTATTTGGGATGGAAATAAGGGCGTATTTTAAATATGAAAAGGATAGAATGAATCAAAACCTGAGCTCGGAAACGACAACCCGTGTATTTCTCGATCGGCTGAAGACAGAACTGTTATCGGATTTGCCCGGTGTGGATGCGCATCTTCTGCTGGCCCCTGAAATCCGGATACAGGACCTGAAAACCGGGCAAACTCCCGCTCATGCCATTGAGAGTGCTGTGCTGATTGTACTGTATCCTTTCGGGGGACGGCTGTACACGGCAGTCATTCTCCGGAATGAGTATGACGGAGCTCATTCGGGACAAATCAGCCTGCCAGGCGGAAAAAAGGAGGAATCGGATATTAATTTTGAACACACCGCTTTGCGCGAGGCACAGGAAGAAATCGGAATTATTCCGGATGACGTTGAAATCATCGGGCAGTTAAGCCGCTTTTATGTAAGGCCCAGCAATTTTATCGTCTATCCTTTCATTGCCTACCTTCCGTATAAGCCCGTATTTCAGCCGGATGCCATTGAAGTTCAGAGGGTTATTGAAATTGATATCTTCGATGCTATCCGCCGCGACAGCATCGTTCATAAAATACTCACGTTTAAAAACAACATACAGGTAAACGCCCCGGGATTTTTGGTTGGGGGAGAATTTATGTGGGGAGCTACAGCAATGATATTCAGCGAATTGATGCATGTGCTGGAGCGTACCACAAACAGTATAGAAAAAACCGGGCTGGCTAATCAACAATTTTAATTTCAACCAGCATTTCGGCTGTTTTTGATAACATGGCCGAGACACCACAATATTTTTCTTTTGAAAGATTCACGGCTTTTTCAAGTTTATCATACTCCAGGTTTTCCCCTTTAAAGCAATAAACCAGTTTTATCTGATTGTACACTTTGGGGTGTTCATCGGTAAGTTCAGCCGAAATTTCCATCCAGAATTTTTCGGGAATCACTTTCATTTTGGCCAGAATGGATACCACATCCATACCGGTGCAGCCCCCTAATCCGGCCAGCAGCAGTATTTTAGGCCTGGGACCCAGATCGTGCCCGCCAGAAGTTGTATCCACATCCATGATAATGTGATGTCCATTCACTGTGGCTTCGAACGCCATATTACTTTGCCAGGTAATAGTTGCTTGTTGCGACATAGTTGAATTCGATTTTAATTACAGTTCTTGAAAAGGCTTTATTAACTGTTAGCGGGAATAGCCTGTAAAGCCGTTGGGTTAAGCCCGGTGGATAAAATATTTTAACGAGCTTTGTAAACAATCTGTCCATTGACAATAGTATAGAGGACCTTGCTCATAAGCAGTTTTTGTTCGGGGGCGTTTAAAATATTGGTATTCAGTATGGTAATATCAGCGTCCTTACCCACTTCGAGACTGCCTCTCTCCTTTTCGGTGAATGAAGCTTTGGCAGCCCAGCAGGTTATGCTTTTAAGGGCATCCATTCGGGAAAGGGCATTCTCCATCATATACCCTTCGTCGGGATCGCCCTGGGGGCTTTTACGGGCTACAGCAGCATAAAAGGTGTATAAAGGCTGAATGCCTTCGATCGGAAAATCGGTTCCATTGGGCATCCATCCGTTCTGCTGCAGTAGTCGCTTATAGGCATAAGCATTTTGAAGCCTGGCGTATCCCAGTCGCTGCCGGGCCCATTTCATATCGGAGGTGGCATGGGTGGCCTGAACGGAAGGGATGATCTGGTAACGGGCAAACAGGCTAAAATCATTTTCGTTTACAACCTGGGCATGTTCAATCCGCCAGCGCCTGTTATTGCCCGGTTTCAGAAATTTACTGTAGGTTCGCAACACCATGCGTACCGCCGAATCGCCTATGGCATGTGTATTCATTTGAAATCCATGCTCGTAGGCCCTCTTGCAGACCGCAGCGAGTTGTTCGGGCGTTGTAACCAGTATGCCCCGGTTCGGGGAATCGTCGAGGTAAGGGCTTAACAAACAGGCCCCCCGCGATCCAAGGGCTCCATCGGCATACATCTTAACGGCCCCCACGCGAAGAAACGGAGTCCGGAAAAGCGTATCCTTCATGAAATACGTATAATTTTCCTCATTAGGACTCAGCCAGGCATCTATACGCAGGGTTATTTTACCTGCTTTCTGCAAGGAATCCAGGAGCAGTATCTCTTTTTTAGCGAGCCCGGCATCGGTCACGGCGGTTAGCCCGGCCTCATGGCAAAGCCTGGTTGCTATTACCATTAAATCAGTAATTTCACTCACCGAAGGCAATGGAATAGAGCCCCTGATCTGATCCGCCATTTCTTCCAGGAAAATACCCGAAAAAACGCCATCCCGGATAACGGCTTCCTCTTTTTTACCGGGTAAAGAAATGCCGGAAGCCTTGATGGCGGCATCGCTGGCCAGCAGTGCATGACCATCTATACGGGTAAGTACTACAGGAACTCCGGGGAAGAGTTTATTGATCAACTTATTGTCGGGAAAAACTTTTTTCGCCCATTTATTCTGATCCCATCCCTTTCCCACTATCCAACCCGAAGGATGTAATTTCCTGTAGCCCTGCAGGATTTCGACCACTTCGGCAAACGATTGAGCCTGCGACAGGTCAGCATACCTTAAACCCAGGGCGAAACCTATAAAATGTGAATGCGCATCCGTAAAACCGGGATAAACAAAAGCCCCTGTAGCGTTAATATTGTCCGGCGCCCAATACCGGCTCCTGATTTGAGCATCGCTTCCTATTGCTATGATTTTACCCTTTTGGATGGCAATGCAGCTAATCCCGCCGGCAACACTGTCGGGAGTAAATATTTTCGCATTGTAGATTATGAGATCCGCTTTCTCTTTCAGGTCGTGACATGCATCCAAACTCATAACGAGAGTAAATAATAATATAATAATCCATGATTTGCTTCTATGCTTCATATTCCGGCGTCCTGACTGTTAAACTACTTTGTAAAAGTACTATTTACTCTCCAATTTCCCTTCATGAACTGAATTAAACATCAGCCTTCATTCAAAACTCATAAAAGCCTTGATTCCGGAACCGAACGTACTGAGGTTCACTGTTCCTGACTATTTCTTCAGGCATAAAGTTGACCGGACTGAGAAATAATGAGCTTTGCTTTCCCTCACCAGCTCACAACTTATGAGCAGACTGAATTTCACGGCCCTGACTTAATCGATGAAACATGAACGGAATTTCGGGAAATCATTATTATAAACAACTGACAATTAATTATATATAGCTATGTAAACTTTTTAAACATTAATTTGTTAATTAGTAGTCTTTCAGAACTGAGGAATTCCAATGCTTTTTCCTACTTTTGCCAGTCGAAAAACCTGTAATGCACTTTAAAATGAAAAAATTCGAGATTTCGCCTAAAATATACGTGGTATTAACAATGATCTTTGCCGGAGCCATGATGCGGCTCATCCCGCATTGGCCTAATTTCACTCCAATTGCTGCAATTGCTCTGTTTGGCGGTACATTCCTGAAACGTAAAGACCTGGCCTTCCTGATTCCGGTGGCAGCCATGTTGCTGAGTGATGTAGTGCTGGGATTTCATACCACCATGTTTCCGGTGTATGCCAGTTTCATTGCCATTGTCGGGATGGGATTATTTCTTCAGAACCGGCTAACCGTAGTAAATACACTCACGGCTTCCCTGGCTTCATCTGTACTGTTTTACCTGGTTACCAATTTCGCAAGCTGGACTTCGGGACTCATGCCTTACCCGCTGAATGCGGCTGGTCTGATGCAGTCGTATGTTGCAGGGCTTCCATTCTTGTTCAACGGAATGATGGGCGATTTATTCTATAATTCGGTATTGTTCGGAGCACTTTACCTGGTTAGCAGCCGTCAGGCTATATATACACGGTAGTCTTCTTCTTCCATAAATTTAAAAAGTCCTTAACCGAATTAAGGACTTTTTTTATGCCGTAGCACTTTGTTCAGGCTCACATTTAACATGAAATCAGGTAGTTAATAGAATAACGACCGATTGGCGGGCCGCTTTCATGATTGTGTGAAGCAATATTTTCTCTGCATCATCATTCTTTTCATACCAAGCAGAATATCCATTCATTAGTTATGATCCTGCAGTATCTTCTCTTTCGAGAAGCAATATGGAGTGCTGGGGAACAATAAAATATTTCTGATCGTTATAGCTGATCTCGATCGCGTTTTTCATCAGGAAAATAGCCAGGTCACCCACCATGGACTGCAGAGGAATATACCTGACGCTTTCGTCTCTCTTTTGTTTCCAGGGTTCACTGTCATCATCGGGGAAATACGGAACAGGGATTCCCGGTCCAACCTTCACCACATAGCCTTTCTGCAGCACTTCTTTCTCGGCATATCCCGGTGGAAGAAAGAGCCCGCTCTTGGTTTTGCTTTTGGAAGTACAGGGCTGTACCAACACATTGTCGTTGACAACAATGAGATTTTTTAGAATATCTGCTTTCATAACTGTATTCATATTCCGTACAGCCGCTTTTTGGATTAGACTGGTAAAAAGCCTTGGCATTATGCAAAAGTATGATATTTTTGAGGTACTTTTGCTGTTAGTATGTTATGGTTGATTATTTATACATTCTCATGATAAATATATGGAAATGAATGCAATACAACCAGATAAACCATAACCATAATCCTGTGAAACGCTTGCCTGCCGTCATTGAAAAAGAGGTATGATAAAACAGGCGGTCGTGTAAAAGTACCAGGAGCACGGTTAAGTTGAACAGGGAAAGGCAAATCCGCCTGTAAGCTGGCAGGAATTTACCTATAAAAGATCGGGTAAAGCCGGGTAAGGAAGGCCTGAAAGGCAGTCTTTTTCCATATCTTCATCACACTGTAATGCCAGTCGAATGCACTTCAGTATACATTTTAAACAGAAAGCTTCATGATCAAAATTAATACAGTTCCATTATGTCAGATCTGATCAGGCTTCTTCCTGACTCTGTCGCTAATCAGATTGCTGCCGGTGAAGTTATTCAGCGGCCGGCTTCAGCCGTGAAGGAATTACTTGAAAATGCCGTGGATGCCGGCGCCACGCAGATCCGGCTACAGGTGAAGGATGCCGGCAAAATCCTGATCCAGGTATTCGATAACGGTTCGGGCATGTCGGAAACGGATGCCAGGATGTGTTTCGAGCGTCATGCCACATCCAAAATACGCGAAGCCAATGACCTGTTTTCCATACGTACTCTTGGATTCAGGGGAGAAGCCCTGGCATCGATAGCCGCCATTGCCCAGGTGGAACTCAAAACCCGCAAGGTGGATGAAGAAGTAGGTACCAGCATCATTATTGAAGGTTCGAAAGTGAAAAGCCAGGAACCTGTTGCCTGCCAGCAGGGTACCACTTTCAGCATCAAAAACCTGTTTTATAATGTACCGGCCAGGCGCTATTTCCTTAAATCGGATACGGTCGAATTCCGGCACATTCTCGAAGAGTTTCAGCGCGTAGCCCTGGTGCATCCGGATATTGAATTCTCCCTGTTTAATAACGACAAGCCTGTATTTCAGCTTACTAAAGGAAATCTCAGGCAAAGGATAGTACATCTTTTTGGTAGCCAGATCAATGAGAAACTGCTGCCGGTGGAAGCCAAAACCGAACTGGTTTCGGTGATCGGCTACATAGGGAAACCCGAAACCGCCAGGAAAACCCGGGGAGAACAATATTTTTTTGCCAACGGGAGGTTTATCCGGCATCCCTACCTGCATCATGCCGTGGAACAGGCCTTCGAAGAGCTTATTCCCGATTCGGCCATCCCCTCCTACTTCCTGTATATCGAAGTGGACCCCTCTACGATCGACATCAACATTCATCCCACCAAAACCGAAGTTAACTTTCAGAATGGTCAGCTTTTGTATGCCTCCATCCGCACATCGGTGAAACATGCGCTGGGAATGTTCAGCCTGAGCCCGACCCTGGACTTTGATACAGAACCTACCTTTGACTTTGTAGCGCCAAAAGGGTATGAACCGAAAGAGCCCCAAATCACCCTCAACCCTGATTACAACCCATTCCGGAAGCCGCAGAACTTCCTGAAAGCCAATGCAGGAATGACTCCTGACCGTACCGGCTGGGAAAAAATGTACGACGGCATTGCCCATCAGCAGGCTGCCACGCCTGTAGCCGGCTCAAACCAGGACTTTCAACTTATCCCTGGCCTACAGCAGGAGCAGGAACAGAACCTGATTCCAGAAAGTAAGGTTTATGAAGCCAATAAACTTTTCCAGGTACAAAACCGTTTTATAGTAGCCAATGTAAAATCGGGGCTCATGATAGTGGATCAGCAGAAAGCGTATGAAAGGATTATTTTCGAACGCATCAGCTCAAATGCTGAAGGCCAGGCCATTACCCGGCAAAGGGTGCTTTTCCCGCAATCAATACAGCTTTCGGCGGTGGATGCAGCCATTTTGACTGAAATCACCGAGGACCTCGACAGCCTGGGTTTCGAAATTTCATCCATGGGAGGAGGAACCTTTGTGATCAATACCCTGCCATCCAATATGCCTTCACACGAAATCATCGATTTCATCGACGGCTTACTCGAAGATTTCAAAAAAAACAGGTCCGACTCAGCCGATGATCAGCGTATTAAACTCGCCCGCATCATTGCCGGAAATATGGCCGTGAAAGCAGGCAAAACACTTAAACCGGAAGAAATGCAGCAATTAATCGACGAACTTTTTGCATGCCAGGTGCCTGACGTGGCTCCTGATGGAAGTAAAGTATTGAAGATCATACAGGTACATGAAATTGACAAATTGATCAGGTAAAGAGGCATTTGTTAATGCCATTCGAAAAGATGGATCAGGAAATCGTTCAGGCCGAATACTCATCAATAGGGAAATAGCGTTTTAAATTAGAAAAGCATAAAATATTTTTAGTCAGGCATAAACACAGAAACCAATGAGTTACGAAAGATACACTCCCTCCGGCTTTGGCATTTTACCCCCGGTAGTCAAGAATTTAATAATCATCAACG
>CAIPFN010000316.1 GCA_903864265.1 uncultured Bacteroidales bacterium | reverse complement strand
GTTCTTTTTTCAGGTTCATTGTGAAGTTCGTGGTACATTGCTTCCCATGGTTTAAAGGTATTTTGATCCATCAGTTTTGTGGAAAATTCAAGGGTGGCACGAAAAGAGGTAAGGTGGTCGTCGGTGCCGTGCATGAGCAGCAGCGGGCAAAGGACTTTGCCGGCATGTTCCATGGCATATTCGCCGGCATTGGAAATTTCGAAGTAGGTCCGCACCGAAATAAGATGATGCACAAGCGGATCGGCCATGTATTTCCTTACAACGTCCTCATCGTGGCTCAGCCATGAGGGGATGATCTCATCGGGACGTGACATGGAGGGGAGTACCCTGTTTGCCAGGATGGCCATGACTGCCTTGAAAAGCGGAGGCTTGACGTTCAGCCGGAGCCACGGGCTGGTAACCACGGCGCAGGCTACCGGCGGAGCATGCCTGATGAGGTAGTTCAGGACCAGGTTTCCGCCCATGCTGTGACCGTATAATATCACCGACAGGGATGGGTGACGGTTGCGGACAACTTCCATGAAAAGGCTGATGTCGGCCATCGCAATGTCAAAGGATGGGAAATGGCCTCTTTTTCCAAAGGACCGCCCGTTTCCGCGAAGATCAACGATGATCATGGCATAGCCGGCTGCGGCATAAAACGCCCCGACGTGGGAATACCGGCCGGCATGGTCACTCAATCCATGGACCAGGAGTATAACGGCTTTAGGTTTCCCGGGAGGTGACCATTCGCAGGCAAAAAAGGATTGCCCGTTACGATAGGGGATATAGAACATGGTTTCATCCATGGCATAAATGTAGTAAATCCGACTATTGAACCAACCCAGGAGTCACAAAAAAAAGAGTGCCATTTGAGACACTCTTTCTTCTAGGATTGATTGGGTATTCATAAACGGTTCATCCCCATTTCGATACTGCGGCTTCAATGGCAGGACCTGCTTTCGCAAGATCTTCAGGCCGCATTACCGGAAGGAAGTCGAGGTCTGCATTTAACCAGTGAAAAAACGGTTCAGAAATGGCAGGGATTTCTGAGGGATCATTTATATTTAAAACAATATAGGCAGCTCTCTGGCCACAGATGGTAGTAAAATAAGCTGCTTCAGCCTTGATCTCAGCAAGCAGTCCATGCATCTTATGCCCGAATTCCGGATCTCGCAGGGCCTCATTGCCCTTTTCAACAGACATTCTCATCTTCATTATATATTTCATATCGGTTCTCCTTTTAAATTTTTAAGGTTAATTTCAAGCCCACTCCGAAAGCATTTTTTCACCGCTGAGTCGCCAAGACGCTGAATGGCATATATTTGCAATTAATATTTGGTGTCTTTGCGTTTAACAGTTAGTTTTTACTTTAAGAGCAGGCTCAATGTATAATTGTTTCAGTACAGAAATGCATTGATGCAAATCATGTGACAAAGATAATTAAGAATGATTCCAAATTAAAAGGAAGTTTGTTAATTATTGTTAACAGGTTCCCGGTCAGGCCGATACTTCAATCCCTGGCATTCGATACTGGTATATGATGGATACTGGCGGCCACGTATGCGTTAACAGAAAGAATATTTTTTCTGGAACCATTTACAGCCGATCTAAAAAACTGCTATATTTGTACACTGAATGTTTCGAAAGAACACATCATGATGTATCAACACTTGCGGTAGTAGCTCAGTTGGTAGAGCATCAGCTTCCCAAGCTGAGGGTC
>CAIPFN010000315.1 GCA_903864265.1 uncultured Bacteroidales bacterium | reverse complement strand
CTTTGATGACAATGGTTATATCCGGGACGGCCGATCGGAAGTTTATTTGAAGAGTTCTTCATGAGCCGCATCCATTTTATCAGTTCCCTGCTCCTTATTTATTTTAAGGGTTGTGCAATAAATCTTCTCACAAAGCTTGCAATTGGTATCAATGAAGGAGAATTTAATGCAGACTTTCGCCGAGAGTTCACAACAGGGCAATGCACTGGCAGCCGGTAAATACAGGTTGATAGTGGTTGGCTGTGGTGTGCTGAGGTTTATAGGACTTCCGCTTTCCCAAACAATTTCGCGGGGGTTTTCGGTAGGATTAGCCGGCACATTAAAGCCTGTTGTTGGAGTGGCTCCTGTTGTTACCGGACTTATCCCGGCCAGGTTGGCTGCACTTATGCTGCTCCATGTGAAAGGATTGTTCTTACAGGCCATACACTCCTCAAAGTTGGCTATCAGCTGGAAGTCGATAATCGTAGCCTTGACCTGCTGGTATAATGAGGATCCACCCGCAATGCTGATATTTGCCGTATACAAACTGTAGTTATTGCCTCCCAGCGATTGTTGTGTAAGGCTGCTGCTCAGACCTTTAATGATTAAATCCTTTTCATGCGGACAGCAATCCTCAATAACAGGAGGGCATTCAACGGTAAAGTCAAAAATACATTTGTCACAAATAGTGTTTCCGCACATTCCTGTCAGTTCAAGTACGTAAACACCGGACGCAGTTGGTGTATAGGTTAAAGGCAAAGTGCCGGTAATGGGTGGTCCAACCGGAGGCGTTAGCGTATAGGTTACTGTTCCCGTACAGACAGGATCGGCGCAGATAAAGCTTCCGTTTACCGTGAAAGGCACAAGGCATTTCAGTTTCGACGGAGTTCCGCATTTGATAATTTTCTTAACTGCTCCGGTGCTTAGACTGATATCGCCCCAATGACTGTTTTTGCAGTCGCAGCCTACAGGCTGGCAATCAACTTTAAAAGTGATCAGGCAACTGTCGCATTTCGAATTGCCACACCAGCCATAGAGCATAAGGCTGTAAGTGCCCGACTGTATAGGTGTGAATGTGGCAGGTGCATTTCCGCTTTGAGTGGTATTGTCGGGTAAAGTCAGCAACCAGCTTACCTTAGGTGTACAGGTTTTATCAGCGCAGTTAAAGCCGGCATTTACTGTATACGGCTGATTGCATTTAAGCTCATAAATGCCTTTGCAGGCCAGTTTTGTTACCACCGGATTGACAGGAATACTCTTCACTTTGGCAGCCGGTAAATTGGTAGCTGCAGTGAGTGAAATGAATTCCCATGAACTTCCCTTGCAATTGCAGGTGTCGCATGGCGGAACTACTACCGAATATGAATTGCTGGTGGTTGCACATCCGGTTGATGGATCGGTTACCACTATATAATACGAACCCGTGGTAACATTGTTGAGTACAGGTCCACTTCCTGAAAGTGCCGGATTGTACCATTGTATATTGTAGGTGGTGGCTGCAGGACCCGTTAATGGTAAAGGCGCGTAAATACTAAACGGCCTTACACATTCGCAGGGAATGCTGTCGCAAAGATGTGGAAAGAGGTCAACAACAGGCCTCCTGTTTACAAGGATATTTTTCTTGCTGGTACAGCCTGAAACCGGATCGGTGTAGGTAGCTGTATAGATACCTGCTGATGTTACGGTTATGGATAATCCGGAAGTTCCGGTACTCCATGTGATGTTCCCGCTGTAATTTGTAACCGTAAGCAGTATCGGAATTCCCTCACACAGGGTGCCGGCAGGATTGGATACAATTACAGGTTGAGCCGGTGTGGGATATACATAAATGGTCATGGTGCAGGTGTCCTTGCATCCATATTGATTTGTGAGCACAAGGCTGAAATTTGTCGTTGCGCTTACAGCCGGATTATAATACGTATTGCCGGTATAGAGCAAGCTGCCGAAATATCCATTGGCGTACCATTCGGATGTGAAACCAGGAACGGCATTAACACTTGTAAGCATTACACTGCCCGAAGCACAAATGATTGTTGAAGGCGCGACCGAAATTAAAGCTTTAGGCTTAGTTGCAGTCTTTACTTCTACAAGGTTACTAACGCAGGTACATCCGTTGGCATTGGTAATGATTACATGGTAAAATCCCGGTACCGTAACCGAAAGCAGGTTTGTTACGCTGTTTGGAACAGGCGCAACATATACGCTGCCGGTATATTGCTGCCACAAATAGGTATATCCTGCACCGGTGGCGGCAGTCAGTATAGCTGAGCCTCCCGGACAAATATAGCCTGGCAACAGAGTGCAGTTGCTTATTCCCGGCAAAACCGTCACGCTGTTATTGGCAACACAGGTATTTCCTGATAGGTCGGTAACTGTTAAAGTTATCAGTTTTGGTCCGGAGGTAGAAAAAGCATGGCTGGTGTTTGGAATATAGGATGAAAGACTATCCCCGAAATTCCATGCATAGGAAACAAATCCACCCGGATTGGAGGATAAACTGTTGAGCTGTCCTGTGCAAACCGGAGAAGCCATGGCTATAGCCAAAGGAACATATACCGCATTCTGTGTATAAGTGCTTGAGCAGGGTGCTATGATACCGTTGTTATAAGTAATGGTAAGACTGATATTGTAATTTCCCCCAGTCGTATAGCAATGTGTTGGTGGCACTAAAGAGGTGGAGGTAAAACCGTCACCAAAGTCCCATAAGTAGCTTATCTGCGAAGGACTTGCCAGTACAACCGAAAGATCAGAAATGGAAACACAACCATTGCAGCCTAAGCTATAGGTAAATAGTGCTTCAATAGGTACCAGGGCTCTGGCTGTAGCACAATTGCCGGTACAGGCAGTAGGGTTGGGGACTGGTGCTCCAACGCAGAAGGTTACACAATAATCAAAAGCATGAATATAGTGATGAGTTACGGGTACTCCCGATGTTCCAGTCTGTGTACTTCCATCTCCAAAACTCCATGTTATAGGCGCTCCGCCCGGATTTGATGCCGTTCCGGTGAATGAATAATCGTTGCAGCTGATTTGGGTGACATTGGTAATGGCCGGCAGGTTAACATCAGGACAGCATACTTTTTTAACTGTAAAGGAAACATATTTCTGACAGCTTCCGTATTTCACGATAACATAATAGTCGCCGGGAAGTGTGGCTGTGTAAAAGTTGTTCAGTGATGTGTTGGTGGTAGTTGTAAGCAAGGTTCCTGTATTGAATATGCCGCTGTACCACTCGTATGTAAATGTCCCTGATCCGGGTTTCCATACTTCGACTCCGATTTGTTCATTCGTATTACTGCCGCTGCAATATCCCACTCCGCATGAAATGGGCCGGATAGCAAAAGGATCCTTCACTTCGATAAAGCGGCTGAACGAACAGCTCCCATTGGTTGCGGTAGCGGTGTAGAAACCGGCTGCCGACACATTTGTACTGGCACCTGTAGCGCTGTTACTCCATGTATAGGTGTAAGGGGCGGAACCTGTTGCTGTTAAGGTAACTCCTCCCGGTAAACAGATGTTCCCTGTTTGCGAAAGGGTGAAAAAAGGTTTCTTCGAAATATTGATAGTCAGGGTTGTACTACCACAGTTGGATGAGGCGGTAATGGTGGCTGTCCATGGACCTGCTCCCAGAACCTGTCCGTGCCACAGGATTTTAGGGCTGTTGGTACCCTGTCCTGCGATAACGGTCCCTATGCTTGGAGGGGTAATAGTCCACTGTACATTTTCACTTGCCGGCAGATTGCCTCCACTGAGTGTGTAAACAAGACTGTCATCCACACATACATTCACTGTCCCTGACAGGCTGCCTGTTACGGCTTGTGATATGCTTAAAGTCACGGCTGGCGAAGGGCATGGCGGTGGTGCAATGGGTTGTAAGGATACAGAAATGCTTGCGGGAATGCTAGTCCAGGCAATGCCTACTGAATTACCAGTGGTGGTTAGCAGGCTTCCAGGCTGAAAGGTTCCTGCTCCGCTGCTGATCATCCAGCTGTAATAAAAGCCTGATGGTGCAGGGGTACTCATGGAATAGGTATACTGTGAGCCGGGGCAAACAACCGCAGGCCCTGTTATGGTTCCCGGAACCGGGGTTAGTATCACTTTAATTTTAACAAGCTGTGTGGTATTGCAATAGGTATTATTGGTTTCGTTTACAGTGACAATATAATTTCCGGGAGTATTGAAGACCGGGGTAAACGCACTGCCACTGCCCGTAGGAGGTACCACTCCGGTTGCGGGGCTTACACTCCAGGCAAATGTGCCTGCTGCCGGGCTTACCCAGAGGTTAGCCTGATTTCCGGTACAAACGGTCTGATCGTTGTATGCCGAAAATGTACCCTTCGATATAATGGTAACTACACCGTAACTGCTGCAGCACAAATGTTTATTATCCAGATTTATACTGAGATGATAGGTTCCCGGAGGTATCAGGCTCCAGTTGATCCAAACCGTATTGTTGTCGGGGAAGGTAGTCAGAAGGTAATCGTAATTAGTGGGTGTGAGATCATTCAGATGCCAGGTGTAGAATGTACCCGGCAGGACAGGCAAGGTATACGATGTCGTACTAGTTGTACATGGATTCATATTGCCGCTTGGCATAGGATTTTGCGGGATAATCGGAACCGGAACCGAGGCAAGGCAGCCACCCGGGCATTGAGCCATGATGACTCCCTGCAGCATACCGTTTCCCCAGATTATTGTTACCTGGTTTCCGCTCTGGCTCAGAATAGTGCCACCGGTTGGAGCATACCATGTTGGATTGGCACATCCTACTGCAGTGTAGGTAGCTGTGTCACCGGCACAAACGGTACTGATACATTCAATACTGATAGTCCCTGCTACAATAGTAACAATTTTGGTAATGGTATCGGAGCAACAGGTTTTAATGACAATATTCTCCTGCCCGTTTGCACCTCCGGGAACCGTTACCGTAGTAAAGCTGGAAACAACAAGTGTTACCGGGTAATTTCCGAATGTGGTGAAAGTGTGGGTAGGATTGGCAGATGAACTGAAATTTGCCGGTCCTGATAGCGGATCCCCGAAATTCCATGAATATACCATGCCTCCTGAAAAGGTTGAACCATCGGTGAAAGAGATAGTAGATCCCGCACAGACATTATTAGGTGAAAATGTGAAATTAGCCAGGGGTTTATCTTTTACATTTACGGTGAGGCAGGTAGTAAAAGTATTACCGGAGCCATCTGTAACCGTAAGAGTCAGGGTATAGGTTCCCGAAAGGGGCCAGGCTATATTGATATTCGGCACATTACTGCCGGGGGCGATGGTAACCGCAGCCGGTCCCGTTGCCGTCCAGTTATAGCTTGCCCAGCTTCCGGCAGCCGAATATGGATAGGATTGGTTTTTGCAGGCTGAAACCGTTTTACATCCCTTTCCTTCGTTGGAGCCATCAGGATGAGGGCTTTTATCCGAACAGTCGAGATCCTGATACAGTATTTCAACCTGGTTGCAGCTTTGAGCAAATGCCTGATTGATCGGCAGAATAAGCAGATTAGTCAATAAGGCTATGAATGTAAATAATATCGGGAAGTTAAATGCTTTTTTCATCTGGACGAGTTTTTATTTAGTGCAGCCTTCTTTGTTTATAGTATAGCAAACTACTTTTTCACACACAGTACAATCATCGAACTGGAAAGTGTATCGGATGCAGAAGCGGATTTTAGCTGAGCAGCATTTTACAAGTGGAGGCACACTTACATTGAAGCTGAATTGACCATTCAGCAAACTTCCAGCGCTGCTGTTGCTGTTCCAGATAGCTTCATGGCCATAGGGAATCAAAGCAGCGGATGGAAACCCGGGGGCTGTGAGCGAGGCAGTTATAAAATTTCCGAATGTTTTACTGTCCTTATCGCAGGGAGCGCAATCCCCGCTTTCGGGTGTATAGCTGAAGTAGGCGATATCAGCAGTAACTTTTTTCACTTTTTTAGGGGAGACACTCACGGGTGAAATCAGTGATACCGTGGTGGCGCTGTATGAGGTCTGAGCTTTGTCCGGAATTTCAATCTGAATATTATCGCATTCCCTGCAAATGCAGTGGAGGGTATCCGTTTCCAGATCATTATCAGTAACCAGGCCCATATTGGTAGTTCGGTCAGCTTCGGCTTTTATAACCAGGTTATTCATGTTAAGATTACAATCAACCAAAGCCGTAAAGTTAAGCCGGCCCAGGGATGCCGATGCTGATGATGGCATGAAACTGAAAGGCAGAGGTGGAGATACCAAAGCAGAAATATCAATGGGCTGTGGTGATCCGAAGTTTCCATTAACCGCAGTGATTATGATTTTTCTGAGAATGGTGTTGGTGTTGGCCAGATTATTCTTGATGGTAATCTTTATAAGCTGTTTGCCATCTTTACAACATTCCACCTTTAAACTGTCAATAGCAATGTCAATGTCATTCTCATTCACCTTGAAAGTGGAAGGTTCAGAAGTGCCATTGTTTATTCCGTATGGCTTCCCTGACCTGTCAGTGGCCTGAACGGTCCATGCAAGCTGATTGGGTGTTCCGTTTTTATTGGTCGGGGAGGCCGGGGAAAAGGCAGTTAAAGTGCTCATCTCAACTTCCTTTTCAAATACAGGTTTGCTGGTTTTTATTATCTGAATTGCATTCTGTCCTTCAACAACTTCATAAACTTTTACATGATAGATTACAGGAGCGGATGGAGGCGGCTCAACGGATGTCCATTTCAATAGAATGCCCTTCTTTAATTCGCCCGAACTTATTGACGAGCCGTTAGCCGGCGAAAGTATGGAAGGCCGTATATATTCTCTTTCCTTTTCTTTCTGCTGATCCTGTTTTACTTCTTTTTCCTGAAAGGGTTCAGCTGGCTTATTGCTGACGTTTGGAAGTCCCTCCTTTGATACCGGTTTGCCAGCCTGTTCACCTTTATTTAAATCGGGTTTGGAGGTGGGGTTTGTTTGACTTGCTTTTCCTGTCTGCTCTTTACGTCCAAGCTTTACAGTAATGCCTGCCCCCATGCTGAACATATGGCCGGGACCTTTGGTGGTGGTGGTAATCACAGGTGAGCGCAACACCAGGTATTGGACTTCTTTCTGATTGAGGGTAAAATCCACTTTGCTTACATCCCGGTAACCGGTTTCAAATTCGTTTTGCCCGGTCACAATCAAATACTGGGCATTCACATTGGCCCCAAAGTGATCATTAAACCAATAAGTTAACGAAAGGCCAGGTTTTATATTCATGACATTCTTCTTGTAAGTGTCGGGAGCGGTATAGGACGCTATCACCTTATAAGGAGCTGTGCTGTCGTAAATCCGGATATCGGGGGATTTGTTGATGCTGATGCCTGCTTTCAACGAAAATGTAATATCAAGCTCTTTTTGTGTGGCGCCGCCTTTTATCGCAGAACCATTCAATGACTGAGCTGCAGAAGTTCCTCCACCGGCAGCTAAATGCAAGGTATACTGAGGGCCTATTGAAAAATAGCTGCTTTTCCATTTATCCCGGGTACTCTTAAAAACCGCAAAGCCATGGCTGTCGAATTGCTTATAATAGTTACTGAAACTAAAATCAGGACTGGAGCTAAACATGCCTGCATCCAGGCCCATACCGAAGTTGTTCCAGATGACCTGCACACCTGCATTGGGGATGATGCGCAAATCGCCCGAAATGCCTGGCGCGGACGATCCTCCCTCGTTTGCCGAGAGGCTAAAAATAAATGCAGCAGGTTTTTTATTTCCAAAAGCCTCATTACGAAGGGCCCCGGACCGGGGAAAGAGATTGCCGGTTTCGGGCAAAGTCCAACCAGCTTTTGGCGGGAAGGGAATATGGCTTTTTTGACTTTTCCCGGGATACTGTATTTCAGCAGAATCATGAACCCATTTGTCAGGATTATTCCTTTCCATTGAATAAAAAGGCTTGGCGTATACAATGACTGTGAACGATAAAAGCATTAGCGTAAATACGAGCGTGTTCAATTTCGGGTTCATACTTGCATAGGGTTTAAATTCATAATGGTTTTAGGAAGGCAACGGGCAAAAAAAAACACTCAAAGAGTGCTTATCATATATAGAATGTCAGTAGCAAAAATATAGATCGAAAAAATGTGCAATTACATTCTTATAACATGAACCTCATGGAATTGTTCACTTCAGGCCAAAATAAAGGAAAGGAGAATGTCATTAATTTGTTGCAAACAATGCAGTTGCCTGAGATATGCCGTAGCGGTTAGTACATATGCATGGAAAACAGTGAAGCTACATCATCTTATGTTTCTCGATCAGATCGAAGAAGTTTTTCTGGTAAGTGTCGCTGATGGGAATCAGGATTTCTCCGATTTTAATTTGTTTGCGTTCGACGAATTCAATTTTATCTATAGCAACGAAAAAGGATTTGTGAACCCTGCAGAATCCAGGTTCATGAAGGATTTCTTCTATTCCTTTCGCGTTCATCAGGGTCATGATGCGGCGGTTTTTGGTTACTATACGCCAGTAATCGCCCATGCCTTCCACATACAGTACTTCTGAAGCATTCACTTTCTCGATGCGGGTTTCGGTTTTCACGAAGAAAAAGGGATTGGCGGCCTGGGATACAGGGCGTTCCTGCTTTTCCTGCGCCGATGAAATGCTTTGTTTCTGCATTTGTTCGAGAGCCTTGTTAGCCCCTTTTACAAAGCGTTCGAAAGGGATGGGCTTCAGCATATAATCAAGCACATCGAGGTCGAAACCCTGCAAGGCATACTGGTCATAGGCCGTGGTGAAAATAACCAGGGGCTTGTTTTTCAGTGAATTCAGCAATTGTATACCGGTAAGTTCCTCCATCTGTATGTCGAGAAACATGAGGTCGACGGTATGGTGACGAAGGTATTCGAGGGTATCAATGGCATTGGTAAAGGTGCCGGCTAGTGTCAGAAAAGGAATCTTCGAACAATAAGCCCTGATGATATCAAGCGCCAGGGGCTCATCGTCAATGGCTATACAATTGATCTTCATATTAGTTCAGAATTATTAATTCTACTTTGTACTTTTCGTCGCTCAGGTTAATTTTAAGCTCATGTTTATCGGGATACAACAATCCCAGCCTCCTTTTGATGTTGTGAAGCCCGAATCCGCCTGATTCTTCGATAGGGGCCGAATGGTTTCGTTTTATGTAATTCTCAACCGTGAAGATCAGTTTCTCCGGTTCCAGGTTCAAATGGATGATGATTCCAGGTTCATGACTCTTTTCACCGTGTTTAAATGCGTTCTCAACAAAGGGAATCAGCAGCATAGGCGCAATAGTACGGTTTTCCATCGAACCAAACACCCTGATTTCGACAAAATCTTTCTGGGTTATCCGAAGTTGCTGCAATTCAATAAAACTGTTGAGGTATTCAATTTCTTTAATTACCGGTACAAAATCGGTATTCGAATCATACAGCATGTACCTCATGATGCTCGAGAGTTTCATTACGGCTTCGGGCGCTTCGTCCGATTTGTTGTACACCAGGGAGTATATATTGTTTAAAGTATTGAACAGAAAGTGGGGATTTATCTGCGAACGCAATAAGGCAATTTCGCCTGCCTGCCTTTGCTTGATCAGTTCGTCCTTGTATTTCTGCGACTCGAACCAATCAATACTGAAACGGATAAGCATAGCATAGATACTGATAATTACCACATATTTAAGGGTGGCCCATATCCAATCGTATTGAAACTGCAGTTCGCTGGCCGGGAGTTTTACAATGTATTTCCAATATGCAATCTCGATGGGCAGCCGCACAGCCGATAAGGCGGCAGCCAGCAGGATCACCAGCGGGAAAATAATCCATTTACGGTTAAAACGAAGGAAATGCGGAATCACATAGTAAATGCTGTAGAAAACAAATATGTTAAGCAGGGTGGTTATAAAAATATCCTTCAGGTACATATGATCCTGTAAACTCTTGGTGTCTATCTTGTTCAGATACACCGGGAACATTGCCTGGTTGATAATATATATCCAGAATAATACGTGAATAAGGATTTTATATCTGCTTTTCATAGGTGGGGTCTGTTAGAAGTTGCGGGGGAATGGGGAGTGGGGGGAAGGTTAAAGGTTAAAGGTTAAAGGTTAAAGGTTAAAGGTTAAAGGCGAAAGGTTAAAGGCGAAAG
>CAIPFN010000314.1 GCA_903864265.1 uncultured Bacteroidales bacterium | reverse complement strand
GCCTGGCCGTGAGCGCGATCACTTTAAGCCTGATTAACTGCTTTGATAGGGCTAAATTCAGTGTGTTAGCTGAATTTTACGCCAACAGGCAGCCTCAGGTGTGGCAAAGAGCCTTCACAGGGCTGATTGCCGCGGTATTTATCTATGACAAGCGCATTGAACTTTATCCCGGCATCCGGAAACAGCTAATGCACTATTCAGCCGACGAGAGGTTTACAACCGATCTCAATAATTTATTGATTCAAATACTAAAAGCGCTCGAAACCGAAACTATCACACGAAAGTTCCGTGAAGAAATCCTGCCGGATGTTCAGAAGTTTGAATCGAAGATCCGGGAAAAGCTGGATATAGAAAATATCATCAACAATGAACTTATCGAAGATAAAAACCCGGACTGGGAGCAGATTTTTGAAGATAGTCCGGGCCTGCTGAATAAGATAGAGAAAATGTCGGAAATGCAGATGGAAGGCCTCGATCTGTTTATGGGCACTTTTGCCATGTTAAAAAACTTCGACTTTTTCAGGGAAATTTCCAACTGGTTCCGACCGTTTTATAAGGAAAATGAAATGGCCAGGAATTCGGTGGGTGAAGATATCAAGGGGAAAGATGATTTCCTGGCCGGGTTGGAGGAATCCTTTTATATGTGCAATTCCGATAAATATTCCTTCTGTTTTAACATTAAGCATCTTCCTGAAGAACAGGGACGCAATGTGATCGGACTGTTCAACATGGAAGCCGAAAATATGCGTGAACTCTCACATGAAGATGGTTTATTGAACAAGGCCGGGAAGGATACTTTTATTTTCACCCAGTATATTCAGGATTTGTACAGATTTTTCAAACTTCATCCATTCAGGGCTGATTTTCGGGATATTTTCAGCTTGCCCTGGGATATTTCCAATAGCTGGCTGGTTCAAAACCTGGCCGACAAATCAACCATTATCCGCAATGCGGCCGAATTCCTGTTCAGTAAGATGCATTACAGCGAAGCTTCCCGCCTTTTCCTGATGCTGGCGCAAAAACCGGATCCTGATCAGGCTGTGCATGAAAAACTGGCCTATTGTTTCCAGATGACGGGGAATTATGCATCCGCCCTGGAATATTACAAACGAGCTGAATTGTACGATACAAACCGCTTGTGGAGCCTGAAAAAGATTATTTTCTGTTACAGAAAACTCGGTAATACCGAATCGGCATTAAAATGGTGCCTCGAGGCGGCAGCTTTACAACCTGAGGATGCTTATCTACAGACTATGCTTGGAAACTGTTACCTGGACCTTCAGCAGTACGAAACGGCCCTTGATCATTATTTCAAGGCCGAATTTATTTCGCCCGAAAACAAGAAAGTGCTGCGCCCCATCTTCTGGTGTTGTTTTGTATTGGGTAAACTCGATCTGGCAATCAATTATCTGCATCTGATCCTGGGCGAAACTCCGACTGCCAACGATATAATAAATGCCGGCCATGTGGAACTGTGTACCGGCAACAAAGCCAAAGCAATGGAATATTACCTGGCTGCTACTTCGTCCGGCGGAATAAGCCTGGTTCAGTTTGCCGAAACCCTCGATTTTGATGAGCGTTACCTGGTGGCCAACGGGGTTGATCCTGTGGAAATTCACCTGATCACCGACTTTATTCGTTTCAGGAGCTGAGTTGGATGATAAAGCGGGAGCTTTTGATGTTTAATGAAAATATAAGCTGGAAAAAACTATTACTTTTCAGGTTTGTTAATATTAATTAATAAGGAAGGTTTGTATTCTGATCTGGCGCGTTTTTTGAATGTGCCCAATGTTTTACTAAAACAAATCCTATGAAAAAGATACTTTTACTCCTGGTCATTTTATTCACGGTATCTGTTGCCAACGCTCAATCGCTTAAAAGCGGGATTGAAAGCCTGCAGACGAAAAACTCACAATTAGCTTCTTCGACTTCCGAAACAGAAGCAATTATCGATAACCTCAGCGTTTATCCCAATCCTGTAGTGGATATGCTCAGGGTTTCGTTTAAAAGCAGCCGGAAAAGCCTGGCTGTTATATCCCTTTTCAATAACATTGGCAAACAGGTGTACACCCGGCAATCGGAGGTTGAACCTGGGAATAACATTATCCTGATCGACACCAGGACCAAAGTCATTGAGCCGGGTATTTATTTTATTCAATGTGTAGCCGAAAATGAAGTATACACCCGTAAACTGATTATGAAATAATCCTTTCAGTGGTTTCTGCTGCCTGGTTTTCTATCATCTTTTCCGAGGCTGAACAATACAGCTTTCATTTATGTTTAATAGCTCTAACCCCAATTCCAATTATTAAATTCCCTGATAAGGGAATCACTTTCGGTATGATTCACTCAAGACGACAGATCACACTTATTTCATTGCTGGCATTGCTGCTTTATTTTGTACCCAACCTGGTGCAGAATATACACCGTGTTTCGGGGCATGAAGAATCTGGGTCTGTAAATCATGCCCTGGCGGGGACACAGGTTCATGGCTATCATGCCATCTGTGCTGTTTGTGTTTTTGAGTTTTATGCTGTTGATGAGGTAAAAAAAATCATACCGGTTCCGGTACCTGGGACGGAATCCACTCTGTTGGCCGTTAAACCCGAAGACCAGGTTCAAAATATAGCTTTTCATTATTGTCATTTACGCGCACCGCCGGGAGCTTAATACTGCCGGACTGCCTCAATCCCGATTTCTTCTTTCCAGCTGAAACTTTTCAAGTTGAAGCTTGCTGAACCGCTTTTTGCATGCAAGGCAGCCTGGTTACTCCTTTCCTTTTGTCCGGTACGTATTTTATTGCGTATGCCTTTCTGGGGCCATTTTATTGCCGTATGTTAATATCATGACAGAAAGAGTTGGGCTTTAGGCTGGTCATTTTCATCAACCCTTTGCATTTCATTTAATTATCCCAAATTGTAATGAGAAAAAAACTTCTGATACTGCTGCTCCTGATTTTCTGTGCTTCGTTTACTTCATTCTCCGGAAATAATCCTTCTGTCGGGAAAAAAACCTTGTCGGGGAAAATAACGGATAAAAAAAATGGTGAGCCACTTCCGGGTGTAAGCGTGTATATTCCTGATATTAAGACAGGTGCCATTAGCCAGGCCGACGGAACATACAAAATAGAAAACCTGCCTCAAGCCAAAGTGCTGGTACAGGTATCTTTTATCGGATACAAGATGGAAGCCGGG
>CAIPFN010000313.1 GCA_903864265.1 uncultured Bacteroidales bacterium | reverse complement strand
GTTACTTTCTTTTACATCAAGGTAAAAGAAAGTAAGAAATTATGAAATTATCCTGCAAAACTAACTATGAAAAATCTTCCCTAATATTACTTTCTCCCCAACTTTTGATACTGACCCCAAATAATTTCATCCAATTCATGGACTAAAGTTGAACTTAAAAAATTCAACTTATTTTTGAATACAAACATACCATCCTCATTAACAGCGAACTAAACCGCTGAACATTGCATTATAAAATCCCTCAGCAGGCATGCTCTAAAATACCCATACTTTCTTATCTTTGCAGTATCAAAAATTCCTTTCTAAAAACCGGAAAGTTTGAGTTATACAGAAGAGGGGAGAGAACAGGCTCAGTGAACCTCTGGCAACCACCACCCCTGGTGTGTAAGGTGCCAATACCTGATCCCTATACCGATAGTTATCGGGAAGGGTACTTATAATTGAAACACACTCCTGCTCCCGGAATCCGGAGAAACTGAATGTGTTGAGTTAAAAACTTCTGCCCTGCTGCTTTGTTTAAGGTATGCAGTACGGTTAAACACATTAGTGATATGAACGAAAAGCACAATATTTACAAGGTATTAGAAACTCGGGTTTTAGTGCTTGATGGTGCCATGGGTACCATGATACAGCGGTATAAACTTACTGAAACGGATTACCGGGCTGAGCGCTTTGCCTCCCACCCTATCGACCTGAAAGGCTGCAACGACCTGTTGTGCCTCACCAAACCGGAGGTGATAGGTGAAATCCACAGGGCCTACCTCGAGGCGGGTGCCGACATACTGGAAACCAATACTTTTAATGCCACCTCGGTTTCAATGGCTGACTACCAGCTCGAACCTATTGTATATGAAATGAATGTGGCAGCCGCCAGGATCGCTGTATCCGAAGCTGCCAAATTTACTGTCCTGAACCCGCAAAAGCCGCGCTTTGTTGCCGGGGCCGTCGGGCCAACCAGCAAAACCGCAAGCATGTCGCCCGATGTGAATGACCCCGGCTTTCGTGCCGTTACCTACGATCAACTTGTAAGCGCCTATAAAGAACAGGTCCGTGGCCTGATCGACGGGGAAGTAGACCTGCTGCTTGTCGAAACCATTTTTGACACCTTGAATGCCAAAGCAGCCTTGTTTGCCATCAACGAAGTACTAGCCGAAAGGAAAATGAAAATGCCTGTGATGGTTTCGGGAACCATTACCGATGCCAGCGGCCGGACCCTCTCCGGACAAACGGTGGAAGCCTTCCTGAATTCAGTGTCGCATATCGATTTATTGAGTGTAGGCTTTAACTGTTCGCTGGGTGCCGAGCAGCTGAACCCGTTTATTGAAGAGCTTTCGCGCAAAGCGCCCTTTTATGTGAGTGCATACCCGAATGCCGGCTTACCCAACCAGTTCGGGGAATATGATGAATCGCCCCTGCAGATGGCAACTCACGTGAGGCCCATACTGCAAAATAAATCCGTAAATATTATAGGAGGATGTTGTGGCACCACGCCGGAGCACATCAGGGAATTATGTAAAATTGCGGAGCAATCCAAGCCCAGGCATATTCCCGCCATCGAAAAGCAATTGCGCCTGAGCGGACTGGAGCCACTCCTGGTGTTCGAAAACAGCAATTTTATCAATATAGGGGAGCGGACCAACGTTTCAGGCTCGAAACGCTTTGCCCGGCTCATTCGCGAAGAAAAATACGATGAAGCCCTGGCGGTAGCCCGCGAGCAGGTGGATGCCGGTGCCCAGGTACTCGACATCAATATGGATGATGCCTTGCTGGATGCCAGCCGCGAAATGACCCGTTTCCTGCATATGCTCATGTCGGAACCCGAAATCGCCAGGGTGCCGTTGATGATCGACTCCTCGAAATGGGAGGTTATCGAAGCCGGTTTAAAATGCCTGCAGGGGAAAGCCATTGTCAATTCCATCAGCATGAAAGAGGGCGAAGAGGCTTTCAGGGATCATGCAAGAAAAATAAGAAATTACGGTGCCGCCATGGTCGTCATGGCTTTCGACGAACAAGGCCAGGCCAGCACTTTCGAACGACGCACCGAAATATGCGCCAGGGCTTATCATATACTCGTTGACGAAATAGGCGTACCTCCCGAAGACATTATCTTTGACCCTAATATCCTGGCCATTGCCACCGGCATAGAAGAACACAACAATTACGCTGTCGATTTCCTGAATACCATCACCTGGATCAAACAAAACCTTCCCTTTGCCCGGATCAGCGGCGGTATCAGCAACCTTTCGTTTTCGTTCCGCGGTAACGACGACCTGCGCGAAGCCATGCACTCGGCTTTCCTTTACCATGCCATTAAAACTGGCATGGACATGGGTATTGTGAACGCCGGCAACCTTCCGGTATACGACGATATCCCGGCCGACCTGCTTGAGCTTATCGAAGACGTATTATTCAACCGCCGTCCTGATTCGACCGAGAGGCTGATTGACTACGCGTCGAAAATGAAAGCCACCGAAAAAACCGAAGCCGCGGCTAAAGCCTGGCGCGGTCTCCCGGTTAATGACCGCTTAACTTATGCCCTGGTGCATGGGCTGGATGCTGATGTTGCAGTTGATGTGGAGGAAGCACGCCCTCATTTTGCCCGGGCACTCGAAGTGATCGAAGGCCCTTTGATGGCCGGGATGAATGTAGTCGGGGATTTGTTCGGTGCCGGGAAAATGTTCTTGCCCCAGGTGGTCAAGAGTGCCAGGGTGATGAAAAAAGCAGTTGCCGTACTTCTGCCCTATATAGAGTCTGAAAAAGTCCAGGGAGCCCGGAGTTCGGCAGGTAAAATCCTGATGGCAACCGTGAAAGGCGATGTACACGATATAGGAAAGAATATTGTAGGAGTTGTTTTAGGATGTAATAACTATGAAGTGATTGACCTTGGCGTGATGGTTCATGCCGAGAAAATCCTGGATGCAGCCATTAAAGAAAAGGTCGACATCATCGGTTTATCAGGCCTGATAACCCCTTCGCTTGAGGAAATGGGATTCGTGGCATCGGAAATGGAACGCAGAGGCTTCACTATTCCCTTATTAATAGGAGGCGCTACCACCAGCGAAATGCATACGGCAGTAAAAATTGCCCCCGAATACTCTCATCCTGTCATTCATGTGCGCGATGCATCGAGGGCAACTGGGGTAGTGGCCGCCCTGCTTTCGGATGAAGGGAAAAAGCCGTTTACCGATGCAATTGTCGAAAAATATGCACAGTTACGTCATAAACATGAAAGTACCCGGGCAGGGGTTACGTATCTGTCGCTGGAACAGGCCCGGGCTAACCGCTTCAAAACCGACTGGGCAGGCTTTAAACCCGTAAAACCTTCCTTTTTAGGAGTCAAATATTTCGAGAATTATCCGTTGGATGAAATCAGCCGCTATTTCGACTGGACTTTCTTCTTCCATTCCTGGAAAATAAGCGGAAAATACCCGGCTATTTTCGACGATCTGCTCAAGGGCGTTGAAGCCCGTAAACTTTTCGACGATGCCCAACTGATGCTGAAGCTGATGATGGAAAAGCAGATGGTCAGGGCAAACGGGGTAATAGGATTTTTCCCGGCCAATACTTCCGGCGATAGTATTGAACTCACCCTCGAAGGAAACCAGCATACCCTCCTGCATTTCCTTCGCAACGAAGAAGAAAAGGAAGCAGGCATCCCGAACCTGTCACTGGCCGATTTTATCGCACCCAAAGAAATCGGGTACAGCGACTACATCGGATTGTTTGCGGTAACAGCCGGGCTGGGGATTGAGAAATGGGTGAAGTTTTACGAGGAGCAGAACGACGACTACAACGCCATCATGGTAAAAATACTCGCCGACCGCTTTGCCGAAGCTTTTGCCGAACTGCTCCACGAAAAAGTCCGCAAGGAATACTGGGGCTATGCCAAACATGAAAACCTGAACATCGAGGAAATAATTCACGAGGGCTATGAAGGCATACGCCCGGCACCGGGATATCCCGCCTGTCCCGAACACAGCGAAAAAGGGACTATCTTCGGACTGCTCGATGCCACTAAAACCGGCATCACGCTCACCGAGAATTACGCCATGTACCCCGGGGCCTCCGTGAGCGGGTATTATTTCGCACATCCCGAGGCACAGTATTTCGCCATCAGCCGCGTAAGTCGTCAACAGGTAGAAGACTATGCTTCCCGGAAAAATTTATCCGTCAGGGACGTCGAAAAATTACTGGCATCAAATCTGAATTATTAAATGCAACAGAAGCCGGATTGATAGAATGCAGCTAAAACCAAACGCTGAGTAAGCGGTCAGAACCGGCAGCACCATGCCAGGAATTTCCGGCTTCCGGTTTCAGCACTTTTCGCAACAGCCCAAAGGCAGAATTTACACGAACACTTATATTATGAAAGTTACCGAATATATTGAACAGAGCAAAGGCAAAACCTTGTTTACCTTTGAATTGCTTCCACCCCTGAAAGGTGAAAATATTAATTCTATATACCAGACCATTGATCCGCTGATAGAGTTCAATCCATCCTTTATTGATGTAACCTATCACCGGGAAGAAGTTATTTTCAAAGAAAGAGAGGACGGGCTGCTTGAGCGCCGTACGGTGCGTAAAAGGCCCGGAACGGTGGGCATCACAGCGGCCATTAAATTCAAATACGGCATCGATGTGGTTCCTCACCTGATTTGCGGCGGGTTCAGCCAGGAAGAAACTGAAAATGCGCTCATTGACCTCCAATTCCTGGGAATCGATAATATTCTGCTCATCAGGGGGGATAACCTGAGGGGCGAAAAACAATTTAAACCCGAACCCGACGGACACAGGTATGCGATTGACCTGGTGAAACAGGTGATACGGCTGAACCATGGGATATTCCTGGAGGAAGATATGCTGAACCCTGTGCCTACCAACTTTTGCATAGGCGTGGGAGGGTATCCCGAAAAACATATTGAATCACCCAACCTGGCTGCCGACTTACAGCATCTGAAAGCAAAGGTGGATGCCGGTGCCGACTATATTGTCACGCAGATGTTTTTTGATAATTCGAAATACTTTGAGTTTGTAAATGCCTGCCGCGAAACCGGGATCAACATCCCCATCATACCCGGCTTAAAGCCCATTTCGCTGAAATCGCAACTGTCGACTTTGCCTCGTACTTTTTCCATTGATATACCTGAGGAGTTGGTTTTGGAAATCGAAAAATGTTCCGACACCCAATCCGTAAGGCAGGTCGGAGTGGAATGGGCCATCAAGCAGTCGCGCGAACTCATCGAATTCGGGGTCCCGGTCCTCCATTTCTATACTATGGGTAAATCGGATAACATATGCAAAATTGCCAAAGCGGTTTTCTAGTTCAGAAATACAAATCTATTTCAGTCAGTAAACAGCTTTGGTCGGAATTTCCCTGATCCCGGGAAATTATATCCTGCAATTTACCAAAATAATGCATTTCAGAGTTAAAAACCCGGATCCGGAGTTAAAACCTTCGAATCCGGAGTTAAAACCTTCGAATCCGGAGTTAGAAGCTTCGAATCCGGAGTTAAAAGCTTCGAATCGGGAGTCAAAAGCTTTGAAATGGCAGTGAAAAGCTTCGAATCCGGAGTTAAAAGTCCATGATTTACCAAAAACAGGTATGAATCAGCACCAAAAACCTGCATTTCGGGCTTTTACATACATGCCTTATACTATCCGGTTATTATTAACATACTGTTTTAAGGATATTAAAATCCGGTTTTCAAGGATATTGTTCTGATTTCAGCCTAAAACTTGTTCCAAATTATAAGGCGGAAGAAAGATCGGATTATGTTTTATCATGTGCTTTAGATGTTGAATTGCACATCATCCCCTTTACATCCAAAATACTAAGTCAGATGCTTTGTTTCCGGAAGTTTGTTTATGTCAATATTAAGAAGTCGTTACCGCCTTTTTTTCTACATTTGCGTTTTATACTCAGCAAATGACTATCTATCAACAAATTCTTGGTCAAACGGAACTCGGCAGGAAACAGCTTGCCGTATTGGTTGATCCGGATAAATTACTGAACCGTGATATTGAGAGCATTGCCGTGACTGCTGCAAAAGCCGGGGTTGATTATTTTTTTGTAGGCGGAAGCCTGCTGGTGAATAATGAGCTGGACCAATGTATAAAGACCCTCAAATCGAACAGCGAAATTCCCGTGGTATTGTTTCCCGGCAACAATATGCAGATGAGCTGGAAAGCCGATGCCATTCTTTTCCTGTCGCTTATCAGCGGCCGTAATGCCGAAATGCTGGTGGGCCTTCATGTGATAGCGGCTCCTTATCTCAAACTCAGCCCTCTTGAGGTTATATCCTGTGGTTATATGCTGGTCGAAAGCGGGAAAACCACTTCCGTTCAATATATGAGCAACACCATGCCTATCCCTTCCGACAAAATGGATATTGCCATTTGCACGGCTATGGCCGGTGAAATGCTGGGTTTGAAACTGATATACCTCGAAGCGGGAAGCGGTGCACAACACAGTGTTCCTGTCGCCATGATTGAACAGGTGAAACAAAGCATTCAAATCCCATTGATTACCGGGGGCGGAATCCGCACTCCCGAAAAAGCAAATGAAGCCGCCACAGCAGGTGCTGATATTGTGGTTATTGGCACCGCCTTCGAGAAAAACGCGGGCCTGATTACCGAAATGGCAGATGCTGTGCATATGGCCTCAAAAAACATAAGATGATCATTCCCGGATATATAAAACTATTGCATTCCATTAGTAAAACCGCTATCTAAATGGATAAATTTGGGGGGAAATACCGCATTTCAACAACCCGCTTGCGTTGTTGGGATTATTCGTCCAAAGGGATGTATTTTGTCACAGTTTGCACAGCCAATAGAATTCATTATTTGGGCAAGATCACAAAACCACCTTCTCCTGCTATACCACCAGCCATACAATTGTCCGAAATAGGCAGGATTACCGAAATGGAATGGTTAAAAACGCCTGATATCAGGCCAGATATGAACTTATCCCTGGATGAATTTCAGATTATGCCTGATCATTTTCATGCCATCCTGCTCATTGGGGATAATCCATATAATTCCAGACCCGGGATTTTGGAATCAGATCAGGTTGAGATGGACAATAATAATTATTGCCCTGATTTCCAGGAAACCATGCCACGCACTGCTAATAATCCGCGATGGGAATGGGAACCGGATTGGAATACAGTTGGACAGAATAAAAACAAATTTGCTCCACAATCCAACAACCTGGCTTCTATAATGAGGGGATTCAAATCAGCTGTAACGACATACGCAAGGAAACATAATATTCCATTTTGCTGGCAGCCTCGTTTTCATGACCATATTATCCGGAATTATGATGAATATTTGCACATAAAAAAATATATCCAAAACAATACGGCCAATTGGATAATAGACAAAACGGTGTTGTAGGAGACGCGATGCCTCGCGTCTCCTACAATGTTAAATTTCCAATCATAGAGACGCGAGGCATCGCGTCTCTATGACAATTCAAAAAAAAAATAATATGAATAAAAAATCAACCTCCACCCTGCTGGGTCTGCTATTAATCCTTGTATCAACATTGTTTGCCCAGCAAAAACAGCTGGCGATTGACGATCTGATGAATCGCAAACTGTATCCTTCGTCGCTATCAAATATGCAATGGCGTAGCAACGGCCTCTTTACCTGGAATGCCAGCAATCATATCGTTCAAAGCACGGTAAAGACTGGAATAACGGATACTCTCTTTTCGCTCGACGAGCTGAATCTCATTGTTGAGAAAAACGGTCAAAAGAAGCTAAAAGGCTTACCTGCCTATAAATGGGACGATGAGAATAATTTCGGGTATAGCAATGATCTCAAAGTATTCCGGTTCAATATGCTGACAAAGATACTTACCGTGGTTAACAGCTACGATAAAGATGGCGAAAATATTGATTTTGAACCCCTGACTGGCCGTATTGCTTTTACAAAAGAAAACAACCTCTATGTTTCGCTGAATGGAAATACCCTGGCGGTAACCAGCGATACGGTGAAAGGGATTGTGAACGGCAAAACGGTACACCGCAATGAATTCGGCATCAAGGGAGGCACATTCTGGTCACCGAAAGGGAATCTGCTGGCCTTTTACCGCATGGACGAAACCATGGTGACGCAATACCCCCTGGTGAATATTGACGAAAGGATAGCCACAGTCGAATATATACGTTATCCCATGGCAGGCATGGCAAGTCATCATGTTACCGTGGGTGTTTTCGACCCTTCGGGAAACGAGGTGATCTTTCTTAAAACCGGCGAACCCGCCGAGCAATATCTTACCAATATCAGCTGGAGTCCCGATGAGCGGTATATTTTCATTGCCGTGCTTAACCGCGATCAGAACCATATGTGGCTGAATAAATACGATGCCCTGAACGGGGATTTCGTGAAAACCCTTTTTGAGGAAACGAATGACGCATATGTTGAACCCCTGGAAGGCCTGACGTTTCTGAAAACCGACCCTTCCCGTTTTATCTGGCAAAGCCGCCGCGACGGGTATAACCACCTTTATTTATATGATGTTGAGGGTAATCTTGTAAAACAACTTACCAAAGGTGCATGGGAAGTGACCGCTTTACAGGGTCTTGATCCGAAAGAAACTAAAATATTCTATACTTCCACACAGGAAAGCCCATTGGAGAGGCAGCTGTATTCCGTTGAAGTGAAAACAGGGAAAACCCTGAAATACACTTCAGGGAAAGGAACGCATACCACCTTTGTTTCACACGACTGTAAAAATATCCTGGATAAGCTGAGCAGCCTGGAAGTGGGTTCCCGTACTACCCTTGTGAACGAAAAAGCTGAATCAGTCAGGATGGTGGCAGAAGACGTAAACCCAATGAAAGAATATACACTCGGCGCAACCAGTCTGGTAACGCTCAAGGCGGATGATGGCAGCGATTTGTACGGAAGGTTGATTTTACCCCTGGGGTTTGATGCTGCAAAGAAATACCCGGTATTGGTTTATGTTTACGGAGGGCCGCACTCACAACTGGTAACCAACACCTGGCTGGGCGGAGCCAACCTGTATTTTAACTACCTGGCTACCAAAGGATATATTATATGGACCCTCGACAACCGTGGCACTTCCAACCGCGGAGCTACTTTCGAACAGGTGATACACCGACATCTGGGTGATATTGAAAGCAAGGACCAGATGGTGGGCGTTGACTATATCAGGTCGTTGCCCTACGTGGATGCAAAACGCATTGGTATTGACGGCTGGAGTTACGGTGGGTTTATGACCCTTACGCTGAAGTTACGCAACCCCGGAGTATTTAAAGTGGCTACCTGCGGCGGCCCTGTTATCGACTGGAAGTACTATGAAATTATGTACGGCGAACGTTATATGGATACGCCGGAACAAAATCCCGAAGGGTATAAGAAAGCATGCCTCCTCAATTATGTCGATCAGCTCGACGGCAAAGTACTGGTGATTCAAGGGGCACAGGACAACACGGTTGTATGGCAGAACAGCCTGCAGTTTATACAAACCTGCATTAAAAAAGGCAAACAGGTTGATTATTTCGTTTACCCGCAGCATGAACATAATGTGAGCGGAACCGACAGGCTGCATCTTTTCCGCAAACTGGCCGAATATTACGAACAGAATTTATAATAGAAAAAGCTCGCCATGGCGAGCCTTTTTTGTATCATAGCGGAAGCAATAACTTCGCAGCCCTGAATTAATTCTCATGAAGGGGAACCGACATATAGAAACTCAGTACTCCGTTATTCCCGTCGGGGAAACGGTAGCTTGTTCCATTAAATGTTTTTTCTTTCCCTGCTTTTGTAAATCCATAATTGAACCGGGTACCAAAACTTACCGTACCCAAATCCAGTCCCAGCCCGGCGGCCATTCCGGCATCCAGTCTGTTAAAATCCCGTACGTCGATTTGGTCCTCAAAGTTGAAAAATGTAACATTTGATACGTTTTTAACTTTACCGCTCAGCAAGTATGAGGCATACGGGCCAAAATGAATATTGAAATTGTCGGTAACATTAACCACAAGCAGCAGTGGCATTTCCAGGTAATCCAACCTGTAGCGCGCCGTTCCGTTTACAAAATCGTTATTATAGGTAATTTCGGCACCCTTGGTGGTGAAATACAGTTCGGGCTGAAACGCCAACATACCGTTGATCGCCGCTTTACTAAATACGCCTATATTAAAACCCGTGATCATTTTCGACCGGTCCGCCTCGGGGGTATAAAGATCTGAGAAATTCACGCCTCCTTTTATGCCGGCCTGTAAAGCCTGTGATCCGTGCTTTCCCTGGGCATGGCAGGGATTGTTCAACATACCTATCAGCAGCAGTGATGCGGCTATCCAAATTTTCAGCTTGTTCATCTTGTTTTTTTTAGCTAATGACCATAATCTGTTATCATTAATTTCAACTCCACTCCGCCCATTCCCGGGGTTTCAGATTTTCCATTTTACGGATTACGAAACCCGGAACCTCCGGTGACATGGTATGGCCAGAGGCCGTTTATTATATCCTGCTACCCTGTATGATCCGCAAGAGTACGGCGATTACAGCGATTACAAGAAGAATATGGATAATGGCTCCTGCGCTGTAGGCAAAAAAACCAATTGCCCATAAGATGATCAGGATTACAGCGATGATATAAAGTAAACTTCCCATTTTGATTGCGTTTAATATTTATGAATGAATGAATTGAATCTGAAGAATAGCAAGCCAAATTTTGCTAAAGCCGGATCAGTGCCGTTGAGTGATATGTATTCAGAATTTGTTTGTTGCCATTACCACCTGCGTACCTGGTCGATCCAGGGAAGGATCATCTTCGGCTGTAATAAATATTTTGGCCGGTCTGATTGAGGATGTCGATTCGAAGGACGTCTTCAGTTTGCCCCGAAAGTCGGCCCGGGATGCATGTAATTGCCCCAGGTTCTTCGTGATAAACTGATCCGAAACCATCCATACCACGTATGCGCGCCTGGGGGGTTGCAGCCTGTTTACTTCGGGCAAGCCCGTAATCCGGATATTGATATTAAAGATTTTCATCCCGCTTTTTTCCACTTTCGCATATCCCCGGGCAGAAGGAACCAGAGGGGAAAATGAGAAATCCGTTTTCGTTATCGAAGACGTAAATGAGAAAATCATCATGCTGGCTAAAACTCCCAGTAAGAAGTTCCGTAAACGTATACTGATGATGGCTGACTTCATTTTCTTTCGTTTTTAATAAAGAGTGAGTTGAAAACCACTGGCCTGCAGCCGGCTTTTTTTTGTTCCGGTACTAACTCAGAGCGAAGCTATGATACTTCGTAATTCTTCTTTTGTCTTTCCCAGTTTGGCCTGAAGTTTTCCAAGCATTTCGTCCTTCCTGCCATCTTCGAACATCAGGTCATTATCGGTTAAAAATCCAAATTTCATTTTGAGTTTGCCTTTTCGCTCATTCCAGCTTCCGGCTATTTCGGTAGTATTCATTGTTTTAATATATCATTTCCGTAAGTGTCGGAACATTTGTGGATTTATTTCCACACTGCAAAGATGCGACGGTTCGCTTTCGGAAGCGTTACACAATTTCCGCAAAGAGTTACAACATTCACACATTGCCTTTCACACCTGATAAGTCCCACTTTGTCAGTACGTTTAAGCCACTTATCCCGGACCGGATTATGGAACAGCGCAAAAAAAAGGACCGACTTTCGTCCGTCCCGGTTTGCAGTTGCGGAGTATTATTTTTTATTGTCAACCGTAAGGTCTTTCAATGCATTGGCGAGTTCATCCATATCGTGATTAAATTCCCGTTTAAAAGAATCCCAATCGCTGTGAACACCCGATTCATAGGCATCAATTCTGGCCTTCATGTCTTTGTTCTGCTGTTGGAGGGCATCAATTTTTTTATCATAAAGGGCATCCAGGGTTTTACCCGATTTTTTCATTTTTGCTTTCAGTTCAGCAATACGCAGGTCGTTATCCTTGATTTTAACTTCCGATTCATCTTTGAAGGCCTGCCATTCCTCGTTGCT
>CAIPFN010000312.1 GCA_903864265.1 uncultured Bacteroidales bacterium | reverse complement strand
CTGCCGCTTACCTGCTAATCTGATAATTTTCTTTTATTTCATCCCTGGACCAGGCCGGATTGCAGCTACAGCTCCGCAGAATTTGAACGCTTTCATGGTTCGGGAATCAAATTCAAAAGGGGCATCTTCCTTTAACGGATTGAATGTCCTTATTTTACATCAGTAAAGCATTCATTTTATTCAATACATCCGGAACCATTCCCCAAAATTGGCGGCATGATCCGGGTTTAAACACCTTTCCTGGGTAGCCTTATCATGCGGCAACAACTTATTCCGTGCAAAGTTATTATGAATCAACATATTCGGGCCACAACATTCCGTTGTTTTTTTTCGGGCTTGTCAAAATCGTGGCTATCGCGAAGATAAATTTTTTTATACCAATTCTTTATCTTCAATTTGCAGCAAGTAAAATAACATTCATTTCCCGAAAAGAAAAGTTACTTATCGCGATAAGGGCGATTAAGATATAAACATGATTATTTCGGGTTACCGGGATGTATTTATATCAGTGTGAATTGAACCTTTATCAGATTTAGCCTTTTGGAGCATCCTGATATGTAATCACTTCCGGGATGTTGACTTGCATCAAAAATCATATGGCTTGCCAGTACCTTCAGTATTCATAAGTGACCTGCGCCAGGCATATGCAAAATATCCAACACAGTAAAAAACCACCGCAGTCCTGTAATTCAGCCAAACGTATACCCATAACCGCAGTTCAACCTTAATTCCAACCAATCCTAAGCCTTACCCTCTGCCAGGTCCGACCTCGGTCCTCTAACCACTTCTTTTATCTCTACTTACTCACTGCACACCCACTTTATATTGCAACTTCTGAAATACCAATGAAGAAGAAACTTAGTCTACTGATTTTCATACTTGTACACTTATTCAACCTGACCTTGTTTGCTCAAAGCACTTCATGGTTCATGCTTCCCAAGCCATCCGGCAGGATTACCGATGGACTCAACCAACAATGCAGTATACGTAAAGTTAAGACCCGTAAAAATATTAGCTTCGAAAAAGGAAAACCAGTAGTTAATTCAATTACAACTTTTGGTCGCGACGGCAGGATAATGAGTGAGAAGAAGAACGGCTATTATAAGAACAGCATGTATTATTCCTATTCGGGAGATACAACCGTTATCCGCACTATTAAACCCGACCGGAGTCCGTATGGTAACGATGTTGTTAAAGTTACGGTTGAAAAATTCGACAATGCAGGAAAAATCCTGCTGGCGTATGAGAACACCTATAGTCACTGGTCTGACTCCTCGAAAATGCCTGCGCTGAACAGAACCTACCATTATGTGGATGGACTGTTGGTTTCGGTTATCTATGCTGACGGTACGGCTCAATACATCGCCAACGACAGCCGGGAACGGGTGATTGAAGTAAAGAGCAAGGAAAAAACAGAAGGCTACAGGCGGGTGTATGATAAAGATAAGCTTATAGAAAGCTACTATTCAAAAAACGGTGAACCTGAAAATATCATAGAGAAACTGTTTTACGATGGCAAAGGCTTACTGAGCAAGTACGAAACCTATGACAAAGGCGCAGTGAAATTCACTTATAGTTTCGCGTACGATGAATCTCAAAAAGTGCTGATGGAAACCGATAATTGCTCTACCGAAAAATACACATACAATGCCCAGGGTGAGCTGGTGGAAGACGAGACACTCACCTGCTCAAAATCGCTCACAACCATCATGTATGCATATAATTTCAGGGGTCTGCTAAGCTCAATCGCTAAATCGCGAAGCGGGGTAAGCAAAAGTGAAACCGAGAGTTTTGAGTATACTTACTGGTGACATTTTTCATTTCAGTATACGGATTAAGATGCGGATGGTTGAATGGGAAGGTCAAAACTGTCTTGATTTGGAATCAGCAGTTTGCCTATCCGGTATAAGTGTTTTCCAATCGAGTTTCACCACGGAGTTTAGGCGTATCGTTATAATTTTCGCCTCTGTATCAACTGTTCGAAATACCTTGATTTAATTTGCCGGCTGGCCATTGCCTGTTTAATGGGAGGAAGTTTCAGCAATACTCCCAGCACGGCCGCCAACGCCCTGTGGCTGAACAAAACGCGGTTATCGAATATCAGGTGCTGCAGTTTACCCCGTTCAATGGCCATCACCACGGCTTTATGCACCCCGTTCAAAGGCGTCAGCACTCTTTGCTTACGGGCATTCAACTGTATACTCTTTGATGGGCAGGTGCGGGCGCAAACGCCGCAGCCCAGGCAGCGTTCTTCATTAAGCACCGCTTTCTTACGATTCGGCTGAAACGGATCGTTGGCGGTAACCAGGGCCATAGCCTCCACAGGGCAAACGTTAACACATTTGCTGCAACCATTGCACGAGGCATATTCAATTACAGGCACAAAGTTAGTTGTATGCACCGGGTTTAGAATCGTGAAGCGCCGGGCTGCAATCATGGCTTCGCAGCAGCATCCGCAGCAATTGCAAATAAAATTCACTCCTTCACGCACATTTTCGCCAAATTGCACCAGGTTGTGATCGTAAGCCTGTTGCAGCAGGTCCATGCATTCGTGCACATCAATACGACGGGCGTGCCCATGCCGGGTAAGTGAGGCTGCCGTGGTATTAAAGGTCATGCAAATATCCATGGGTGCACGACAGGCTTTGCCCAGGTGTTCCATTTTATGACGGCAATAACACATGCCCACACCAATATGGGTGGCGGTTTTAATTATTTCGGAGGCGCGTTCGTAGTCCAGAACATGAAGTGCATTTTCGGCCGATAAAACAGGCTCATGCACAAACACCCTCCCAAGTTGGGTTTCGCCCCTGGTAAAAAGTTCGCGTACAAAATCTTCTTCCACGTTCAGGTACTGGTAAAAAAGTTCCCCAAGGGCTTTCTGATCGATATCGTTGCGTATGCGCATCATGGAAAATTCAAAAAAACCAGCCATGGGAGGAGGCAGCAAATACTGCGGCTCCCCGTTCTGTTCCATATCCACCAGCACCGCGCGGTCTGCCAGGTTGTCGAGGATTTTCCGGGTTGTGTTCAGGTCCGTTTTCCAGATCCGGCTTGCTTGCCCAACTGTAAACGGCTTAATCGGCAAAAGGGAAACCAGATGGGCTTCCTGCTCGCTGAACAGCACTTTAAGTATCTTATTTAGCAATTCCGAAGAAGGAGCTCCCTGGGGGAAGCGGTTGAGCCGGTCAACCAGGCCGGAATAGGCCGTTTTAAGGGTATGGTGAGCCATAATACCATAAGTTTAAATACGTCAGATCAGGTAGTATTCAGGCAATAAATCAAAAAAACGTCAACAGTCCTTACTTTTGCCGACACACATGGGGTACAAACGCCAAAAAGCCCTTTGAATTTAACAGGGTTCATTCCTATCTTTTGCTCCTGCCTTACCTGCCCCCCGCTCCGGTTTCCATATGTCAGGCTGCTAACGAAGGCCTAAAGTGATGCCCGGCAGCTAATGTTTGGGTAACACTATTATTAAATCGTATAATAGTCTGCCATACCCGCTGTCGCCCCTTAAATCCTGATAGCTTCCCTTACTCCAGCTTACCCCGGATCGCGGGTCAGCTGCATAGTTGAAGGCATTTTTATAGTTATGGCGAATGGACGACGCTTTTGTAAAATCAAAGAAGGGTCCGGCTGAACTTTGAGGCAAAAAAAGAATGGTGTCCTGACGGGAAAATGTTTCATAATAGCCAGGGTTCTGATCCAGTGTATTGCGGAAATTTTTCAGAAAATCGTTCGACCCGGCCGAAGAAATGATAATTACGCCCTGCCTGGCATTGGAAATATAAATGTCAGGATGCAGGCCGGCCGACTCCAGTTGCATGGGATCTGATTTCAGGTAGTCGACATTTTTATAGCTTGTAATGCTGTATTCAGTAGTGGCTTCAGGAATGGCAACCGGGCGCTTTTTCCCGGTGTTGAATTTTAAAACGGTATCGCTGCGAACAATAATGGTTTGTTGAATCTGAACCCTGGGTTTGACCGGATTCTGACCCAGAACCATGCAAAACGATAAAAGGGCCAGTGAGGGTAATATAATATCAATATTTTTCATAGCCTGACTGTTTTTAAACTTAGCAGTATGAATATACCAAAGTTAATACTTTGCCATCCCAAACACAAGTAAAAGCTGATATTGTTTAAAAGAAATCCGGCTCTGCGACTGCATGCAGGTTTGCCTGACGAACCGAAGTGCTGATGAAGGGAAATGCTGATGAATTTAAACCTGGATTGTCGTTGATAATGAGATGGTTGAGACAGGGAAAGAGTAGGCTAAAACAGAACGAGTTTAAAAACTGAAAACCATAACTCTTAATAATATTCCTGTAATGATGTTGTGATTAGGCTAAAGCCCGGGCAATACACAAATCAACAAACGGGCAAAATCGCTATGGGATAAGTGCAGTTTCCGGCAGTTTCGGATATGCTACAAACAAAACAGGGCAGCCGATGGCCGCCCTGTTTTATAATCCCTGAAATAGCTGGATTTGTAGCCATTTCGGAAAACTTACTACTGAAACGAATACGGAACTGTAATTTAATTCGTCGGGTTTATCCCCTGATTTTATCCAGTAACCTGTTCAACTCCTGCACTTCGGCGGGATCCAGGTTTTTCAGTAGAGTATCAGTTTTTTGTTCACAATCATCCATGCCTTCGAGCAGGGTCAACCCTTTTTGCGTAATCTCCACTTCTTTTTGTCGCCGGTCGCCAGCCTTTTCTTTGCGGTCGACAAACCCTTTTTCAAGTAACTTGTCAACAAGCCGGCTTACATCCGAACTTTTATCGAGCATACGCGCCTTTAAAAAACCGATTGACGAAGGACCTTCGGCACGGAAACCACGCAATACCCTGAGAATATTATACTGTGGCTCGGTTAGGCCGTGCATTTTCATTATCTGCAGAAACCCGTAGCTGAAATGCTTCACCGTAAAAACCAGGTTGATAGCACCTTTATGGTACTCATTCCTGTACCGGCCCGGGACTTCATCTTCAATCCTCATCCCTTACTTCTTTAAAAGTTCAGGGTTGCGTAAAAATCCGACTACCCACACCAAAATCAGGACTACTGAAGGCAATCCAATGCTGATGCCAGTTGTCATATGAAGAATAATTGCACCTCCCATATAGGAACTTAACAGGAGCGTTCCATAAATGTTGGTCCTGGGAAAAAGGAACAATAGGGCTGAAGTAATTTCACCTATGCCTATAATTACTCTCCAGTCGGCGAGATGCATTTGTGCCATCTGCTCAGGGTGAAGGAACAGTTTGCCGGTTGCGCTGAAGGCAAATAGCCCGGTAAGTAAGCCTGCAATTATCCATGAGGCTATTTTGGCTGTTTTCGAAATTTCGGTTGTTGCCATACTTGTTTATTTGATTAAGATTAAAAGGTGGAATTCAACAAAATGTTGAAACGTTATATGTTGAAACATACATATCAGTGGATTGTTCAAAATCTTTTTTTTCAACGCGAACGGGTTGTACGATATGAACTGGCATTTTTGCCAGAGTAATTGATTTCAACTTCAGGTGAAAAGCCATAGCCTGGCAAAATGCATACATGCAGTCCGGGAAAAGGCAGATTGCTTTCCTTATATTCCCTCATATTCCCTCCAGCGAACGCACGCCAGTAAAATAATCCTTTCAGTGATATTCCATGTAGGATGCCGCTCCCAATGCTTACCAGGCGTAGGAAGTCAACGGAAAAATATGAGCAATCCTAATTAAACATTTCGCCTGAATTCAGCCCCCGGACCGGCAGGCAATACATGAATTTTACGTTTGTCAGCCGGCCTTTTACGGATTCTGTTTGCCGATTAAATATAGTTTTGTGCATATATAAGCGGTTTCCCGGTTTAAAGCAAGGCCGTCTTTGCAGGTATTCTGAATAAATCACGCAACGAACTCCGTGTTATACTGAAAGTTACAAAAATGTGAATAAATTGCTTTCCAATAATGCCTAAAATTCCTTTACATTTGCTTCGAACAAATCCCTAAAAAACCTACTGTTATGACAATAGGAATACTAAAAGAAACTGATGGCGAAAACCGGGTTTCATTGCTTCCCGAAAGTGTTGCCGCACTGGTAAAGATGAATGTGACCATGCTGGTGGAAGCCGGAGCCGGGCTCCATGCTTTTGCTTCCGACAACGACTATCTGCAGGCCGGTGCCCGCATCGAAACCAAAGCAAATGTAATTTCAGCTGCTGAACTGCTGATTAAAATTCAACCTCCCACAGCCGCCGAAATTGCCCTGATGAAAGAAGGGCAGGTTATTATGGCCGTGCTGAATCCTTACTTCAATACCAGCCTGGTAAAAGAACTTGCTGCCAAAAACATCACCGGTTTCAGCATGGATGTCGTACCCCGTACTTCCCGTGCCCAGGCGATGGACATACTTTCGTCGATGGCTACGGTAGCAGGGTACAAAGCTGTACTAACGGCAGCCAACACCTTACCCAAGTTTTTCCCCATGTTCATGACTGCCGCCGGAACTATCAAGCCAGCCAATATGCTTATACTGGGTGCCGGTGTAGCCGGACTGCAGGCCATTGCCACTTCGCGTAAATTAGGAGCCGTGGTGTATGTATTCGATGTGCGGGCTGCCGTAAAAGAAGAAGTGGTGGGACTGGGCGGAAAATTCGTTGAAGTGGAAGGTGCTGTCGACGATAAAGCCGCCGGAGGATACGCGATTGAACAAACCGAGGAATTCAAGGCCCGTCAGGCTCAGGCCATACACGACCAGGCTGTAAAGTCCGATGTCATCATCTGCACGGCACAGATACCGGGTCGCAAGGCTCCGCTCCTGCTCAAAAAGGAAACCGTTGAAGCCATGAAACCCGGTTCGGTCATTATCGACCTGGCGGCATCCACAGGGGGAAACTGCGAACTATGTATAAATGACGAAACAGTTGTGCATAACGGCGTGAAAATCATAGGAAACTCCCAGTTCCCGTCCGAAATGCCTACCGATGCCAGCCGTATGTATGGTAAAAATATGATCAATTTCCTGAAACTTATTATCACCAAAGAAGGTGCGATGAACCTGAACTGGGCCGACGATATCGTAAAGGGAACTGCCGTTACGCATGGGAAGGAGATTGTGAACGAGAGGGTTAAGGCTTTGATAGGGTAGACAAGGGGTTCCAGGTGCCGGGTGCCTTTTGCCGAAATCACAATAAGCGCCGCCAGGTTAGAAACCCTGGTTTATAGAGGGAAAATGGTTTCATTAAACGACAAATAAATCCGATAGCTTAGTTATTAATTTGTAAAGATGATGGCTAAAACCTTTTAAGAAATAAAAGTATGGCAAGATGAGAGAATACAAGCCTGTCTGGTTCATTTTACGTTTTTAAATCTGAAAGACTACGATTTCAAAAATCAAATTAATAGTGCGGCGGTGTCAGTCATGAACAATACGGCTGAAGGATTCGAAAGATTTTCAAAAGCAGAATTCAAACGATTTCTTCAGATTGCGAAAGCCTCGAATGGTGAAGTCCGCAGCATGACGTATCTTACAGAAGATTTCGGCTATTTGACTAACGAAAAAGCGATCGAAATCCGTATTCTGAGCATGAAAATTAAGGCAGAAATTGTGAGTCTGATCAATACACTTGAAACTAGTTAGAGTAAAAAAAATACAAAATTCACTTTCAACATTCAAACTCACTCATTTCGCATAAACAGCTAAATCATCCCCATCAACCCGGAACCCGGAACCCGGCACCCGGAACAAACTATATCGTTCAAATAAAAAACAATCAACAAAAAATCAACCTATGGAAGACGTTTTAAAATTTTTCCTGGACTATAAAGAGATGATATTTGCTATTGTCCTTTCCATTTTCCTTGGAATCGAAGTTATTTCACACGTTCCGGCAGTTTTGCATACTCCCCTGATGTCGGGCAGTAATGCAATTCACGGCGTAGTTATCATCGGAGCTATCATTGTGATGGGTCATGCCGATACTATCATCCCGCAAATTCTTGG
>CAIPFN010000311.1 GCA_903864265.1 uncultured Bacteroidales bacterium | reverse complement strand
ATACCGTTCCTCCGGATTGGGTGAGGGTGAGTGAGTTGCTGAAACTGCCGCCTGAGGTTGTTGATAGCTCAAAACCTGTTGGCGCTGTAACCGCAATGTTTGCCGTCAGCCATGTGCCGGAAGCGGTAAAATTCTGTTCGGCAGAAGCTGTGCCTGCACAGGATGTAAAAGATGAAAGGGTGCCAGAAGTAGAAATTGCCGGAGTTATAACAAGAGATGTAATTATTACCAGCCCGTCAGTAGTTTTCACACCGGCCATGTTTGACTGATTTGTACCTGCATTATATGAACCTCCGCCAGCTCCGGTACAGTAAGAAACACTCTGGTCGCCACCGGCTCCTCCCGAATAACCTCCGCCACCGGCACCTCCACCTGTGTTGCCATGAGTTCCGCCGCCTCCTCCAAATCCACCTACAACCGTGGAAGCCGTATTTCCACCCGCACCACCATTGATAAATGAAATTCCACCTGTACCCCAGTTTCCATTTCCTCCATTTCCTGAAAAGCCACCACCCCCGGCTGCTCCTGAAGCGTTTCCGGTACCTCCGTTACCAGATGTTCCTCCCGAAATCGAAGGACTGCTCCATTGCCCGGCATTTGATGTAGTTGCGTCTGCATTATAGAGAGGAGATGTTGTACTATATTGTCCACCACCACCACCTGCAATTACAAGTATAGATGCGGTTGTATTGTAGGGCGATTGAATCACGAATGAGCCGCCACCGCCGCCACCACTTACGGTATATGGACCTTGTTGTCCAACTATTAACTTTATTACCTGACCAGCGGTAAGTGAAAACTCACCCGTCATTTTAGCTCCCTTTCCATAATTATTTAATCCTCCACCCTGTGCGCCCAAACAAGTGATTCTGTAATTACCTGTTGCAGGCACTGTCCATTGCTGAATGCCTTGTGTAATTATTGTGACTGAATTGGCTAAAGAGGTTCCGGAATATGCTGAATTAATTTGTAACTGCGTTGGTCCATATTGACCTATAGCACCAGCATTTGTAAAAACGTATGCCGCCGATGATTTGCAAAGGAAACTTATTTGGGTTCCGTAATTTGTGCCATACGAATTTGTAACATACGATCTAACATAATATATTATACCTTCAATTAATCCTGAAATATTTGAAGAGTAGCTTCCTGTTGCAGACGCACCTCCTAACGAGGTTTTTGTATCCGTGGTTGTTGGATATTGATTTATACTCCAGCAATGTCCATACTGTGTTGGATTAGTTGATCCAAGAGAAGTTATATTACCTGTAAGAGTTGCGGAATTATAATCTACGTTAGATGCTGCTTGTGTAGTTACTGTAGGTGCAAGGCCCACTAAAGTAACCACAACTGATCCATTTCCAGATTGATAACCTGCTGTATTTGATTGGTTAGCGCCTGCATTATATGAACCGCCACCAGCACCGGCGCAGTAATAAGCACTCTGGTCGCCACCGGCGCCTCCTGAATAACCTCCGCCGCCGGCACCTCCACCTGTGTTGCCATGAGTTCCGCCACCACCGCCAAAACCACCTACTACTGTAGAAGCAGTATTTCCACCCACACCACCATTTGTGAATGAATTTCCACCAGTACCCCAGTTTCCATCTCCTCCATTTCCTGAAAATCCTCCACCTCCGGCTGCTCCTGAAGTATTTCCAGTACCTCCGTTACCGGATGTACCTCCCGGAATAGAAGGACTGCTCCATTGCCCGGCATTTGATGTATTTGCATCTGCATTGTAGAGAGGAGATGTTGTACTATATTGTCCACCACCACCACCTGCAATTACAAGTATAGATGCAGTTGTATTGTAGGGTGATTGAATCACGAATGAGCCGCCACCGCCTCCACCACTTACTGTATATGGACCTTGCTGGCCAACAATAATCTTTATAACCTGACCGGCTGTTAGCGAAAAATCGCCTATGATACGAGCCCCTTTGCCATAGTTATTAGCACCACCGCCTTGAGCACCTCTGGATTCAATGTGATAAATTCCTGTTGCCGGCACAGCCCATTCCTGAATGCCCTGTGTGTTTATTGTCACAGAACTAGCCAGGCTTGTACCGCTGTATGCCGTATTAACTTGTGCCTGCGAAGGTCCGTTTTGGCCCGTTGCAGCAGCATTGGTAAACGTATAAATGGTTTGCGCCTGCAGTTGGGTCCATGCAAAAAGAATGGATACCGCAAATCTAATCGCAGCGTATTTGGAATTGTTTTTCATGGACTGCTTGTTTTTGATAGGTTGTTATTTCGGCTGTGCTGATTTTGGTTTCGGCAATTTGATTTAATTCTATTCTTGGACCAGCCTGGTTCGCATAGAATATGCTTTTTTACATCCATACAGGCTGGCCAGGCTTAACAAAAACAGGGTTCCGCTGCCAACCGGCGCGCCACTGCCGGTGGGACCGCCTACAAAACCATTTGTGCCCCCGCTGTTGCCTGTGCTTGGCGGTGGAGGTGGAGCCTGGGCCATAAGGGTTATACTTAGAGTAATAAGTACGGTGAGGAGAAGTATGGTTTTTTTCATGATGGGTTATGTTAAAGGTTAAAGGTTAAAGGTTAAAGTGGGGAGAGTGAAAAATGATCCCGATAGCTATTGGGAGTGGAAGAGGAACACGGTCATTATCGCGTTAACTGGAACTAAGCGGAGTGGGGAAAGGCTGGAAGTGTTAATTCCAGTTATCGAATAGGGTTCTCACTTCGAAGAGGGGAGATGCCCGAAGGGCAGAGGGGTACTTGTGAAAAATGATAAGAAAGGTTAAGGATTAAGGGTTAAATTGGCGTTGTGAGAGTGGAAAGTGAAAAGTGAAAAGTGATCCCGATAGCAATCGGGAGTTTGAAGACTATCAAGGTCATTGCATTTTCCCTATTCGTTTTCACTATTCGTTTTTCACTATTCTTTATTCACTTTTCATTTTTCACTATTCGTTATTCACTATTCACTATTCACTATTCACTATTCACTATTCACTATTCACTATTCACTATTCACTATTCACTATTTCATCAGTATCCCCTTTGCCGTAATCACCTCCTTGCCGACGATCATTCGGGCAATAATTACGCTGGCAGGAATGGCTGACAAGTTCAGGGTGGTAAGCGATGAAAGGCTGAGCGTTTCGGATAAAAGAACCTGGCCTGTGAGAGCGCAGATTTCAATACGGGCCTTTTCGCCGGTAAAAGTCCCCGGGCTGATATACAGCATTTGCTCACTGATCCACATGCGGGCGGATGGAGCCTGGGTTTCGCCTATGCCAATGGTGCCTCCGAATAGGATTTTGAAGCGTTTAGCATCGTTGCCTTCGGTTTGACTGAAAGTATATACGTTTTGTTCCCTGAGGTTGATGGTCTGGCTGCTGAGTAAATCCTGCAGGTGGATGCTGATATCGGGATTGAAACTTTCGATATTGCTAAAGTTAAGGCTTACCTCTGCCGTTGACTTCTGCTCGAAATTCAGGGGAACGGTGTATGCATCGTGCAGGTAAGGCAGGCTGTTGATAGCCAGCATTTGGTTATCGGCAGCCAGGGTATAAAGCTGGGGTGCGCCGTCGGAACCATAGAGTTTCCACGAATCATAATCGGGATCGGCATGGGTGGTGGCCGCATCGGTGAAACGGATCACGGCTTCGTCGGTCATGCCGCCTGAAGTGGCTGTTATCCTTAACAGATCGGAGGTGGCATCATCCGATTTAAGGAATGCGTTAGCGGAGTGAACTCTTACCGCATCGGTCATGATAAAGGTGGGTGCGGAGGTGGCTTTAACAATAAAAGCCTGCCCGGCGGGGATGATGTTCGAACCGCCGTTGTTCTCGGTTCCATTCACGTAAGTTGCATAATTGCTGCCTCCCGAAGGCCATACATATACCGAATTGGCGATGCCGGTTTTGGTCCATCCGTCGGCATTCCAGTCGATGGCACTGGGGTAGGGGTTGGGCACCAGGTTGTTGCCACAGCCTGTTGTGTAAGTTACCAGGGGACTGAAGGAACCCGCATTTATGGCTCCGGCAAACTGATAGGTATGCGCGTCTACGGGGCTATAAATCATATAGCCACGGGTTTCGTCGAGGGGAGTATCGAGAGCATTGTTGAGGCCATGCCAGGCGTTGTTCGCCACATTAAAATCGTACAGGTAGGAACCGATGAATAAGGCAGAAAGGGAAACCGATGCCGGGGTGAGAGGAACGGACAGCAGGTGAAAGGTCATGGCGGTCAGGCCGGTGCTACCGGTAATATACCGGTTTATGGTAGCCGGCACAGCGGGGGTGGAATGAATCAGCGAACCGGTACCCTCACTGCCCGAACTGATTACCAGCCCGCCGTTACCCGCCGAATTGGTTAGCGTTCCGCTTACGGTAAGGAAGCTTTGAGGTTCGATGATCAGCGAGGCGCCGGCTTCAATTTTAAGGTTGGCAAAAGTGGCCGGAATAACAGCATTCCGGCTGTTAAGGGTGAAGTTTCCATTGGCAAGCACCCAGCAGCTGCCGCTCTGGCTCACTATACGGGCACCGGAATTGTAGATGCCCTGTGCCTGCGAGGCAAGGGCCAGTACAACCATACATAAAATCAGGATTGTTTTTTTCATAGTGATTTGTTTTAGTATTTTTTCTACACTGTTTTTTGTTTTTTTAACGCAAAGGCGCAAAGGTTTTCGCGGGCTTGATAAAATTTTTCATTATTCACTGTCATTGCGAGCGAAGCGAAGCAACACTTTTACTTTTCTCTATTTGCTATTCACTATTCACTCTTTCCAATCACCTCACCCCCGTCCCCTCTTCCCGCGAAAAAGCGGGACAGGCTCTCAAGGAGAGGGGTGACTCCACCTTCAAAATTTTACTGCTGAGGGCACTTTTACTTTTTACTTTTCACTTTTCACT
>CAIPFN010000310.1 GCA_903864265.1 uncultured Bacteroidales bacterium | reverse complement strand
CCAATGCAGAATCTTTCAACTCTAAAATAAAAGGCTTCAGGGCTAACCTGAGAGGGGTGACAGATGTCAAATTCTTTCTTTTTAGGCTCTCAAAACTGTTTGCCTAAATCGGCTTACTCCCCAGAAAATTGATCTGATCCCTTTTCGGTTCATTTTTCAATTGTATAATCTGAAATTCAGGATGCTGAAAGAACTGTTAGTGCAACTTAATCGATAAGCCGGTAAAAGCTGTATCCATTTTCATATAAGCCAAAAGCGGAAGAAAAGGCATACTTATTTCATTTTCCGGGTGAGGTCGAGCAATCCGTTAATAATGGTAAGCGGGTGCGCCGGGTTACCCGGAATGAATAAATCAACAGGATATTTATCCAGGAAACTGCGGTTGATAGCATCGCTCCCGGCGAAGATGCCTCCGCTGATGGCATCGGTTCCAACCAGCACTATGATTTTGGGTTCGGGGACAGCATGGTAACAAATCTGAAGGGGTTCGGCCATATTTTCGGTAAGCGGTCCGGTGATGACTATTCCATCGGCATGCCGGGGTGAGGCTACGAACTCAATGCCAAAGCGTCCCATGTCGAATTGCACGTTGTTGGCTGCTCCCAGTTCCCATTCGCAACTGTTGTCGCCCCCGCTGCACACCTGCCTTAGTTTCAGCGAGCTGCCAAAGAGGCTGTGTATCTCTTTTCGAACCTTTTCGGGATTCACTGACAGGGGCTTATCGTCACCTTCTTTAATTATAAGATCGTCCCGGGTATTGGTGGCCATTTTATAATCGGTGGTAAACTGAATTTTTTCGGGAAAGCACATGGCGCATTCGCCACAGAAGGTACATTTGCCCAGGTCGATACACAGCGGATGCACCGAAATGGCATTCACCGGGCATATATCCAACAACTCGTTTTCGTCCACTTTTGCTGAACTGATCACCGGCCTGCCCCTGAAAATGCCGGGCACTTTTACAGAAGTAACATCCGGTATGAACTGTTTGCCCTGGTGGTAGAGGATTTTTAAGTTATTGTACATGGCAAAGTGAAAAATAGTGAATGGTTGAATGGTTAACTGAAAATGACATGGATAAGTGGTTATGCGGAACTGAACCTGAATTTACCGAAGTCCGGATGAAGGAACCCTTAAAGATCGTGCCCGCTGTAGGAAAGGTTAAAGCTTTTGTTACAGATAGGGAAATCGGATATTTCGTTATTGCGTACTGACATGGCCAGGGCCAGCCAGTTATGGAAGGAGGGATCTTTAATTTTATACAGCAGCAATTCCCCCTCTGAACCGGTCAGGGCCACATGACAAATTTCGCCTCTCCATCCTTCGACCAGGGACAAGGCGAATAAATCCGCCCCAGGGTTATTAAGGGTATGAGGTCCGGAGGGTACAGGAACATCCGTCAATAGTGTGTGCAGGTATTTAATGGATTGCAGCACCTCTTTCTTCCGCATCTGAACGCGCGAATAAACATCTCCATGCCGTTTCACTACAGGCTCATGATTGAGTTCGGCATACAGGCTGTGAGGATGGGAGGCCCTGGTATCGCGTTTAAGGCCGGATGAACGTGCCGCCATACCAACCGCCCCTATGGTGGACGCATCTTCGGTTGAGACCACCCCGGTACGTTCGAAGCGCGAAAGGGCACTGGGCATATTGAACAGTTCGTTGTTCATCTCGGTAAAATCAGGCTCAAAGGTATTGAGTACCTCAATGAGTCTATCAGCCAGAGCCGGTGTAAAAGGGAATTTATTGAGTCCGGGTCGGATGAGTCCTTTTGAAAGCCGGTTGCCGCACCATTCCTGCATAAAATTCACGATGGGAGTGCGGAGCCTTCCGAACACGGAACTCCCAAGCTGATAGGCAATGTCGGTACAAACTGCGCTCAGGTCACCGGTATGTATAGCTATGCGTTCCAGTTCCAGTGCAAGGGTGCGGGCAAAGTGCAGGTCGCGTGCGGCTTCGAAACTGCAAAGACTTTCCCACAGGTGCGCAAAAGCGGTGGAATGACCTGTTGCAGTATCGCCGGCAATATTCTCGGCCAGGGTTGACAGCTGGTTGATGTGCTTTTTGACAAGGAATAATTTCTCTATACCCCGGTGCTGGTATCCCAGCTGAATTTCGAGGTGTAAGATCTGTTCCCCATTGCAGATAAAGCGGAAATGCCCCGGCTCTATAATACCGGCATGTATAGGCCCCACTCCTACTTCGTGAAGCTCTTCACTATCGATGGAATAGAACGGATAACCAGCCACTGTGGCATTCAAGTCGTAGCGGTCGTGAGCGTAACGCAGGGGTTTCAGCCAGGGATGATCAGAATACTGCAGGCCAAAGTTTTCATGAATTTCGCGTTCAAACTTTTCGAAACACAGCATTTTTGCCGTAAAAGAGGCATGTACCGTATCGGTATCAACTATACAGGATGAAACAAAGATAACGTGATCCGAGTCATCGGCAATGCAGCAGAACAATTTCAGCTTATCGCCGTTCCTATACCCGAAATAGTTCACACAATGCCTGTCAGGAGTTTCAGCCACCATTCCCGTATTTAAAACCAGGAATGCATTGTACGAGATTTCAGGAATATCCGAAACAGGTACGGGCTGATTGTTTTTTAGGGTTAGGTAGTGCATAGTTCAGGGGATTGAGGGGATTGAGGGGATTGATGAGATTGATGAGATTGAGGGGATTGAAGGGATTGAAGGGATTGAGGGGATTGAGGAGATTGAAGGGATTGAGGGGATTGAGGGGATTGAGTAACATGTGCATTTCCGAAATCCGGCATTCCACATTCAGCTTGAACTGTTATACTTACATTGGCAGCAAGCTCACGCTTTCCTTTAAAAGCTGAACAAATATCGCCGGCGGGTTCAATCCCAGGTACACTGCCGTTGCCAGCAGTATAAACTGCGAAAGGGATTCCCAGGGACTTATTTTCTCAACAGCTGAATCGTCGAAGCCAACGGCAGGGACAAAAAGCACTTTGAAGATATTTTTTCCAAAGGCCCATATGATCATAGTCAGCAACAACAGAACAGCAATCAGCAGTACTATCTGGTTAGCATCGAACATGGATTTAAAAATCAGGAATTCACTCACGAACAGCCCGGAAGGCGGCATTGCGGTAGCGCTGATAAATCCCAGCAGAAGCACCATGGCACCGGTTGTATTGTATTTAAAGTAGTTGCCGATGTGGTATATGCTTTTATTCTGAAAAACCCGGTAAAGCTGGTTGTACTGGAAGAAGAGGCTAGATTTCACAAAAGCATGCAGAATGATATGCAGCACCGCGGCATAATAGCCGATTCCTCCTGCAGCCACCCCGAGCATTACAATTCCCATATGTTCGATACCGGAGTAGGCAAACATACGTTTGATATTTTTCACTTTGAGCATATACACTGTCGACACAAAAAGCGAAAGGAATGCCGCCGAACCCACCACCAGCTGGGCCCAGTGCAGCAGCGGGGTATTTGCAAGGACGATGTAAAAACGGAAAATCCCAACAAAACCCAGGTTCATGAGTACCGTGGCAAAGAGGGCACCTGCCGGGGCCGGGGCTTTATCTTTAGCGTCGATGCCGGCAGTGAACATGGGTACTAAGCCGAGTTTGGCGGTAAAGCCTGTAAAAATAAACAGGAAGGCCATTCTTAACCACAAAGGGTTGAGCTGATCGCTTTTAGCCAGTAGGTTTCGGAAGGAAAGATCATCCGATCCGGCATGTTGCAACGAAAGACTCAGGAAAAGTATTCCTATAAAAATAAAAGTGATGCTGATGGCGCAGATGAAAACATATTTCCAGGTGCCTTCGAGGGCGAGTTTATTACGGTGGTGATAAATCAGGGCCGAAGCACTGAGGGTGGTGATTTCGGTGAAAATCCAGGTAACAGCAATGTGATTGGAAAGGTAACCGGCACCTATGGCAGTAATAAGCAACACCATGGAAGTCATATATATAGCCCGTGCTTCGGAATTTTCCCTGTGGTTCTCGATATAAATATAACTGTGGAGAACTGCCGGTATAGCTATGATGCTGAGTGTTACCAGCAGTATGATGCCAAGAGCATCGAAGGTGAAGTAGGTGAGCTCGGTATTGCCAAAATGCAGGCAGGCATAAATGGTGAACAGGGATTGCAGTACCAGGAACAGCCCCATCAACGAATAGACAAGCCATTTATTCCTGCTGAAAAACAGTATGATGGCAATAGCAAACATTCCTAACAGATAAACTCCAATCATCGGTTTCCTGGTTTTCTCAATTAATAATCTTTTAAGTTACTCAGCTGATCCACGTCCACATCTTTAAACACATCTCCGATTTTATTCAGAAAAATACCTAATATCAGCACGCTGGCAAAAATATCCAGCATGATCCCCAGGTTGACAAGCATAGGCATTTCGTTTCCGATGGCCAGGGAAAGCACGAAAACCCCGTTTTCAATAACCATATAGCCCATTACATGGGTAATAATTTTACGCCTTGTGGCAATGAGGTACAGCCCGAAAAACAGGGTTGAGAGCGCCACCACGAAAAAAATCTTATCCAGATGGTCGTCCTTTATTGTATTGGATATCAGTATGGTGATAACAACAATAAATGTAGTAATAACCAGCGAGACAAAATTCGGAAGGAAGGGCTCTGCTTCGCGGGTGATATTATTCCTTTTGAGAAGATAACCCAGAAAAATGGGTACCGCCAGCGATTTGAACACAATGGTTTCGAGCATGATCAGTACCAGGTTGAGTGTGTTTATTTCGTTGAGCTGTATGAAAACGACAAAGAAAAGCAGTACTCCCTGCAAGGCAAGCACTTTAATATAGGTCATCAGCCTGTTGGCGATGGCCATATAAAAAAGGGTGATGATAAAGACAATTAACAGTACGTGTATCATAGGATTAAACTGTTACGTTTTTTTACATAAATTTTTGAAGTATCAGCAATACCCCGAAGAAAATAAGCAGGCTCACCGAAGTGAGCGCCACGATAAACTGAGGATTGTGGCTCATCCTGAACCTGGCCATGAACGATTCAATCAATCCTATTGTAACTGCCATCAGGAACTGAATGCCGAAAAATGCCGGTATCGCGTATTGATAAGGGATGATCCCAATAAACAGGTTCACGATCAAAGCTCCGTATATGGCAAATTTAAGGTACCCGGCCGTGAATATCAAACCCAGGTCAAAGCCGCTGTTGTCCAGTATCATCACTTCATGGATCATGGTCAGTTCGAGGTGGGTTTTGGGGTCATCAATCGGCATACGGCTGCTTTCGATCATGGCAATCATCAGAAGCACAAAAGTGGCCAATGCTGCCAGTGCATAACTGATCTGTGAACCAATATGGAGGGCGGCAAAAATGCCCTGGAAGGAGGTATGCCCCGACAGTAAGGCCAGGGATCCCATCAGAATAAAAAATGCAGGCTCCGCAAACATGGAGTAGAGCGCTTCGCGGCTGGCGCCCATACCTTCGAAACTGCTGCCGGTGTCCATTGCGGCGATAATGCTGAAGAACTTGCCCAGAGCCAGAACATAGGCGAAAAAGATGAAGTCGCCATTAAAACTCAGCACCCCGCGCGATTGACCGAAAGGAACCACCAGCATGGCCATGATTACGGAAGCCATATAGACGGTAGGTGCGATCTGAAAAATGAAACTGGTGGTTTCGCTATACACTACTCCTTTACGGAACAGTCGCACCACGTCGCTTACCGGCTGCAACACACCCGGCCCTTTCCTGCCCGACGCCAGGCTCTTGGTACGGATGATGATCCCCGTAAAAAAGATGGCTGCTATTGTGATCAGTATGACGCTCAGCATATTATAAATGTTTTAAAAATTCGACAAACGAATACAGGTTCTGGTAAATGAAGGGAAGACTTAAGACGGCGAGTATGAAGATTACCCCGTATAAAATGTAGAACTGTAATTTCCCGTTATTCAGGAATACAAAGCGTCCCATAAATGATTTGTTGAACTTGAGGGGGCCGTCGATAATCCATTTTTCGACCTTATCATATGGATGGGTATGGTATTGCCCAGAAGAGGGAAAAATGCCGTGAATTTCATCTTCATGTTTCCCTATGGATAAAAACGGCGCGAACAATTTGCTGTAGGTGCGTATAAACGAACCCGCGGTATATTGTATTTTTGAGGTGGGAGCCACGTAGCCGCAACCCCAGGTTGGACCCGCTGCAATTTTATGATGGCTTAGCGCGAATTTACGTATGGAGAAGATGCTGGCAATGAGCAATATAAGCAGCCAGGCGGCGAGGCTGACCGGCTGAAGTGCATTGAAAGCATTCATTTGGACAGGCTTGAGTTGCGCAGCTATTTCGCCGGTAAAAAGGCTGACAGGCTTAGAGAGCATGCCTATAAATTCGAGGGGAAACAGGCCTATGCCCAGTATGAAAGCGGCCAGCAGGTACATGGGTAAAAGCTGCAAAAAAGGAACTTCCCTGCACGAATCCGGCAGTTTGCATCGTTCCGTCCCCAGGAAAACAACGCCAAAAGCCTTGGTAAAGCACAGCATGGCCAGGCCGCCTATCATCGCCAGGCCTGCCGTAGCGGAAATCGCGGCCAGCAACGAAACCAGTGTGGCATCCGACATCCAGCTGTATAAACCAATGTAGATGATAAATTCGGAAATAAAACCGTTGAAAGGAGGTATGCCGCAGATGGCAATGGCAGCCAGGAGGAAAAGCCCTGCCGTTTGAGGCATTCGCCTGACGAGCCCGCCCAGTTTTTCAATATCGAGGGTATGGGCAGCCTGGTACACATTCCCCGCCGCATAAAACAGCAAGGATTTGAACAGCGAATGGTTGAGGGTATGAAGTAAAGCTCCGGCAAAACCCAGGGTGGCCAGTACCTGGTTACCATTGCCGAGGCCGATGCAGCCAATCCCAATTCCTATCCCAATAATTCCTATATTTTCGATGCTGTGATAGGCCAGCAGCTTTTTCAGGTTATGCTGTATAATGGCCAGCATCACACCGTACAATCCTGAAATCAGCGAAATGACCAAAATCAGGTAGCCTGCCATAGTATAATCCGTTTTAATCACCAGCAACATCCTGAGGATACCGAAAATGCCGATTTTAATCATCACCCCCGACATCATACCCGATATATGTGAAGGTGCAGCGGGATGTGCATAAGGCAGCCAGGTATGAAAAGGAACAAAGCCGGCTTTAATGGCAAAGCCTATGAAAAAGAAGATAAATAGCAAAAAGGAAGCCGCTGCCGGGATGGAGGAAGTATACGCGGTAATGGCCCGGAAATCATAGCTTCCGGTTCGGGAAGCCACCCAAATAAAACCCATCATCAGGAATAGGATGGAGAAATGGGCCTGTATCAGGAAATTGATGCCTGCTTTAATGGTTGCAATATGTTCATGTTCAAAAATAATCAGCAAAAAAGAGGTGAGTGCCATAATTTCCCAGGCAATCAAAAAGACAAAACTGTTCTGAATGCTACAGATGCTTATTAGTGCAGCATGTTGAAACAAGAACAGAATGCCGTGTAAGGTGAGGTTGTTACGTTGTTCCCGGTATGCTTTCAGATAAAACAATCCATAAAATCCACCGGTTAAAAACACCATGTTAATAATGAGTATAAACCATGCTGACAAGGCATCAATCCTGAGCGGGATTGAGCCGGTGACGTAACTGCCAGGTAATACAACGCTAAAAGCTTCACCTGCCAGGCTTTCCATTGCCAGGTAAGTTGAAAGAGCCACATTAATCATCAATAGGACAAAAGCAAGCATCCCTTTCCCATTCACCTTTAAAAAAGGAATGAAAAGCATACCCGCAAAAGGTACCAGGATGAATGCTAAGATCAGATTCATGAAACAATATTAAATACCGTAAGTATAAACATGGCCAGGATAAAGACGATGCCATACAAAACATAGGATTGTATGCGGCCATTCTGAATAAAGCTGAAATAATTGGCCGAAAAAATCAGTCGTTGCGTAATGGAATCAATGAAGTTATGCTCAAAAAAGTCGTGGTAATGCGAGGCATACGATCTTTTGGCCGGAAATATCTCTCCCGGTTTCAGCTCCTCAAATTGTTTTTTCTCGATCAGCAGGAAGTTGAGTATCTTACCCAAGGGTTTTGAAAATGACTTGCCTGTGTATTGTATGCGGCTATTGGGGGCCACATAACCGCATCCCCAGGTTGCTTCCACCCGCTGAATACGCGACTTCATCACCAGTGAGCGTATAAACCATAAGGCAGCTGCAATGCCGATCAGTAAAATGGAATACAGGCTGATAGCTGATATTGTAGAGGCATAAGCATTAATTAATACAGATCCGTTTGCCGTAGAATTTATTTCGTATAGTGCTTCCAGGATTATTTTCAGGTAAAACTGCGGGACAAAAGCCACACTCAGCATCAACGCAATTATAACATATTGCGGCAGCAGCATAAGCAGGGAAACCTCATGGGGTTGGTGTTGCAGCACTTTCCGTGGCTGACCCAGGAAAATGGTACCGAATGTTTTGGTAAAGGTGAGTACCGACAATCCCCCGATGAGACATAATCCTGCCAGTGAGAGCACAAATAAAATGATCTGGCTCAGGCTGTTAGCATGAAATCCTTCGATGAGCCCGCTGTAAATGGCAAACTCAGAGACAAAACCGTTAAATGGAGGCAGTCCGCCTATGGCAACGGCGCCTATCAGGAATATTGCTGCTGTTTTCGGCATAGTTTTTATCAAACCGCCGAGTTGTTCCATATCGCGGGTATGACATTGCTGGTAAACCGACCCGGCCGAATAAAAAAGAAGGGATTTAAACAAGGAATGATTCAGCACTTGCAGCAAGGCTCCGCCAAATCCCAGGAAGTACATGGCCGGTGAGGCATTTCCAATCCCGATCAACCCGATACCTATACCTATGCCAATGATTCCGATTTTTTCGATGGTACAATAGGCCAGCATGCGTTTAAAATCGCGGTGCACGGTAGCATTCAGTATGCCGTAAATGCCCGTCAGAACCGAGAGTGTAAGTATAATTTCGCCCAGCAGAATAAAGTCGGCATGAAGGAAGGTGATCATCCTGAAAATCCCGTAAATACCCAGTTTGACAATTACACCCGACATTACCCCCGAAATATGGGAAGGTGCAGCCGGGTGAGCATGAGGCAACCAGCTGTGAAGCGGAATAAATCCTGCTTTCAAACCGAAACCGGCGAAAAAAACCAGGAAGAGCCAGATGTTGTTGTTTGACAGGAAGAAGGTACGGATGGCGTCGAAACCAAATGAACCGGTTGAGCTGTACACCCAGATAAAACCTATGGTCAGAAAAACCACGCTGATGTGCATCTGGACCAGGTAATTGAGACCCGCTTTCAGGGTTTGGGCATTGTGATGATCGAAAATTACCAGCAGCATCGAAGTCAGCGACATCATTTCCCAGGCCAGCAGGAAGGCAAAACCGTTCTGCAACATGCACACCCATACCATCGACAAATGAAATATGATAAAAAGCGACCAGTGAAGGTTGAGTTTGGAAGATGAATTTGTGTAGGCTTTCAGGTAACCTATTCCATAGAAAACGCCGGTTACGGAAGTGAAGTTGATGATGAGGATAAACCAGGCCGACAAACCATCGATACGAATGCTGATATCGCCAAGGAATGTACCGGCGAAGACCGGAAACTCCTGAATGTGCCCTCCCAGCGCGGGAAAGGCTATGTAAGAAATGAGCAGGGAATTGGCAAGAACTGCAACAGCAGCCGTATAACCTTTAATTTTTGAGGGGACAAAAAACAGCACAAAGATGGCAAGCAGTGTAACGATCCAACTCACAATAATCATTTCCATCATGATCGATTTTCTATGATCTTTTCCTTAATCAGGCAAATTTAAGAAAATTATGCGGGGTACTCGTAAAATACTTTGACAAGTTCGCGGGACCGGAGCTTATCTGACAGCATATTTATTCCATTTCCATTCATTTAAAGTGAATGATACTGCTCAAAATAGCGCTATCTTTACATGGCAATATAAATCAGATATATTTATCAACCGTATTGCCGGAAGCCGGACCCCATCATTTTTAAAACTCAACATACCCATGAAAAAACTCGCCTCACTCTTAATTCTTCTTCTGGCAACCGTGGCTTTGGTAAGCGCCCAAACCATGTCCGTTCACCTGAGCGGAACAGTAACTGCCGATTCAACAGGCGTTCCCGTTGTGAATCATGAAGTCCTCATCTCGGGCGACAGCATAGGCGGATTCCCATTTTATGCCAGCCGGCATACCAATGCCAACGGGTTCTATGATTGTACCATACAGAATGTCCCCCTGGCCCCGGCTTCGATATTTACAGTTAAAACCCGCGACTGCAACGAAATCTTCATCCAGCACAGTTTTCCCAGCAGCAGTTCCCCGGCGGTGATCAATTTTGTGATCTGCACCCAGGCAGCCAGTTGTGAAGCGGCTTTTACCTATTATTCCGATTCAGCTAACCTGCTCAATTATCATTTCAACAGCACGAGTTTTACTCCGGCAGGATCAACCATCACCGCTTACAACTGGGATTTCGGCGATGGCTCGGCACATGCCTTCACCAAGGACCCCTGGCATCTTTATACTGCAGCCGGAGTGTACCATGTATGCCTTACCATAGCGACCAGCAATGGCTGTACCAGCATAAAATGCATGGAAATTCACGTAATTCATACGGAGTGTGTTGCCAAATTTGAATACCAGCGCGACAGCAGCAATTTGTTACGTTTTCATTTCTTTGACAGCAGTACCCTTCCACAGGGAAACACGATCAGCTCGAGAAGCTGGGACTTCGGTGACGGCTCTCCTCTGGCCACCACATCTGATCCGTGGCACACCTATGCTGCAGCCGGTGAATTCCATGTGTGCCTGACTATTGTATCCAATACAGGCTGTTCAAGCACTTGGTGCGATGTTGTCAACCCTGAAGTGATCACACATAACTGTGAAAACTGGATAAGCTTTACCAAAGAAATGCTCAGCGTTTCCTTCGAAGGGCATACACAAAGTACTTTTCCGACAACCTGGTTGTGGAATTTCGGTGATGCTGCAAGTCCAAACAATACTTCAACATTAAAGTTGCCCCAGCATACATACACCGCCCAGGGCCCTTATACCGTAATTCTTCATTCCGCTGATTCAAGCGGATGCGAGAATACAAGTACATTGTGCATATATGTGCATGGCACCGTCGACATTCGCGGGGCTGTGAACGCAGGCAATAATTTTGTGGATCATGGCTTTATCGAATTGATCCGGATCGACTCAGCAAATGTTACTACGGTTGTTGATACCAAAGAATTCGGCGACTCAGCCGGCATGTACTCGTTTGGCGGTGTATACCCCGGGCGGTATTACCTGAGGGCTGAATTGCTGCCTGCTTCATCTTATTATGGTCAGTTTGCACCTACCTATTATAAAGAAGCCCTGAACTGGACCGGGGCTATAGTGATAGAGAGCGGAAACCCGGAAAATCCCTATAACTTCGGATTGAGACATATCAGCGGAGCGTTGAGTGGCACGGGAAATATTGATGGCGTAGTCACCCAGGGAACGAAGGTGAATTCGGGAGGCACAGCCGCCGCCAACGTAGAAGTGCTTTTGCTCGACGGCCAGAACGCAGTCCTCGCCTATACAAAAACAGATGCCGAAGGACATTTCGGATTTTCAAATATAGCCATGGGAGAATACACAGTATGGCCGGAAGTAGCAGGATTGCCTACAATACCGGCGCACATTACACTCAGCATGGCCATGCCTTCGGTTAACCTGCCTTTCAGCCTGACAGGCAGCCAGATTACCTATGGCATAGGTGAAACTTTGCCTGCTTATTTCGATAAGGCTGGGGAGATTTTCTCTAACCCGGTTACAAACGGAAGTGCCGCCATCATCATTGAAGTCAGGCACGAACTGAATCTCGATCTGCTCATCTACAATCCATCGGGACAGCTGGTGCATCAAAATCCCGTAAAGGTGCATAAAGGCCGTAATGTAGTTTCCTTCGAAGCGGAAAACCTGGGTAAGGGTTCCTATTTTCTGCAGTTACGAAGTACGGAAGGGGGATCGGTAGTACGAAAATTTACCGTCAATAATTAATATTCGAGAAATCATCCACACGCCAATACTCCCTATTTGTTTATCAAAACTTTATAAGGCGAATAGGTTATAATTTGAATTTTAGCCAGTAGCTGTAGTTTTATTCCGGTTATTCAGAGAAGGGGTTGTTTTTGGGAAGCTAATACACCCTGTTCGCTGCTGAAGTTTAGATCCTTCCATGTCTTTCGGAAAACGTCAGGTCCTGCCGGTAGGCGGCAGAAGGTGTACAATAGCGTAGAATTGTTAATTTTTCTTCCGTGTCTGTACACCCGCAGGGGTGTCTGACACGGTAATGCCCCGAAGAGATTTTTTTTGCTTTTCGCTAAATGCAGACAGGGTATTTTTTAACAAAGTGTCAACCTCTCTCAGTTACCCTTTTTTATTTAGGTTTCTGCAAATCCATATCACGGTTTGCAGGCAAACTGAGTAAATCCCTGATCACCACCGAAGCACAGTAGCATCCAAAAAAGGCCGGCATATATGAAATTGTTCCGGCATTGGATTTTTTGTTTGATTCGCCTTCCTGGAGTACCACGGTTTTACGCTCCACCACTTCGGGTGAGAAGACTACTTTTATGCCTTTCCACACATTCATGGTGTGCAGCCTTTTACGGATGTAATAGGCCAGTTTGCAGTTGTATGAATCGTCAATGTCGGCAACACGGATCAGGGTCGGATCGAATCGTCCGCCTGCACCCATCGAACTCACCACCGGCAGGCCTAACCTCACACAATTGAACAGCAGGAATACCTTAGGCGTTAGGGTATCGATGGCATCCACTACATAATCAAAGCCTTGTTCCAGTATTTCGACGGTGCGTTCATCCTGAATAAACTCATGGATAACGGTAAGATTAAGTTCCGGGTTGATATCAAGCAGTCGCCTGGCCATGACATCCGTTTTTGCCATGCCTTCCGTACTCGACAAGGCCGGCAGTTGACGGTTACGGTTGCTGGTATGTATAAAGTCGCCGTCAATAATGGTCATCCGTCCTATGCCGGCCCGGCATATCTGCTCGGCTGCCATGGCTCCAACACCACCTAATCCCGCTATCAGGACGTGCTTTTTGCTGAGTATAGTTAGCTTCTCCACACCGGCAAGAAGTGCGGTACGGCTGAGCCATTCTGGAACAGGCATGTGGATTTACAGATAAAACGAAGCGAAGATAAACAATCTTACCGTGTCAGACACCCCTGCGGGTGTACAGACACGTGACCAGATTTTACTTCGCGTTGAAAAAACAAAAACACAACTCTCCATTTCCACGGAAAATTGTGTTTCAATACCCTTTTCATCCGGCCGGCCGCCGGGAATCCCTTTTACTGGGGATTAGGAATGAGAAGCAAGGCCGGGATGGCGCAGCTCATACACTTTCCTGCCGCCATAGGCTATCGCCAGGGTGATTAATACAAATGTGCCGTTCCCTATGGGTGCCGAACCCCCAACAGGGTGATTGCCGACTCCCGGGGCATTGCCCCCGTTGGGATGCGGCTGTGCAAACATCATTACCGGAGCCATCAGCAGGAAAACGGCAATGATCGATACCTTCATGATTCTTTTCATCTTATGCTTGTCTTAAAATTATTCGTATTTAAAAAGATTGTGGGATTTAGGCTGCAGTGGTTCGGAAAAACTGTATTCTCTTTCTCTCTTCTATTTCCACCCGACGTTTCCGCCAAAGTCCTACCTCTCACTATCCCCTTCTCCTCAATCACCTTCAAGGATTCTTCATTTCGCCGCGACCTTATTGTATCCAGACTTTCCTGACTACTGAACTTCCCTTTGTAACCACTTTTACCAGGTAATTGCCCGTCAATGCCAGTTTTATCTCATTCATTCCCCGGGCCGAAGGCAGGGAGGTAATCAGTTGTCCTGTTACCGAGTAGATAAAGATATCACCTTTTTCCTGATTTTGCAAATTTACATGTATAGTTTTCTGAAAACTGTACACTTCTGCCTGAGTTGGTGCTTTTGGAGTGACCGAAGTGGTGCCGAAATGAAGCATAAAGCGCATTTCATTATCACCGGTTTCGGAGATGAAGGTATAGGCATGAGCCAGCAGGTCGGTAAAGATGCCGGTTTTTGTATCCTCGATGGCTACAACCGGAATCTCCAGCAGTTCGGTGGCGGCGATAGTATAGGTTCCGCTCACCGGGGCGCGCAGGCCCAAAGGCACGGAGCCGGTTTCCATGGGAAGGGCGTTGATTGCCAGCGGAATGCCGCCGGTGGTATACAACTGTGGAGAATCCGGAATATCGGCAAAGAATTTTTGCGCATCGTAATCACCGTCAAATTCCAGGGTGGCATCCGGGCCAAACCTGACCACCGCCTGGTCGGCATACCCGTTTCCCGACACTTCGAATCGGGCCAGGTTGGTAATATCCGCGCTTTTAAAAAATGAAGTTGCCATGTGCGTACGGGCCGGATTATCCATGGAAACGGTTCCACTGCTATGCCCTTCCGTCACCTGCACGAAGAAACCCTGTCCGGGAGCAATATACCGGGTATTATTGTTTGGAATACCTGCTCCGTTCACAAAATAAGCCCAGGTGCCGGCATTTTCGATATAAATGGCATTATCCAGACTCGTTTTCAACACCGCGTTCCAGTCGAGACCGGATGGATAAGGGTTTCCAATCAGATTCCAGCCGGAATTTATGCCTGCGGTTGAACGGTTTAAAGTCGCCACTAAAAGCCCCTGGTTCAGTACGCCGGTGTAGGGAATCGTATACGTTGCATCGCTCCAGAGGGCATAACCCTGCATGCTGTTAATGGGATCAGTGAGTGACAGAATATCATGAAACAGGTTATCCGGCTCGGTATGCCTTTGCAGGTATTTCCCTTCGAACAATCCCGAAACCACGCCTCCAACCGGGGGTGAAATAAAATGCCAGTGTGCCGGTGCGATATACGTTTCGACTTTGGCATTCACTCCACTGTTGCTTTCAATCAGTGAACCGAAACCGCTGCCTGTACTTTTAACAAGCAGGCCATTTATTCCGGCTGAGTTGGTTAAGGTTCCATTCACTGTAAGCGAAGCGGAAGGATATATTGTCAGGCTATTACCACTGGCAATCGTCAGATTATTTACGATAACTGCAGTTGAAATACCTGCAGTGCCCGAAATAATGGTATTGGATGTACTTGAAGGAATTCCCGTTGACCAGTTTGCTGTTGTCGTCCAATCGCCGGAACCAGTGAAAGTAGTAGCCGCACAGGTAAATGTCGCCACGTAGTTTGCACCTCCGTTCGAAAGCCAATTATCGCCTTGTGATGTCCCCCAGCTCTTGGCCCATATATGAAGTTTATATTGTGTATTCTGAACCAGGCCCGGCAGTAGATTAATGGTGACCGTTTTCAATCCCTGGTAATCATTTCCGCCTGTGTGGGTCTGATCCCAGATGATTTCGACAGGAGCTGCAATCTGAGTATTCCCGTCAGCGCTCATAATCTTATAATAAAATGCGCCTCCGGTTCTATCCTGGTTATCACTCCAGTATCTCAAATCACATTTGGTAATTGTAAGACTGCTTACATTTCCAAAATTATAACCTTCGAGTTGAGTGCCATAATTAGGATTTCCGCCAATCCAATATTGCTGTTCACCTGTATTATTTGAATTGATAAAGATATAATCCTGAAACCAGCCTGTATTAGCCTGTGAACCAAGGGTTGTGAAAACCCATATAGATATTAACAGTAGAATTCGTTTCATTGACGAGTTATTATTAGATTAAGAGTTCCTGTAGTATTACACTTGTATTCAACCAACTAAGCAAACAATTATTTCATTTAATTAATCAGGGCAGCGCTTTTTCAAAAAACTGAAAGGGCCCTGCCCTGATATTTATTGATAAGAGGAGTTGGGATTTATGGATTGGGCCTCAGTAAGTTAAATTTACCTTCGCCCTTTCTTCATCCCCGCTTGTCTCTTCACTCTTCACTTTTCACTTTTCACTATTCACTTTTCACTTTTCACT
>CAIPFN010000309.1 GCA_903864265.1 uncultured Bacteroidales bacterium | reverse complement strand
GATAGATTGCCTTTCTTGTCAGGAAAAATCACTCTAAGTAATTCACGATCATTCTCCCTAGCTACTATGAAAGTAACAGGAAATCCATGAATTACTCCATTTACTATATCGCCAGCATTAAACCGGCTTCCTTCATCCTTTATCTTCCCGTTTTCCCAGTAATAAACGTGTTTTCCATTCGGGTTGTCCTCCACAAAGGCTCCTTTAAAAAAGAGCAGACTGTCGGTTTTGGCACCATTGGCATCGAGGTAGTAATGATACCACATCCCGTTGCGAAGCCCGTCGCGGTATGTACCACGGATATAGGTGTCGCCGATCAGTTCAAACCACGGCCCATCCTCGTTTCCGTTGACAAACTCCCCCGCCTCAATGACCAGCCCGTTTTCATCATATTCAGTGGAGTTACCATCTTTAAGGCCATTCCTGTAAGTTTCCTCCTTCAGTAATTTTCCATTGTCAAAGTACCATTTCCAGGTTCCTTCGAATTTCCCCAGTTTACTGAATTTCCCGGTTTGTTCAATTTTTCCGTTGGGGTGATAATATTTCCATTCCCCAATCTGCCTGCCATTGTCATAATTTCCCTCGGCCTTGAGGGAACCGTCGCTGTAATAATCTTTCCAGTGACCATCCCGGTTGCCGTCGTCCTTCATGATTCCCTCACCGATCACAACCCCGTTTTTATAAAGTACCGATTTTTCCACGACCCCGTCGGCATTGTATTCCCGGGTGATTCCTTCGGGAACCCCGTTCCTGAACATGGCGCTGATCCTGACCTTTCCATCGGGATAGTACTCGTTTTGAACCTCCAGTTTCTGAATTTCCTCCGCATCCGGCTGCAACACATCATCCACATACTTGGATATTTTCAGCAGATCCCCGTTTTCGGCATATTCCTTCAGGTAACCGTTTTTCTTATCGTCCTTATAGGCCACCTCCGAATGAAGATTTCCGCTGTCATAAAATACAAACCAGCGGCCCTGACGCCGGCCACTCTGATCCTTGCGGTTTATCCGCAACCTGTCGACAATGAAACCCCGCTTGTATTCGGTGAGGGTGATGATGCTGCCGTCGGTCGCATATTCTTTGCCGAAACCCTGTTCAAAACCTTTTATAAAAGGAATTTCAAGTTTGATCCTGCCATCGGGATAATAGTATTTTGTGTATTCCTCCTTGATGTCATTCTTAAAATTTTCCTTAATGGTCTCCTTGTCGAGATAGGAGGTTTTAATACCATCCTTTTTTCCCGCCTTATAGGTTATTTCAAGCAGCAGTTTTCCATCACCATTATAAAATTTCCACAAGCTGTCGAGTTCAAAATTTTTCCGGTTTCCCTCCGATTTGACGGTTCCGTTGATATTGTATGATTTCCAGTAACCCTCAGGTTTACCGTTTTTTATAATTCCTTCACTGGACACTTTCCCATTCGGATAGCGAAATTTACAAAACCCGTCTTTCTGAACAGTATCCTGCGAATGAACCGTAAAACAAACAAACAGTAAGGAGCCTATCAGGAAAAATTGAAGTTGATAAAATCTGAAATACAGCTTCATAGGTTAACACGATTTTTATTCCGATAATTTCAGCATCCGCAAGATAGGTTTATTTGCTTTCTCAATGACACTTTTTGATAACTTAATTTCAGGTTGTTCATGCAGCAGACAGTTGTATACTTTTTCCAGCGTATTCATTTTCATGTATGGACAATCATTACAACTGCAATGTTCGTCGGTCGGAACAATTACAAATTCCTTTTCCGGTGAGTTTTTTCTCATTTGATGGAGAATCCCGGTTTCGGTGGCAACAATGAATTTTTTCGCATTGCTTTTACCGGTATAATTCAGCAGGGCTGTTGTTGAACCAATAAAATCGGCCAGTTCAAGAATTACAGCTTTACATTCGGGATGGGCAATCAGCATGGCTCCGGGATTTTCGGTCTTGAGCCGGATGACCGCTTCAGCCTTGATGATATCATGTACCTCACAACTTCCGTTCCATAAAACCATATTCCGTCCGGTTTGCGCATTGATGTATCCGCCCAGGTTTTTATCAGGGGCAAAGATGATCGGCTGCTCTTTTGGAAAAGATTCAACGATTTTAAGGGCATTACCTGATGTACAGATTACATCCGACATGGTTTTTATCTGCGCTGAACAATTTATATAGGATATGACCACATGATCCGGGTAATGCTCCCTGAATTTTCTGAATTCTTCGGGCGGACAGGAATCGGCCAGTGAACATCCTGCATTCAGGTCGGGAAGCAGCACCTTTTTGGCCGGGTTTAAAATTTTTGCCGTTTCGGCCATAAAATGAACCCCCGCAAAGAGGATGATTTCAGCTTTTGTATTCAATGCCTGCTGCGAAAGACCAAGACTATCGCCTACATAATCGGCAATATCCTGTATTTCAGGCACCTGGTAAAAATGTGCCAGAATAACCGCATTTTTTTCCTTTTTTAACGCCTCTAATTTCTCAACGAATGACTTCAAAGCTCCTTTTTTTAAGTTTTAATAATAATAAAAGAGTACTATTTCTTTATGTTTAATATAATAGCTGTTAGCTTGGTTGATTATTTTCCTGACAGAAGTTTTGTTTTTTGAAATTTAGGAAAGGATAAACAACTTATGAACAGGCTGTATTTTATATAATGTTGTAAAACTGTATATTAAATAAGTTATCAAATATTGTTAATTGTTTTGTCTGTTGATAAATGGATTGGATTTCATGCGTTGTTTTTTGTTGAAATGTGCTGAAAAAAAGGGGTTAGCTGTATCTGTTTTTCTGT
>CAIPFN010000308.1 GCA_903864265.1 uncultured Bacteroidales bacterium | reverse complement strand
TGTTTTCGGTGTTGTTGTTCTGGTCTTCTGTCATTTTTTTTGGAAATATCGGGTTTGTAATAAAAACAACCTGATTCATTTTTTTTATGAATCAGGTTGCGAAGTTAAAAAAAACGCTTATCGGTCAATATATTAATTGCCAACTTCCGAGATATATTTAATACGCACCAGCCTGATCTCTTCTTCGGTATACTCATTTTCGCCCAGGTCGCGTAAGGCCTGATCAACCGAATCGGTCTCGGCGTCCATAAAATATTCGATGATTTCTTCCTGGTGGTACGGGTCAATGGTTTCTTTCAGGTAGTAGGTAAGGTCAATCTTGGTGCCTGAATCTACTATGCTTTCGATCTCGGTAAGCAGTTCGTCGGCGGTGAGATTTTTGGCAACAGCAATGTCTTCAAGCGATATTTTGCGATCGATGTTGGTAATGATATACACTTTCAACCCCGACTTATTCACCACCGATTTGACAACCATATCCATTGGACGGATAATTTCATTCTCTTCCACATACGATGAAATCAGCTCCAGGAAGGGTTTCCCGTACTTCTGGGCTTTGCCTGCCCCCACGCCGGTGATGCGCTGAAGCTCGTCCATGTTAATAGGGTACTGTATCGCCATGTCTTCGAGCGATGGATCCTGGAATATAACAAAGGGTGGCAGGCTTTCTTTGCGTGCTATTTCTTTGCGCAGATCTTTCAGCAGGGAGAAAAGCGTTTTGTCGGTTGTGCTGGTGCGGGCACCGCCGCCTGACATCATTTCATCATCATCTCCGTCTTCGGGATCGGTGTCCTTAGCCACCATCACCGCATAGGGTTTTTTCAGAAATTTTTGCCCTTCTGCGGTAATTTTCAGGATGCCGTAATTTTCAACATCTTTTGTGACGAGTCTTTCAATATGCATTTGCCTCAGCACTCCATCCCAGAATCGTTCGCTTTCTTCCATCCCCTTGCCGAAAATATCCAGCTCGTTATGCTTGTACGATTTGATATTGGAAGTTACCTTGCCTATCAGTATGTTGACAATGTGTTTTGCCTTGCATAATTGCTTGGTAGCCAGAACGGCTTCCAGGGCCAGGTCGACATATTCGCGTCCGTCAATTTTGGTTTTGGGATGCATGCAGTTGTCGCAGTTGCCGCAATTCTCTTCGTTGTATACCTCACCAAAATAGTGAAGCAATTGCTTGCGGCGGCACATCGAAGACTCAGCGAAAGAAACAACTTCCATCAACAACTGGTTGGCAATTTCCTGCTCGGCTACGCCTTTGTTTTTACTGAACTTTTCCAGTTTTTCAATATCATCATAGCTGTAGAAGGCCAGGCAGATGCCTTCCCCGTCGTCGCGGCCCGAACGCCCGGTTTCCTGGTAATAGCCTTCCAGACTCTTGGGCATGTCGTAATGAATCACAAAACGCACATCCGGTTTGTCGATGCCCATTCCAAAAGCAATGGTTGCCACTATTACATCCGATTCCTCCATTAGGAACTTATCCTGGTTTTCAACCCGTACTGCCGAATCAAGGCCGGCATGATAGGGTAAGGCTTTGATGCCGTTCACCACCAGGGTTTCCGAAAGTTCCTCCACCTGCCGCCTGCTCAGGCAATAGATGATACCGGATTTGCCCATATGCATTTTGATGAAGCGGATCACATCTTTGTTTACATCGTCATTCTTCTGCTTTACTTCGTAGTAAAGGTTGGAGCGGTTGAAAGATGATTTATACAAGGCAGCTTCCTGCATGCCCAGACTCTTGAGGATATCCTGTTGCACTTTCGGGGTAGCGGTAGCTGTTAAGGCCAGCACAGGTACGTCCTGACCAATGGCATCAATGATCGGACGGAGCCGGCGGTATTCAGGCCTGAAATCGTGTCCCCATTCCGAAATGCAATGTGCCTCGTCAATAGCATAAAACGAGATTTTAATATCCCTGAAAAATGCGATATTTTCTTCCTTGGTCAGCGACTCAGGTGCCACATAAAGCAATTTCGTTTTCCCTTCGGTTAAATCACTTTTAACCTGGAGTATTTCATTTTTCGAAAGTGACGAGTTTAAAACATGTGCTATACCTTTATCCGCGCCGAATTGCCGCATCGCATCTACCTGGTTTTTCATCAGGGAAATAAGCGGAGAAATTACAATGGCCGTACCAGGCAAAATCATAGCCGGTAACTGGTAACACATGGATTTGCCGCCGCCGGTTGGCATAATGACAAAGGTATCGTTCCCGGCCAGTAAATTACGTATTATGGGTTCCTGATTCCCTTTGAAATTCTCAAATCCGAATATTTTTTTGAGTGTGTTGTGCAAAGGAAAATCCTTGAAATCTTCATTCTTTTTCATTCCACGAGCATTATTCATGTATTCGCATCAATGGTTGATGCTTGTTATGTTGGTACTTAGGTTTATTAGTCAAATTGTTAAACAGGCATTGAATGATTGTGTCCTGATTCCATCACTCGTAATAGCTGCTTTAATGCCTGTTGCAAACCATGATTGAAATTCGCCGCAATCAAGCTTACTTTTACTGACAGTGTGTCAGAGAATTGCAGATCGCCCTTGTGTTAGGTAAAGTTAATACAACTTTGTGGTTTATCACAAAAAAAATTGTTTCAGGCTGTATTTATTTTAGAGCTGATACTGTAACAGTCGAGAATACAAATGGTTAAGACTCTACGGAACAAATTTCGAAAGAGTAAAATTATTTTTTACCATCTGATATTTTAACAGGACCAGGGATTTAAGGCGATATACCAGGACTGAATGAACTGCAAACAAGTGTGCAGGCCGGCGCTTCAAAAAGCGTGCAAAAGTATAATTAAAATCAAAACAATCAGCAGTTTAATTTTAATTCATAACTTTCAGCCTCCAATTAGGCTAAATAGCTGTCTGGTTTAGGTTTCTTAAATGCTAACATGCGAAGAATTGGATTTTCAAAGCTATATCAGCGGGGTCAAAATCAGAACAAACCATGCCGCTTGCCCTTTGAGTATAAGCAGGCTCCTGCAGGGCCCTGCTTCTGGTGTGATGCTGCGGTGTTACAGCAAGTGTGCCATGTAATTCAGATTGCGGCCGGTGCAACATGATATCAGATCGCGGCCGGTTATAAGGGTTGAACCGCTGCCCTGTTTTTAAATGCGTTTGCTGAAGGCCCGTCGGATCAAATAACGATGTAATTTTGCGGAAAGTACGTCAGGTCTGAAATCGGACCCACAATTCGGATTGGAAGCCTGAATCCGGCATTCAAACAGCTAATCAGATTTCAACCCAGAAGCATGCTCCTGGCATGGGCAGGGATTTTAGTTTGATAAATCTTTGGATGCATTCCACTCGGCGGCAGCTTGTTATGATTCAGAAGTTATGGTCTCAGGAAAAGTGTGGAAGCCGGTGAAAGCCGGGAATAAATAGAAGGGTAATTATAAATTTAATTTCAATTAGAAAGGAACTAACAGCAAGATGGAACACAAGGAAATGAATAATCAAATTATAAAGGAAGGATTGACGGAATCGGGCGAAAAATCCGGTAATGCCGGGAGTAACGCAACTGCTCATCCTCTGTCGCAGGCTGAACTGGCAGCTTATATTGACCACACCCTGCTTAAGCCGGAATCAGTGGAATCACAGTTCATACAGCTTTGCCAGGAAGCTATTCGCTATAATTTCAAATCGGTTTGCGTCAATTCATCCTGGGTGCCTTTTGTGGCAAATATGCTGAAAGGTACCGGCATTGCGGTTTGTTCGGTCATCGGTTTCCCCCTGGGTGCAATGGATACCCGCAGCAAGGCGTTTGAGGCCGGGAGTGCTGTAGCCGGCGGAGCTACCGAATTGGACATGGTGCTGAATATTGGAGCCTTAAAATCGGGGAATCTTAGCTTTGTGGAAAAAGACATACGGGCAGTAAAAAGAGCCTGTAAAAACGGTGTTTTGCTGAAAGTAATTCTCGAAACCGGCTTGCTGACGGAGTCGGAAAAAATTCAGGCTTGTGAAATCTGCATGAAAGCAGGCGCTGACTTTGTTAAAACCAGTACCGGTTTTGCCGGCAGTGGGGCTACCATAGCAGATATTGCATTGATGCGCAGTGTTGTCGGCCCTTCCATGGGCGTGAAAGCAAGCGGAGGAATCAGGACTTTTGACCAGGCCATAGCCCTGATTCATGCAGGCGCAAACAGGCTGGGCTGCGGTGCTAGCATTGAAGTGATTACAGGTGCGGAGGCAAAGGGGGATTATTGAAGCAGCCCGGATCTAAACTGAGATTTTTGACGCTGATCGCTGTCCATCAGCCTTTGTTCCTTTTAGCGTTTTTGGCAAGCTGAACCATCAGGCTTTACCGGGCGGGAAGGATGGATAAGGGGAAAACCGCATTCGGGTTGAGGCCCGTAAATGTTTTAATGATGTAATAAGAGCACAGGCCTTCCTGTTAAAAATTCTGAATTTTAGATGTCTAAGGCCGCTCAGTTCCGGCTATCGGGAAAATCCTGCATAATCTTGCTATCTTTGCGTTTTAATGATAAACGATAGAATTTGAAAACTCCCGCTGAAATCAAACAGATTGCTCTTCAAACTATTGCTGACGAAACAGCGGCTATCGAAGGCCTGAAGAACAGCATCAACAACGACTTTGTGAAATGCGTTGAACTCATCCTGCAATCGGGCGGCAGGGTAGTGGTTACCGGTATTGGTAAAAGTGCGAACATAGCTGCAAAAATTGTATCCACACTGAATTCAACAGGTACTCAGGCTGTGTTTATGCATGCTGCCGATGCGGTGCATGGTGATTTAGGCATGATACGGCAGGAGGATATTGTAATATGCCTTTCCAAAAGCGGGAATACCCCGGAAATTAAAGTGCTGGTGCCCCTGTTAAAACTGATGGGAAACAAACTGGTGGCACTGGTAGGCAACCTCAGTTCCTACCTGGCCCTGCAGGCTGATGTAATTCTGGATTCATCCGTTTTACGCGAAGCCTGTCCCAATAACCTGGCTCCAACCTCAAGTACTACAGCACAATTGGTAATGGGTGATGCCCTGGCAGTAGCTCTGCTCGAATGCCGCGGATTTACTGCCGGCGATTTTGCACGCTACCATCCCGGAGGGGCATTGGGCAAACGACTCTATCTCAGAGTGGCCGACCTTTACATTAATAATGAAAAACCGGTTATCTCCCCCGATACCGGCATAAGGGAAATTATACTCGAAATATCTTCGCGGCGTTTAGGCTGTACTGCCGTTGTTGAAAATGACAAATTAGCCGGAATTATTACTGACGGTGACCTTAGGCGTATGTTGCAGGGCAATACGGATGTTACCCGGCTGAAAGCCAGGGATATACTGTCGCCTCACCCGCTAACCGTAACATCGGATGCCCTGGTGAGCGATGCCCTCGACCTGATGCGTTCCCGTAATATTACCCAATTGCTGGTGGTGGATAACGGAACATACCTTGGTGTGATCCATCTTCATGACATTTTGAAGGAGGGAATTATCTGACAGGGATCGAAATTTAGTGCTTAGGTCATGAGTCCCAAAAGGGGATTATTCGAGCTGTTTTTTAGCTTTGATGGATTTCATGAAGGGGAGGTTTGCAACATGAGTTAAATGCGTTTGACAAGCGCCTATTGCACTATGGTCAGTCTGTATGCATTCCCGAAATTACTTTCCTGTGGGAAGGGCATTAATCATTAACTCAATTTATTATGGGCGAAAAACTCGATCAGTTTAACGAATACCGCGGCAGGATGAATAAGCGTATTCTGTCGGCGGATAATAAAGTAGTGAAACGTATTTTTAACGTGGATACCAATGCATATACTGAAGGTGCCCTGCCAGTAAAAACCAAGGAACTGATGGGGTTGGTTGCTTCACTGGTTTTGCGCTGCGACGACTGCGTGAAGTATCACCTGCTGAAATGCAAGGAGAATAATGTTTCGGACGAAGAACTTTTCGAAGTTCTGGGGATCGCAACCCTGGTAGGAGGCACCATAGTGGTCCCTCACATGCGGCGGGCTGTGGAGTTTTGGGACGATATGCATAGCTGACAGGCGTAAGTACGAAGCGGCAATAATGTGAAAGGTTAAAGGTTAAAGGTGAAAGGTTAAAGGTTAAAGGTTAAAGGTGAAGGGTGAAGGGTGAAAGGTTAAAGTAGAGAGGTGAGAAGTGAGTTGTGAGTATTCATGCTTGTCTCCGTCAGCCCCCTTGGGGGATGGGGGTTACTCGTCAGCTCAAAGTTTTAATGACCTTGATTATCGGGAAGTAGAAGAGAAAGGTTAAAGGTTAAAGGTTAAAGGT
>CAIPFN010000307.1 GCA_903864265.1 uncultured Bacteroidales bacterium | reverse complement strand
GTAATGGCTTTGTATTTCAGGATGTTTATTCAAAAGAAAACCCCCTCAAGGCCTGCATACGGAAACAAGCGCCTGGCCAAAAAGGGGGAAACTAGACCTGCCGTCTTCATTATAAAACATCATTAAGTACTCAATGCTATTTTGGTCAGGCAGTCAATCTGCGACAAAAGTATCAATCTGCGACAAGTATAAAATCCTGGACAAAACCTAATCTTTGCAATAGCCAGTAAATCAGACACATGCAGTAAAGTGAATTTGTGGCCTAGTTGTTGAATATCCTGATTTGTCGTCGAATATTTTTTGCCTGGGATCCGGAATCGAAATATCATCCTTCCCGGGAAAAAACAGAGAACGGCTTAAATCCAACAATTTCTGACAGTAATAAACAGCAGATCATGAAAAAATTCAAATCGTTAAAAACAGCAGGCACCTCAGTCATTCTTTTTCTCTCGCTTGTATTGATGTTAAGTCAGGCAGGCTGCCGCAAAGCGGATGAGCCTTTAGGGAATCTTCCCACAAAATTCACCGAATTGAAAGTGGATCCTTCATTTCAGTTCGACAATTTTATCAACCTGGATGTTACCATTGGCATTCCTGCATCCGGGGCGCAGATGCTTAGCGTAGTTCAGATTTACGAATCGGATCCCAAAGCAGGCGGAAAACTGATCTCCACCGGGGCTGTTGACCTCAATTCGCAATTTAAGACAAGCCTGAGGATCCCTTCCCGCATGAAAGAACTATGGATAGGTAAAATCTCTCCGCTGGGAATCAACGAGTATGTTTCTGTTCCAATATCGGGTACGGTACTTAATTACACTTTCGGAGCTTCAGGCCTGAAATCTTCGGAAGGAACAGCCTCGAACGACTGCAATACGGGCACACCCATTACCATTAACGGAAGCTACACCATTAACTCAGGACAAATATCGGTTGTACAGCCGGGTGTATCGCTCAGCAATGTAAAACTGACAATAAGCCTGGGAGGTACGGTACGGATTTGTGGTACGGCAAATATTACATCTTTGTCGGGTGCCGGCAAATTAATTGTTTCACCTTCAGGAAGTATAACTTTGCCCGAGAATTCCCTGGACGGAACCATTGAAAATTATGGTACGGCCAACTTTGCCCAGTCAGGGGAGGAAAAGAACTATAAGATAAACAGTGAAGCAACTCTGCATAACTGGGGCGTGGTAACCATGTCGAACAACCTGGAAGTACAGGGAGCGCTGATCAATGAGTACCATATGACCGTGGTAGGCAGAGCCCAAACCAGTGGAAGTGGCAGAATTAACAATTACTGCCAGTTATTCATTAACAGCAATGCTTCGGAAGAAGCGTGTAAAATATCTACCGGTTCGGCATCAAGCCCGGGCCTGGTGAATAACCCGAATGCTTTTCTGAAAGTCACCGGGAATATCAGTATTACCGGACAAGGATATGTTTCACTGGGCTTACAAAGCCTGGTTGAAACGGGAAGCTTCAAGATTGAAGGCCATGTTGCCGGACCACTTACCCAGGGATCACAAATCCATGCACTGGGAACCTCATCAAGCCAAACCAACGATGCAGCCCTAACAGGATACATTGATCTTTGGGCAACCTCAGTCAGTCCTAAAAACGGATCTTTTGGTGCGCACATTACCTGGCATAATCCGGGGTATACCGTTCTATCGCAGGACTGCAATTCCCCGGTAGCTCCTCACATTACCAGCTCATTAACGGCAGCCGGAATTGTTGGCGTAGCCATAACTCCATATGTTATCACCGCAACGGGTACCGACCCCATCACATACAATGCTACCGGCCTTCCGAACGGTCTTTCCTTCGATGCTGACACTCATACTATCAGCGGAACGCCAACTACTGCGCAGGTAAAAAGCGTCTCCCTCACCGCCGATAACCTGGTAGGGACTAACACAGGCGCACTGTCTTTCACTATCCTGGCTCCCGGCACAGCACCTGTTATCACCAGTGCCCTTGTTGTGCATACTCCTGTTAACCAGTCATTTGTTTATACCCTTGTGGCAACCGGCACCGGCACCCTCACTTACCTTGCCTCCGGCCTTCCCGCCGGGTTGACTTTCAATGCTTCAACCCACCAGATAATCGGTATACCTGCATCGGCAGGTACCTACACCATCCCTCTTTCGGTAAGCAACAACGTTGGCAGCAACAACAAAAACCTGGTGCTGACAGTCGGTACGCCTCCCACAATTACCAGCAGCCTAACAGCTGTGGGTATCACTGGTCAGCAGTTTATCACCTATACTGTTACGGCATCAGGTTCAAACCCGGTAACGTTTGCTGCTGCCAATCTGCCGAGCAGCTTATATTTCAGCGAAGAAACCCACACTATTAACGGCACCCCTTCAATGGCGGGAGTCGTTAGTGTTACGCTCAGTGCATCAAACGAATATGGCGATAATTCCAAAATACTGGTCATTACCATCATTGATCCCGTTCAGGCTCCTGCCATAACAAGTCCGTTGATCGCTTCGGGCATACAAAACCAGCCATTCAGTTATGCTCTTCTGGCAACAGGAACTCACCCCATCACCTACCATGCAACCAATTTACCTGCCGGGCTGACATTCGACCCTGAATTTGCAGTGATCAGCGGCATTCCAACCGAAAAAGTCACAAAAGAGGTAACTATTTCCGCCAGCAACAGTGCAGGTGTATCGACCAAAACGCTGGTGATTACTATTGTTGCCGCCGCCATTATCGACAGCGACGGGGATGGAGTTGCCGATGCACTGGATGCATACCCTAATGATGCCACACGTGCTTTCAATTCCTTTTATCCCAATGAAATTGATTTTGCTTCTTATGCATTTGAGGACCTCTGGCCGGCATATGGCGATTACGACTGCAATGACCTGGTTATGAATTTCAACTATAAAATTGTAACCAATGCTCAAAACAAGGTGGTTGACCTGGTAGCCAAATTCAAAATCAAGTCTTCAGGGGCTTCCTTAAACAATGGGTTTGGAGTTTCACTAAATACCGCGCCTTCAAATGTTGCCAGCGTAACCGGATGCATCAAAGTGGGTTCAGTGGTAAATTATGATCCCAAAGGCTATGAAGCAGGTCATACTTCAAATACAGTTATTATTCCCGTAGACGCTATAAATACCTTGCTGGGCCGTTCCCTCATCAATTCTGTTCCCGGCGGGTACAGTGTTCAGACTGAAATTCAAACGGTAAGCGTTCATCTTTCGACACCTCAAGCCAGTATAGGAACGGCTCCTTACAACCCGTTTATATTCGTAAATCAGGATCGCGGCAAGGAAGTGCATCTGAAAGATCATGCACCTACCCAACTTGCAAACCCTGTTTATTTCGGATCAATGAACGACGCGTCCAATCCTTCTCAAGGGCATTTTTACCGCTCAACCACAGGTTTACCCTGGGCTATGGAAATTCCGAATGACTTCGCCTATCCTTCCGAAAAAAATGATATACTGGAAACTTACCTGCATTTTGCCGAATGGGCCGAGTCGTCGGGAACCATGTATACCGACTGGTATATGAACAAACCGGGCTACCGGAACAGCAACAATATCTACTAAGCCTTTCTCCAGCAAAGTCAAAAATCCGCGGTCCCACGACCGGGGATTTTTGCTTTGGACTGACCACTAATCGTACGGATGACCGAACTACTCCCTGTGCAGGTTATAGAAAAACCACGAAAGGCCATTTCAGGATGTGACTGGCAGGAACATGCAATCCAAAGTCTTGTTTTTAAAAGTGATTTGCTTAACAGGATTTCAATCCTTTGGCCGGCCGGTCTTCAAAAAAGAAATTCCCGGCAGGTAGTGCAATCAAACTATATTGATAAATTTGATCTGTTTTCTGGACATTGATACGAATACTCCCGGACCTGTCGGATACCTTTACAGGAGTTTTATTTTTTACCGGAAATGGGATTAGCAGGAAAGAATGCCGTTGGCAGTATGAAGCCTTGCGGCAGAGACAGGATCAGATAGGTGAGCTTTTTCGGGGTATAACAAAGCTTTTGCCTGGAAACATATTTCATGGGAAGGTTGGCTTTGTCCCCATAATAAATGCGTACATGCCCATCGATGTACAGAAAATCAGCATCCCCGGATGAATCACCGCTGTACCAATAATCAACCAGTAGATTGTTCAGGTGTGTGGCCTGATGCTGAGCTGTGAGTATAGCCAGTTTGTTGCGCAAACATTTTACTTCCGGAATCCGATCCAAGCCTATAATGCGTCCAATTTCGCCAGGCTTGCATTGTTTGAGCTGCTCCGGATTTTTAATGCGCGACAGGGCCATAAAAGCCAGGGTGAGCACGATGGATTCCAGGCTATAGTAAAAATGCTTCCTCCAGGTGTAAACCTCTTTGGTCTTTAATAATCCATTTGCCAGTAAGGCGGGTAACAAAAATAACACGCCTGCGCCTGTAAGGGACTGGCTGTCTTCAAATTGCACATCGGCTGATGTTCCTTCTCCCAGGGAACAGGAAATGCGATCTTCTAATCGGGTTGTGGCCATGCCAAGAACTGAATCCTGATCCTGGCGGTTTCGCTCATTTTGTGTACTCCCTTCCCAAACAGGAGCTACCGGAGTACCGTGTTTTTAAATACCCTTGCTTAATACCGTAACGTATGGCCGATTCCATGACACCCTCCTGTTTGGCAATACTGTAAACACTTTGCCCTTTATCCAGCCTGGACTGGATTCGTTCACGCCGATCTCCGACTATCTTGTGGGCTTTGCCATGACGGGCATC
>CAIPFN010000306.1 GCA_903864265.1 uncultured Bacteroidales bacterium | reverse complement strand
GACAAGGGGACAAGGAGAAGAGGACAAGGAGAAGGGGCGAAAAGGCGAGGGGCGACAAGGAGAAGATTTTGAGTTAACCTGGACTATCTGACAGATTAAGACTGAAGTAAGTGGCGGGCAGGCCATCAATTTGGCCTGTTTCATACTGTCGAAAACCAAATTTTGTAAGCACCCTGATAGAGGCAGGGTTTTCGGGATCAACAATTCCGATCAGCTCATTAGCATGTTGTTGCTGCCGGGCCAGGAGGATCATGGTTTCCAGCATTTCGGAAGCATAACCTTTTCCCCAATATTCAGGAAGCAACATATACCCCACTTCGGCCTTATCCTTTTCAAACCCTACCAGTTTTACAATCCCAACAAAGATCCCGTCGTGCCGGCTTTTTGCAATAAAGAACCCGGCCCCGGCAAACGCCCTGGTGGCATACATAGCTACCTGAAACCGCTGTTTGGCTTCTTCATGATTCAAAGCCTTTCCAGTAATGTATTTCATTACGGCCTCATTCATCACCAACTGTTCATACCTGGCAAAATCAGCAGGTGTCAGTAGGGTATATGTTAATCTGACAGATGACAGGTCCATTCTATCCCATATTTTTCAAACAGCTAAAGTAAGGGTAATCCCCCGGTGACAATTCCGGAGGATTACCCGGTCTGCGAATCCCGGATTGATTTCCGGGAATTTACATGCCCAATTGGTTCATGATGAATTCGTAGATAAACGTCCAGTTGTCAATCCGTTGTGATGTGGCCTGCCCGCTGCCGTGGCCGCTGTTATAGTCCATATGCAGAATAACAGGGTTTATCTGCCCGGGATTATTCTGCAGGGCGGCAACAAATTTTTTGGCATGAATCGGATCAACCCGGCTATCGTTCTCGCCGGCAGTAACCAACATGGCAGGCACATTGATCCCGCGGCGTATATTCTGATAAGGCGAATATTTCAAAAGCCAGCGGAAATCAGCCTCGTTTTCGGCGGTACCGTATTCAGGAATCCAGTAGCGGGCAATCAGGAATTTTTCGTACCTCAGCATATCCAGCAAGGGAACCATACATACCACTGCTTTATACAAATCGGGGCGCTGGGTGGCGATGGCACCCATCAGCAATCCGCCGTTGCTGCCTCCCATGGCAACAATCCTGGAAGGATTAGTATACTTTTCGGTAATCAGCCATTCGGTGCAGCTGTTAAAATCGTCGAAGCAGTTCTGCTTGTTGGCCAGCATGCCGTTTTCGTGCCATTTTTCACCGTATTCGTCGCCGCCGCGTATGCCGGCTTCCACCACAACACCGCCCTTGTTAAGGAAGGAGGTATAAGAGCCATAGTAATCGGGTTGAATACCGTAATTAAATCCGCCATAGGCTGTGATCAAAACCGGGTTATTGCCATCGAGTTTCATATCCTTACGATGAACAACAAACACCGGAACCCGGGTGTTGTCTTTCGAGATATAGAATTTTATTTCCCCTACAATATTACTCATATCGAGCAAAGCAGGACGCTGATAGTACAGGCGCCATTTAAAATTGGAAGGTGAAGCCACGAAGACTTTGGTTTCGGAGGTAAATGTATTCAGATTCACATAAATGGAATCTTCTTCGCGGTCGTACGAAAGGCCTGAAACATTGCCGGTTTCGGGCAGCTCAATCTGTTTGATGCGTTTGCCGTTCAGATCATAGAGCGTGAGCCTGCTCTGAATATCGACTTTATCCTGGATGATTATATTATTCTTTGTCACCGCATAACTCTGCATGACTGATTTGCCTTCCGGGATCAGAACTTTCCAGTTTTTAAACTCCGGTTTATTTTTATCGGCCAGCAGCAATTTATAATTCGGGGCATTGTCGTTTGTAAAAATATACATCTTATCTCCTATCGCTTCGGGATATGCGGCCGACTTTTTACTTTCGTAAATGAGTTTTCCTTTTTCGAAGGTCCCGGTTTTGCGGATATAACAACTATTGGAATAAAAATCGCTTTCGCCCGAAAAGCTTACATCGCTGTAACGGTTATCGTAGGTATAATAGCTGTTTTTAGCGTCGGCGGTAGTTCCAATAAATTCAGCCTTACCAGCAGGATCGCCTACTTTCCACCAGTATGTTTTAAGCGGTTGTTGTTTATCCACGTCCTGCTTGCTGCGCAGGGTAAAGTAGGCATGCTGCTGATCTTTGGTCCATTGATACCCGAAAGTGTTTTCGAGGGGGGCGAACAGAATTTTACCTGTGCGGGTTTCAATGATATACGTTGTAGTAATTTCGGCACCGCTCTTTTGAACACTTACTGCTGCGCGTTCGCCATCATAAGTGTATGCTACGCCCGAGGTTGAAGTATTTCCGGAGGTATCGAGCTTTACCGGATCCCATATCAGTATTTTTTTACCCTCAAGCAGGGTGTATATTTTTGATTGTTTATCGCCTTTTCGTTTCACTGTCTGAAATACGCGTTTGCCTTCCTTATTCAGCGGGCTTTCGTAATCGCGGTCAATGTAGGCGGCAATATCTTCGCGAAGTCCCTGATGTTTTTTCTGACTTGCTTCCAGATAAGCGATTCCGTAATCATGCTGTGCGCGGGTCCAGTTGATCACAGCCGGATCGGATTTATTTTCGAGCCATCGATAATCGTCGGTGATCAACAGCCCGTGCAGGGTGTCGGTTACAGCCTGAACAGGTGTTTTGGGCGGAAAAAACGCTTTCTGGGCCGACACCGAAACCTGGATTAAGAAAATCACTGCAAAGAAAAATGTTGCTTTCATAAAAGATTGTTTTAAATGCACTTATTTTTATTTCTCACTCGGTTTACAAAAAGAAAACATAGGATTATCAAACAAATATATTATTTAACGATGACAATTACGCGATTAATCTGTGAAACCTAT
>CAIPFN010000305.1 GCA_903864265.1 uncultured Bacteroidales bacterium | reverse complement strand
CCTTATTTTGCGGGGAAAATACCTTCGGCTTAGAAACGCCAGCATTTTTATAAAGCCTTGATCTTTTCTTTGTTACTTTCTTTTACATCAAGGTAAAAGAAAGTAAGAAATAATGAAATTTATCCTGACATACAATCTTGGAAAAATCTTGGACTATATTAGCCCTTACTCCCCAACTTTTGATACTGACTCATGATCTAACCTTAACTAAAATTCACTTCCGCAATACTAGATGCAGATAGTAAGTTCCTCCAGCACATCAAAATATTATGTAGCCATTCTTTTGTGTAATTTTAACCCAAACTCTAATGCCGGAATTTGTGTTGAAAGAGGTTATTAGATAGAATGCCATGAGAAACAAGCCTATCTTGAAAATCCGAACAAAAAATAATTTTGAAAATGTTAACTCTATAGTTAACTTTGCTGTGTGGAATTTGTAGAAAGAAAAATCATATTTCATGGAAGCCACTTTGTCGACTTCTATCTTGAACAAACAACGAAAGTTCAGGAGAAGATTGAATTTGTGCTTCATATAATCAAACGGGTTGAGAGAGTATCGAAAAAATTTCTCAGCCCAATGGAAAACACAGATGGGCTTTATGAAATCAGAGTTGAATACGGTTCTAATATCTACAGACTTTTCTGCTGCTTTGATGAAGGGAGGATAATTGTATTGTTCAACGCTTTTCAGAAAAAAACGCAGAAAACACCGCAAAAGGAAATAGAGAAAGCTCTCAGATTAAAACGAGAGTATTTTGAATTTAAAAAAAACTCAAAGAAATGAATAAAGCAGCAATAAGTAATGCTAAAACCTTTGACGAACTTTTGGACATCAAATACGGTAAAGTAGGTTCAATTGTACGGGATGAGTATGATGTCAAAGCCAGCTATTTTGTTATTGCCGAAATGCTGAAAGAAGCCAGAAAGGATGCGCATATTACACAAGAGCAGTTAGCTGACAAAATCGGGACAAAGAAGAGCTATATCTCCAGGCTTGAAAATGGGAAAGTCGACATTCAGTTATCGACTCTGTTCAAAATATTTGAAACAGGACTAGGTAGAAAGATTCAATTGACAATCTTATAGGAACAAAGACTGCACCCACCAAACAGGACTTCATCCCGTCGCCGGCTGGATAATTTATGGCTCTCAGCACCACGGATGTATTCCCTGTTGAATATCCAAAAAACTATAACAAGTGATATAAATAAAAAAGAGCCGCCCTAAAGCAGCTCTTTTTTTTGAGGATGAATACTGAATTAAACAGTAGCCATATGGGCAATCATATCCAGAACTTTGCTTGAATAACCCCATTCGTTATCATACCACGATACAAGTTTTACAAAGTTAGGGTTCAGCATGATACTGGCTTCGGCATCGAAAATCGAAGTGCGTGAATCGCCTATGAAATCACTCGAAACAACGGCTTCTTCGGTATATCCGAGAATACCTTTCATATCACCTTCCGAAGCAGCTTTTAAAGCAGCCTTGATAGCTTCCATGGTAGTGGCTTTCTCGAGGCGGCAGGTTAAATCCACAACCGATACATCCAGAGTAGGAACGCGGAACGACATACCGGTTAGTTTTCCTTTCATGGCCGGGATAACCTTGGCAGCAGCCTTGGCAGCACCGGTTGAGGAAGGAATGATGTTGCCGGCGGCAGCACGGCCACCACGCCAGTCTTTGGCCGAAGGTCCGTCAACGGTTTTTTGTGTTGCAGTTGTAGCATGAACTGTAGTCATAAGTCCTTCAACAATACCGAAGTTATCATTGATGACTTTTACCAGGGGAGCCAGGCAGTTAGTTGTACACGAAGCATTGCTGATGAATTGCTGACCAGCATATTCTTTGTGATTTACACCATACACAAACATAGGCGTATCGTCTTTTGAAGGAGCCGACATGATAACACGTTTGGCACCGCCGTCTATATGAGCCTGGCAGGTATCCATTGTAAGGAATAAACCGGTGCATTCAGCCACATAATCAGCACCTACATCCGACCATTTGATCTCGGCAGGATTTTTACAGGCAGTAACCCGGATAGTTTGTCCGTTCACAACCAGATGACCGTTTTTCACTTCAACAGTACCTTTGAACTGTCCGTGAACAGAATCGTACTGTAACATGTAAGCCATGTAATTGGCGTCGATCAGATCGTTGATAGCTACAACCTCGATATCGTCGCGAAGGATAGAAGCGCGGAAAACCAGGCGGCCAATCCGGCCAAAACCATTAATACCAACTTTAATTTTTGTCATAATATATTGATTTTTAAAGATGTTTTGCTTTTTTCAAATGCGATGCAAAAGTAATCATAATACTTTAATGATGTATACAAGAAACACTGAAAAGATGATATTTGTAATTGGGGAGCAAGCCCGGCCCGAAGGATTACACACATACAGGGATTGTGGTGTCATTCGGTTTAGATATAGGAAGAATTACGTGATCGGTGCAAAAAGGAAGCAGGTGCAAGTTCCGGTTGAACGGGATGTTTTAGGGGATATGAGCACAATAGGAGGTGACGCCATAACCGCATTTGTTTAGCAGATTCACCAGGCATACGGAAAAACCCGGGTATCTTCCGGCTTAATTTGCAGAAACTGAAAACCCGGATTCAACATATGTAAAAAATCGTTCTGAATTTTATACCTTTGCGGCAATGGAACACATCAGGAACTTTTGTATAATAGCACACATCGACCACGGCAAAAGCACGTTGGCCGACCGCTTACTCGAAACCACCGGAACCCTTACCGATCGCCAGCTTCAGAACCAGGTGCTCGATGATATGGATATTGAACGTGAACGCGGCATCACTATAAAGAGTCATGCCATCCGTATGGATTATCTGAGAGACGGCATTCAATATGAACTAAACCTCATTGATACGCCCGGCCACGTCGACTTTTCGTACGAAGTGTCGCGTGCCATTGCTGCCTGCGAAGGGGCTCTCTTAATTGTTGATGCCACACAAGGTATACAGGCTCAGACCATCTCCAATTTATACCTGGCACTGGAACATGACCTGGAGATTATCCCCGTCATGAATAAGATGGATATGGATTCGGCTATGCCCGAAGAAGTTGAAGACCAGATTGTGGAACTTATAGGCTGTAAACCCACGGATATTATCCGTGCCAGCGCCCGCACAGGGATGGGAATTCAGGAAATACTGGATGCCATCATAAGTCGTGTACCGGCTCCGAAAGGCGACCCGGAAGCCCCTTTGCAGGCTTTGATTTTCGACTCCCTGTTTAATCCCTTCAGGGGAATTGTTGCCTATTTCCGGATTTTTAACGGTCAGATACGCAAAGGCGACCTGGTAAAATTTGTCAATACCGGGAAAGAGTATAAGGCCGAAGAAATAGGACTGCTCAAATTGCAGCAGAAGCCCATGGATATGCTCACTACCGGAGATGTAGGATATATCATCTCAGGTATTAAAACTGCCAAAGAAATTAAAGTAGGCGATACCATTACTCATGTGGACCGCCCCTGTACTGCCGCCGTTGAAGGTTTTGCCAATGTGAAACCCATGGTTTTCGCCGGGCTTTATCCCATTGATGCCGACGACTACGAAGAACTCCGCATAGCCATTGAGAAACTCCAGCTTAACGATGCTTCCCTCAGTTTTGAACCTGAATCGTCCCTGGCCCTCGGCTTTGGCTTCCGCTGCGGATTCCTGGGCCTTTTGCATATGGAAATTGTTCAGGAACGCCTCGATCGCGAATTCAACATGGATGTGATTTCAACGGTGCCTAACGTCATGTATAAGGTTATTACCACCAAGGGCGAGGAAATTGAAGTGCACAACCCTTCGGGCATGCCCGATACTACCTGGGTTGACGACATCTACGAACCTTTTATTTCGGCCCAGGTGATCTCAAAATCGGATTACCAGGGTGCCATCATGAAGTTATGCCTCGACAAACGAGGAACGCTTAAAAACCAGATTTATCTAACACAAAACAGGGTTGAACTCAGTTTCGATCTGCCTTTAGGCGAAATTGTGATCGACTTTTACGATAAGTTGAAGAGTATTTCGAAAGGCTATGCCTCATTCGATTACCATATCTCCGATTACCGTAAAGCCGACCTGGTAAAACTGGATATACTGCTTAACGGTGATCCGGTTGATGCGCTGAGCACGCTTATCCACCGCGACAATGCGTACAGTTTCGGCAAACGAATCTGTGAAAAACTGAAAGAACTGATCCCAAGGCAACAATACGAAGTAGCCATACAGGCTGCCATAGGTGCCAAGATCATTTCGCGCGAAACCATCAAAGCCCTTCGCAAGGACGTTATTGCCAAATGTTACGGTGGTGATATTTCGCGTAAGCGGAAATTGCTCGAAAAACAGAAAAAGGGCAAGAAACGTATGCGGCAGATCGGCAACATAGAAGTTCCTCAAAGTGCTTTCCTGGCTGTATTGAAACTGGATTAAACTTTTTTTTACATTCATAAAGAATGAGGTTGATTGGTAATGCAATCAACCTTTTTTTTTAAGGGCTATAATAGTTTTTAAAACATTGTTGTCCGGTCAAAATTTATGACGTCCCATACGGGACTTCAATTCGATCTTATTTGCCTTGCTACCAATATATTGTCCCTAACGGGACAGTCCCGTAGGGACTGAATATTGGTAGAAACAAAAGGAACCCTCTATACACATAAGTCCCGTAGGGACGTTATATATTAAGTATTTAAACCTTCAGGATTATTTTTTACCGGACATCAATGTTTTTAAAAGTATATTCCGTTTTCCTATCTTTGATTATTCTTGGAAATACAGAATAAATAGTATTCGATAATACCCATTTAAAAGCATTTATAAAATGAAAACTAAGCCTTACATCTCACAAGTTTCTGCCAAATCAAATTTATTGATTATGAAATGTGTGCATTGCTTGTTACTGGTTTTGTGCCTATCCTCACCCGTATTTCTTTCTGCACAGCAAGCTTGGACACGCATTAATGCCGCGCCCCAGGAAAATGATATTAATGACATGTGCCTTATTCCAGGTACCAATTCAATTATTGCAGCCTGCAATGGTTCAACTATAATGAAATCAAATGATGGCGGTCAGTCATGGAACCTGACCCTTTATCCGGGTAACCTTTATAATGAGTTTGATTTAACATGTGTTTGCTTTATAAATAACAATTCAGGTTTTGTTGGCACTTCCGACCGGATTATTTTAAGAACATCAGATGGTGGAATCAAATGGGATACGTGCAAGATTAGTATAGAGGGACTTTCGAGGAGGATTATTGATATTGAATCAGTAAATGACACTACACTTTATGCTTGCTTTGATTTTGGAGAAGTATACAAATCCACGGATGCAGGAATTACATGGAGTGAAGATATTGCCTTGGCCGATTATTACTGTACAAAAGTTCAATTCCTGAATGACTCCTTAGGTTTTATTAGCTCTGGAAATCCTAACATATTTTTGAAAACAATTGATGGAGGACAAAACTGGAGCGAAACAACTACTATTGGATTGCCATCAGAATTTATTTCTGATTATTGTTTTGTAACAGATTCCATTGGGATTGCTTGCCTGAGTGAGTCAACCCGGTTTTTTAAAACTACCGATATGGGTAATACCTGGACGGAAGTTTACAATGACTGGCGAGCCGCATATTGGAAAATAGCCTTCTTCGACGCGATGAATGGAATTGCAACAGGTTATACTTTCTATGGCTATTTTGATATTCTGTTAATAACTGAAGATGGTGGGTCTACCTGGCAGGAAAAACCGGTTGATACGCAAAGGGAGGACCAATGTATATGCATTTTGGATGATAATACCTGTATAAAGGCCGGGTATCTGGGTATGATGCATAAGTCCACCGACAAAGGCATCAATTGGACGCAACTCAATCAGCGAACAATTCACAGTGACATTTTAAGTGTTCAAATGCTGGACGAAACGGTAGGTTTTGCTGTAGCTGAAATGGGTTACGGTGGGGTAAGTGGATTAGAAATAGCTAAAACAATAGATGGTGGACATAATTGGACAATTTTCAAAAGCACCTGTTCATCAAGTGCCTTATTGAGTTTTATTAGTATTGATACAGGTTATCTGGTTACAGATCAGCCTTGTCCTGGCTTTATTAGAACCACCAATGGAGGTGTTTCATGGACAAATGTTTTAGTTAGTGGAGTTACTCTGATTCCTGATGCTATTGCATTTTATGACTACAACAACGGATTAATAGCTGATGGATATAAACTATATAAAACTACTGATGCAGGGAACAACTGGATGGAGATAACAACTGGGCTTTCTGCTAATAGCTTTATACAAACCGTATATTTTTATAATTCCGATGTAGTATTTATAACTGCAACAAATCAATCAAATACGTATCTGCTCAAATCGAATGATGGAGGACAAACATGGGACCTGAAAGAAGTGGGTGAACTGGGCAACGTAATTCCAAATTATTTGAGTGATGAAATTATTTTCTTTCTCAGTGGAAATAAGCTTCTTAAACCGTTTGATGGTGGCAGCACATGGAATAGCACAACTATTACATCATCTTGTTATATTGATTTCAAATCTATGAGTTTTATTGATCAGGATACCGGTTTTGTAGCTGGAAATGGTTCATACTGTAATATTCTCAAAACTATTGATGGCGGAAATACGTGGAATGTGTCTAATACTTCAGTAACATCCGGAATTAATGTTGTCAGGTTTTTCGATATCAATAATGCACTGGCTTTTGGAGAGAAAGGGGTTATCATTCAAACTACTTCGGGTGGAATTGTTTCTACTAAAAATCCATTAGTTGAGCATAATCAAAATTTAAAAGTTTTCCCGAATCCATTTACAGGTAGAATAACTGTAGCTCTTTCTGAAATCGGGACACTAAAAGATTCATATTTACAAGTTTTCGATTTATATGGAAAATGTGTTTATAGTACGAATTTAAATTCATCAGATGTGAATCCTGTAATTAATCTTCAGTGGCTGCCTCAAGGAGTTTACTTCATCAGGTTTGCTACAAATGATAATCAGTCGATACGTAATGGAAAAATTGTGAAGCTTTAATAGCCTTTTGAAAAATGATGGTAGCGCTGGATGCCAATGCAATTCTCGACAGTGATGCGTCAGCAAAAGGCATCTTTAAAAACCTGAGTAATCAGAAAAAAACAACTTTTTATGTCGCGGCTTCGCCATTTGTGGGGTGTTGCCCGGCATCGCATTCCCCTGCATACCCATGATAAGATACAACAGCTCCGTGTAGATGGAAAACTACATATAATAGCCGGGAAAATTGTAAGCGTCACCGAGGCAGGACCGTACTTTGGGGTTGAGTTTTTTGACAAGAAAGAAGGGAATCAGAAGAACCTTGAGGTGTCAAGGATTATCAATTGTACCGGTCCGTCGACAGATATTGTAAAATCAGAAGATCTGTTCCTGAAGAACTGCCTGTCGAAAGGAATCATAACCCAGGACAAACTCCGGCTCGGTCTCCGTACCAATACCGAAACATTCGAAGTGCTGAATGCCGAAGGTGAAAGCCAGGCACATATTTATACCCTGGGAGCCAATCTGAAGGGAGTGTTGTGGGAAAGTACAGCGGTAAATGAACTGAGAGTTCAGGCCGAAAAGCTGGCAAGCAGATTATGCTCCTAAGCCGGACATGGTTTAACATTATGAATTTTCTATTTGACGAAAACGTAAGCGCCTTTGAGTCGGAAAGCTTCCTGATTCAATGGCATATGTCGATCTGATCCTTTATCAAAAGACATATCAATATACCTGTTTTTGTGCAGAATACCTGTATTTATTCCGTGTTCACTGTATCGAACCTTTAATAATGCAGTTCAGAATATGAAATATTTCAGGAAACTGATTCGCATATTGAATGATATGTACGCTGATGCAGTGTACTTAGTGTATAATTTTGCAGAAACACGTAAAAGGCGTATTGTTGAGCTGATGTTCATCATTTCTATTGGGAATGAGTGTGTTCGCAACTATGCACCGGCGAATGAATTCTAATCCGGGATTTCCGGTTTATCGGATAATCCGGATAAAATCGCTATTTTAACACTGATTTTTCAAAATACAGGAATATATAAATGAGGTTAAACACTAAAAGGTTTATTTCCGGGATATTGATCACATCCTTTTTCATCTACTCCATTGTAATCTATACAGTAGGAACCAGGGTTGACAAAGGTGAAAAGTATGTAACCGAACCGGCCAAAAAAGGAAAACTGCTGTTCCAGAAAAAGAACTGTATTGCCTGCCACCAGTTATACGGACTTGGCGGCTTTATGGGACCGGATTTAACCAACGAAATTTCAGCCCCCGGCAAGGGTCCTTTATTTGCGCGGGCTTTTCTGATGGCGGGATCGGAACGTATGCCCAATTATCACTTTAGCGAAACCGAGATTGAGGAACTTATCGCATTTCTGACTTATGCTGACCATACAGGCGTATCGCCGGTTAAAAAATTCGAAATAAATTATGATGGAACCGTTAACTGGAAAGGGAAAGATGAAATAGACACGATTAAATAAGTATCCCTTTAGATACATAATTCTATTTATCGTGTCGTATTCCATCCCGGTAAACCGGGACAAGTAGTGACCCGTAAAAATAAATAATAACACATGAAAAAAGAGACTAGCATTTACTTTATATTGTTTGCCATACTTTCATTATTGGGTGGAATGTTGTTTGGAATTTTGGGCGCCTTCCAGTTTGTTATTCCAAAATTTTTCGACTTAATACCTTTTGTCAAAAGCCGGCCGTTGCATGTTTCGCTGGTAGTGGCCTGGATTTTCCTGTGTGCGGTCGGGGGAATCTATTATTACCTCCCAAAGTACTGCAATGTTAAGCTGTATTCCCTTAAGCTGGCCAGCATTCATCTTTGGATTTTTATTCTCACGGGAGTGCTGGTTATTGTTTCGTACCTGATGGGACAGTTTGGCGGAAGGGAATACTGGGAATTCCCTCCTGTGCTGGCGATTCCCATCATAGTGTCGTGGATACTGTTCGGCTTTAATTATTTTAAAACGGTGTTCACCAAAACCGAACCCTGGCCGGTTTACCTCTGGATGTGGGGAACCGGCATATTCTTTTTCCTGTTTACATACCTGGAATCCAATTTATGGAATTTCTCCTACTTCAGGGATCATCTGATACGAGATATCACGGTTCAATGGAAAGCAGGTGGTTCCATGGTAGGATCGTGGAATATGCTGATTTACGGTACCGCAATCTTTTTAATGGACCGCATTCAGCAGGACGATCGCATTGCTAAATCAAGGCTTGCGTTTATTATGTACTTCCTGGGCCTGACAAACCTGATTTTTAATTGGGCCCATCATATCTACATTGTTCCCAATGCCATATGGGTACGTTATATTGCTTACGGCATCAGCATGACTGAATTGCTGATTTTGGGTAAACTAATCTGGAACTGGAAAAAAGACCTGTCCAAATCATTGCAGGACTTCCATCTTCTATCCGTGCGTTTTATTGTTGCTTCGGATGTGTGGATCCTATTAAACCTTATGCTCTCCATCCTGCTGTCCATCCCTGCCATAAATATTTTTACGCATGGCACACATCTCACCGTGGCTCATGCCATGGGCAGTACCATAGGGATTAATACCATGATTTTAATTGCTTCCTGCCTGTTTCTGATTCCTGATATTACCCAAAAACAATTCTCAGTGAGGCAGGGACGGTTTATTTCCATCGGGTTCTGGATGATGAATATCATACTGCTGTTTTTCTGGGTAGCACTCATTCTTGCAGGAGTTCATAAAGGATATATGGTGGTTGAGGATAAACTGACTTTCCAGGAAATCATGTTGATAATAAAGCCTTACCTGACTGTTGTAGCGAT
>CAIPFN010000304.1 GCA_903864265.1 uncultured Bacteroidales bacterium | reverse complement strand
GTTTGGTTGAAAACGAAACGAAACGTTGCGGGGACATTGTTAAAGGACTGCTCGACTTTTCGAGAAAGGATCAGAAAGACTTTGAGCCCAGGCATCTGCACGAAATTCTGCTGGATACCTGCGAACTGATGTCTCACCCGATGAAAATTGCCAACATCAGTTTTTTATCGGATTTCGGAGCTAAAAATGACCTTATTTATTGCAGTCCTAACCAGATCAAGCAGGCCTGCATGGCCATCCTTGTTAATGCCTCGGAGGCAGTGCCGGAGAACGGAGAAGTATTGATCAGTACAAGAAATCCGGATGAGGAGCATATCCTGATCGAAATTACCGACAACGGAATTGGTATATCAGAGCAGGATATCCCCCATATTTTTGAGCCTTTCTTTTCAACCAAGGAAAGTGCCAGTGGCATTGGTTTGGGACTCGCCATTGTTCACGGCATCATTCAAAGTCATAAAGGACGGACCAGTGTACAGTCGGAACGCGGAAAAGGTACAACGATCAAGATAAACATACCTCTCTTAAAGGGATAGGAGTAAACGCTATGGCAAGAAAAATTTCCATATTAATCGTCGACGACGAAGAATCGGTGAGGGATTCACTTTATAATTGGTTCATTGAAGACGACTACCGCGTTGAGTGCGCCGAGAATGCAAAGAAAGCTCTTACAATGCTTGAATCGGACAGCTTTGATATCATACTGGCAGATATCAAAATGCCGGGCATGGATGGACTGGAGATGCTCCGGCGGATCAAGTCCATTCATAGTGAATCCATTGTGATTGTGATGACTGCTTTCGCCACGGTTGACACTGCAGTGCAGGCATTAAAGGATGGAGCTTTCGACTATGTTACAAAACCCTTCGATCCCGATGACCTGTCGCACCTCATACGGAATGCATCCAAACAGATTTCGCTGCTTGAAGAGAATGAAATCCTTAAGGATAAGGTTGTTTTGTTGGAAAATATGGAGGACCTGATCGGTAAAAGCCCGGCCATGCAAAGAGTTTTCAGAGAAATAGAAAGTGTGGCTCCTTCCAATGCATCCGTAATTATTACCGGCGAAAGTGGTACAGGCAAAGAGTTGGTTGCCAAGGCTATACATGCCAATTCCCCCCGTAAGTTTTTTCCTCTGGTGAGTGTTCATTGCGGGGCTTTAACCGAAAGCCTTCTTGAAAGTGAATTATTCGGCCATGAAAAGGGGGCCTTTACCGGGGCGGTCTATAACCGGAAAGGCCGGTTTGAAATGGCTGATAGTGGCACTATTTTCCTGGATGAAATAGCTACCATTTCTTCGAAGATGCAGGTAGAACTACTGAGGGTACTGGAGACCCGAAGTTTTGTCAGGGTGGGAGGCAATAAAGAGATTACTTCGGATTTCAGGGTTATCTGCGCCACAAACCGGGATTTAAAAAGCATGGTGGAGAAGGGATTATTCAGGGAAGATCTCTATTACCGTTTAAACGTGGTAAATATCAATATCCCCCCTTTGCGGGAACGCATTGAAGATATTCCCCTGCTGGTGGAATATTTTATTAATAAATACTGCAGCATAATGAACAAGCCCCTGATATCCATGGATTCTGCCGCGTTGAGAAGACTTCAGGAATTCAGCTATCCCGGTAATATCCGCGAACTTGAAAACCTGATAGAGCGTGCAATAGTCGTTGGGAATGGCAAAAAAATCACACTCAAAGATCTTCCACCCGGCAAAGAAATAGCCGCACCGGCTTTTGAAAGTCTTGACGACCTTGAAAAAAATCATATTTCCCTGATTCTCAACAAGTATAACTGGAATATATCGGCCACAGCCAAAGCGCTGAAAGTTGACAGGGTAACGCTGTACAATAAAATTAAAAAATACGGCCTGAAACCTCTGAAATAACGAGCTGTTTCAGGTTCGGTTTTTTCCGATTTAAGCCCTGGAACATTGCCCGGAAACTGGAAACTATATTTTCAATAAGCGCTAGTGAATGGATCCGGATAACATTATGCTGATTTCATTTGGGTATTTTGAGGCCGGGCTTCTGGACAGGGTTGCCAGGGATGTGGAGCAGGAATTTCTGTTACCCGTAAAGACCCGGGAGGGACATCTGGATCTCAGTGATTTTTACGACCCGGCCCGAAGGCAGTATAACGGAAACAGCTTGTTAAAAATCGTTGAGACCGAGTTTGCTTCCGATTCGGGCAAGACACTGGGATTATTTAATGTAGACCTTTTTATTCCTATTCTGACCTATATATTCGGGCAGGCTTTCCTGAACGGTCGTTCCGGGATTGCTTCCATCCACCGTTTCAGCAACGAAAGGTACGGGATAAAGGCCGATGATACCATTTTTCAGGAGCGGTTCCGCAAGGAAGTAATCCATGAACTCGGACATACCTTCGGACTCATCCACTGCCATAATCCGGCCTGCGTGATGAGGTCGAGCACTTACGTTGAGGATATTGATCAGAAAAGCCATCACTTATGCACCAAATGCCTCGGGCAACTGGAGATATCCAGAACTGTGAAATAACCAGAAAAAGCTGGAGTATTTTGCTGCCAGGGGGTTACAACTCCCGGATATATTCCTGAATAATAGTAGACATGTTCACGCCAATCAGCTGTTTTTCCACAATTCCAAAATTCCTTTCGAACCTTAATTGCTGAACTTCCTCCAATTTCAGCATTGTGAAACAATTTTGTACAATAATAAAACCTGAAATCGCTGGCAATATCTTCATGTCAGGCTTCAGTCTGACATTCCTTAACCCCGCTTATTCCGGCAATATTGTTTTTCAGCGGGATACAGTTGATATCGATCCGGATCCTGGGAGAATATATCGCGAGGAGTTATGAAGAATTAAAAAACAGGCCGATGTTCATCATTAAGGAGTTGCACCTGGATTGAACTCCGATCAATCCCTGGTGAGGATAATTTTTCCTGATTTAACATTTTCAGAAGCTTCTTTAAAATCAAAATAGTAAAACCCTGATTTAAAAGCTGTTAAGTCTATACTAATCTCGTGTGAGCTGAATTTATCCATCGAGAAAATTAATTTTCCGCTGGCGTCAAACAGTTTAAAAGTGGACTTCGCCAAATCCACTTCCGGTGCCAGTTTCAGCGTCCCCATTCCCTGAACCGGGTTTGGAAAGAAAGATACCGGGGGCTCCAAAGCTGCCAGGTTTATTCCGTTTGCCGGAGATGAAGCCAGCCAGATGCTCGCATTCATGATCAGAATTTCGTGGTTTCCGTTTGCGTCCTGAGTCCAGCCGTTATAAAGCTGATCGTTTGAATCACCGGTCCCGTCATCACAGGGAGAGCTATCGCCGAAAGCCACAAAACGACCATTTCCATAGGTGCCATGTGCGACCATGACATTCGAATTTCCGAAAGCAGAGCCGTTTTTATACACTACACCTACAATTGAAGCATTATGCTGGGGGTTCATGGTAATGGAAGTCCCGTTACTCCACATGGCTTCAACAGGAGCTCCCATCACGCCGTTCAACAGTGGATCGTTCGGAAGAGCCGGGATATTTGTAGTGGTTTCCGAAAAATTAGCCAGGTCGAATTTCATCCCGAACGGGTCATTTGTATGGTATTATTAGTCATCAGGTCGTTCCAGATGGCGGGAGAATCCCAGCCATCGTTGTTACGATCGGAAACAGTATGATCAGAAACCATGAACAAACCTCCGCCATTCTGAACAAAATGCAGTATGGCTGATTTTTCGGCTGAAGTGAAAACGATATTAGGTTCGCAGACAATAAAGACCTTATAATTTGAAAGGTCCTGTGCATTCCCTGAATTGCCGTAACTTATTGTCCCGTTGTATGGCAGGGTTTCCACTGAATATCCCTTTTTGACGAGGTCAATACCCCAGGAGGACAAGGCCCCTTTCCAAAATGTTTCCGGTGTTGACTGATTTATACCCGTCTGAGCCGGTGTAGGAACTATCTGCGCATTCGATTCATTTCCCTGACCGACTACTGCAGGCCCGTTCGAATAGCCCAGGTTATGCTGATCGGCGTCAATAACCCAGTCAGCATTTCCGGCCGTTTCTGCCTTGGTGGCATCAAACAGGATTTTTATGGATTGCGCCTGCAAACCCACTGAAAAGGCGAGTAAAAATAAAAAGAGGTTGAAGGTTCTCAGCATAGATTTGAGTGCTACTAATCAGTTAGGAAATTTGAAGGTATTTTCAACTCACTGTTAATCTGATTAATATCCCCGGCCCCTTGCTTAGGGTTCACAGATCCGTTC
>CAIPFN010000303.1 GCA_903864265.1 uncultured Bacteroidales bacterium | reverse complement strand
ATAAAAGGAAACCTTTTATTCTCCACTTCCGGAAGGATATAATAAGAAAATGAACTTTGGTTTATGGAATTCAAGACACCTTCAGAAATTGACCTGTGCTGATACTATTACCTGCCTCATTTTCATAAGCAGCAAAAATACAATAAATAAGTTACTTTCGTTCATCTATGCGGCAGAACGTCTGCAACCCCAATACTATCAGGGGAATACTGCTGTTTACTTCCGGTAGACTATCATATGTTGACGGTTGATGCCATTGCCGTTGAGTGAAAAATAGTAAACTCCCGAAGGAAGTCCATACTTAGCCGGTTCGAACTGATGAATATATTTCCCGGGCTGAATGAGCGAGTTTTCTATCATGGAGCATACCTTATATCCATACATATCGTAAACCCCCAGGCTGATCATAGTAGGGACCTTTAGTTTGAACGAAAACACCGTACTTTCGTTAAAAGGGTTTGGATAAACCTGGTCAACAGCAAACGGAATATTTTCTGTTTCTTTGATGCCCGTAAAATATGGATCCAAGATGGCTGTCCAGGCCGAGAGGCTGTTATCCTGGAGCCGTGTCCAGATAGGCCGGACAATATTGTTATGAGCTGAAATCCCCGTATAATCGCCGAAGAAAATGTTCGAATTCGGGATAAATGGACTATCGCTTATCTTGAAATTCTCAAAAGTCTCACCCCCGTCTTTTGAAACAGCCAGGTAAACATCGGTGCGGGTATCATCATAGTTGCGACGGTCGTAAAACACAAACCAGAGATATCCTGTAACCTGGTCAACGGTCATATAAGTAAAAAACTGCTGTTTCCCGGGTGCATCGTCATTAACCCGCCGGGGAGGGCTCCAGGTAGTACCGCCATCGACGGACTTCACCATCCAGACATCGACATCCTGCTGGGTGCCATTGTTATTTCTTTCATCTGTCCAGTTGATATAGATATTGCCACGGTTTGGACCCTTGCTCACATCGCAGCAGGTAACCGGCAATCCATTGGCCCGGTAGATACCCGGCACCGAATAATCCCATCCTCCCGGAATATCGCTTACAAAAATGTCATGATCAAGCCATGTCAGCCCGCCATCCATTGATCGATCGAATACCAGTCCTGCCGGACCGGCCCAGGAAACATAAATTTCACCGTTTGGCCCCACTGCCGGAACGGCACCTTCGGCCGTGCTGTCGCTGTCGAGGCAATTGCCCGATACCTCGTTGATGCGCAGGGCTGTACTCCAGGTTAATCCCTGGTCTGTAGACTTCGAAAAAAGTATATTTGATTTCTTAGCAGTATCCGCAGATCCATAATTATCGAATTGAGTCCAGGTTACGTATATGTCATTATTAAGCGGATTCACGCAAGCCCATTCCTTATCCTGCTGCTTTGGGGTGTTTTTCCCTATGCCGGAACCACTGCTCCACGATAGCCCATGATTGACCGAACGCTGGCAAACAATCTGGTCGAGCCAGGTAGTCTGTGAGGGATACGAAAGGTGAAGAAAATAAAAGTACCCGCTGGTGTCGATTACCAGGCAGGGATCACCCCATACACCCAGGGTGGAAACCATGGGGTTGCGGTTCCAGCTTTGTCCCCCGTCGAACGAAAAATAATAGGAACTGATATTTGCCCCCGCTATAATTTCCCTGGTATTTTTAGGATTGATACAGATAGTTGTCTCCTCCGGATTGTCAACATCACTTATCATCACGTTGGTATACTGTGCCCTGGATACATAGGATGACCCAAGAAAAACAATAAACATTCCGAATGCCCGTAAGCTTGTTTTCATTTGATATTATTTATTTTTTTACGGCTGTGATACTATTACCCAGGCCATGCTTCTTTTTAGCTGTTTCCATCTGACAGGACTATCAGTGAGCTAAAGATTTGCCAGACTAATTAGAATGCTATTAGGACGGGTGATTATTTCCATCAAAATCAGCTCTGGTCAATAGCAGGCAATTTCATACCCGGAAACTTATGCTTTTCCCGTTTGAACTACAAAATTACAGTGTTTTAGCCTCATGTGCAGATAAATCATTGGCTATTCAATATTATATTCCCAGTCCGGGCAGATATTCAGCGGTACAGATGCTTCCGAACAGATTCACAAGCCATGGACAGCCATGACCTTTAGAGGAAAAAGAATATCTTTCAGGCAAAATATCGGGTTATCCATTCCATAAATGCAGGAATTAGCGTAATTTTAAGGTTGTTAAACAGGCTGCCAACGAAGCCTTCACGAACTGACCCGATAGCATGGAGCCTATCTAAAAGAAATCGCAATATGAAATATGCAACCTTATTATCTGGCCTGATATTTTTAAGTTTGTTCTTGTCTGCACAAACTCATACCTATCCGGGTTCACTGGAATTCGGGATATCTGTAAACCACACAATCCCAAAGCATGGATTTTATGACAACAAAATGGGATTCGGTGCCGGAGCTTATAGTCTGTGTTTCCCTGATAAACGGCTCAACCTGATGTTCGGGCTTGAATACAATCGTACCTACCAGTTTATTGATCAAATGTACGAGGGGCATTTTGCTCATTCGACAGATCTGTACTATACCATGAATTGCATCTCCATACCCATTGGAATCAGGGTGAATGCGGGCAAGCGGGTGAAGGTTTTCATGGAAACGGGCGGATATGCTGATTTAATGCTGAGTTCCGGACGAAAAGGAACCATGCACACCTATTATCCCAATGCAAACAATCTAATCACCTATAATGAATATCCGTTTGACCAGAAAGCCAGGCTAAGCAATGCCGTAGGAATATTTGTGAGTATGGGTATCAGTATCCCGGTATGGCAAACCGAACTGATAATAAAGCCAGCTTACAAGTTCGCATTAACGGATGTGTATTCGGACATGGAAAGCATTTATAACCGGTATGGACAGCTGACCATAGGTATTAAATTCAGATAGCCTTCGGGGTATAGCCTGGGAATTTATTGCAAAACCTTTGTTTTCAGTTCAAAAATGGTAAGCCTGCAGAGTTATGACCTACTTTATTGTTGAGGGCGAGGTTTCGGTTGAGAATAAAATTGAGGGGGACATGTTACCTAAATGCGTGATAAAATATAATAGTCTGTGTTATACAAACATTCCGGGAACAGCAGCACGCAATCACAAAAAGCATCTTCAGGGCTCCGGCAACTTTATTATTATTTCGGATGACTGTTCACTAATATCTTACCTTTGCTGAAGTTAAAAACTCTTATAAAATGGCTGTTTCAACCCGTGGAATGAAGATAGGAATACTGACAGCCGGCGGCGATTGCCCCGGTATTAACGCCGCCATCCGGGGTGTTGGCAAAACGGCTATTGCCGAATACGGCATGAAAGTTATAGGGATTTCCTCTGGATTCAGGGGGTTGATTGATAAGGAGTTTATTGAGCTGGAAGAAACCCAGCTTTCGGGTATGCTTACCCTCGGAGGGACCATATTGGGCACCTCGCGCGACAAACCGTTCAAGAACGATCCCGTCACCGGGGTAAATATGTCGAAGATCATCAAAAAGAACTACAAGGAAATCGGGCTTGATGCGCTGGTGGTAATTGGCGGGAACGGTACTCAGAAAACCGCTGCCAAACTTGCCGCCGAAGGGATGAATATCATCGGCCTGCCTAAAACCATTGACAATGATGTTTATGGAACAGATGTGACTTTTGGATTTGATACCGCGGTGAGCATAGCTACCGAAGCGATTGACCGCCTGCATTCGACCGCCAATTCACATAAGCGGATCATGGTTATTGAAGTTATGGGACATCATACCGGGTGGATCTCGCTGTATTCGGGTGTTGCCGGGGGAGGCGATGTGATATTAATTCCCGAAATCCCATATGATATGGACATTGTAGCCCGTTACCTCGAAAAAAGGGTGAAAAACAAGAAAGCCTATTCCATTGTGGTGGTTGCCGAGGGCATTGAAAAGCCCAAAGGGATATCGGCGGCTTCCTTTATATCTCAATCTATAAGGGAAAAAACCGGGCTCGAGACCCGCGAAACCATACTCGGTTATGTTCAGCGCGGCGGATCGCCTACGGCCATGGATCGCATACTGGCTACCCGTTACGGTGCCCATGCCGTGGAACTGATTGCCGAAGGCAAATTCGGGCTCATGGTTTGTAAAGACGGCGAAACCATCACTTCCGTTCCTCTCGAGCAGGTAGGTGGGAAACTTAAGCTGGTACCCCCCGAACATTCAATTATTAAAAAATCGAGGAAAATGGGGATTTGTTTCGGGGACAGGAAAGTTTAAACGAGAGGATTTGGCAAAAAAGACCTTTCCCCCTCTCCTTGTCGCCCTTTCTCCTTGTCGCCAATCAATCTCCTCAATCCCATCAATCCCATCAATCCCATCAATCCTCGCCTTGTCTCCCTGTCCCCCCTTCTCCTTGTCGCTCATTCTCCCCGTCTCCAATCAATCTCTTCAATCCCATCAATCCTCGCCTTGTCTCCCCCTCACCTTGTCTCCCCTTCTCCCTGTCGCCCCTTCTCCTTGTCTCCTCTATCCTCTATTGGAACCCATCTTCCTGAGTATCCCCGTTGGTGCGGTCTTTTTCGGTTTTACGGTTATAGTTATTTATCTTCAGCTGAATGCCGGCATATAAAACCCGCGATTCCATATACCGTTTATTAACAGAGGTGAAATTGTTGCCGGTGGTGGTGGAGTTATGGTTGCGGGTATTAAAAATATCGGTAGCTCTCAGCGAAGCGCTGAGCTTTCCTTTGAAAAAGTCCTGCCTGATAGAAGCATCAACCGAGTAGTTGGCTTCGTTGCTCGACTGCAGCGAACTGTTAGGTGCCATATAATTTCCAATAAGCTGGAATGATCCGTCCTTCGAATAATTGAACGCGGCATTTATCCTGGCGCTCCAGTTAAAGCTTCCCGAAGCGGGCACATTTTCGGAGGGTACGGCGCTGACCAAATATTGATAAAAGGACAAATTGCTGCTTATCCTCAGCCATTTGTAAGGGTTAGCTGACGATACAAATTCGAAACCATAGGATTTACTGTTGGCAATATTCTGAGGCATTGAATAGGTAACCCCATTGGAATTCATGCGGGTGATATCTTCGATCAGGCCGGAGGTATTCCTGAAAAACCCGGTGGAAGTCAGTGAATATTTCTCCCAGTATTTCATCACGCCCAATTCGAGAGAGTTGGTATATTCCGGTTTAAGTTCAGGATTGCCTTCACGTATGTTGAGAGAGTCGGAATAGTCCACGTACGGGTTCATATCGCGGGGCGAAGGGCGGTCGACACGGCGGCTATAGCTGAACTGTAACTCGCGGTTTTTACCCAGGTCGTATTGGGTATGCAGTGAAGGATAGAAACTATAATAGGTGTTTTTATAGGTGGTATCGGTTTGTTCCACCTTCGAATTGGCATAAACCTGCTCATATCGCAGTCCTGCCTGGTATTTGAGTTTGCCCAGGCTGTTGCCGTAGATTCCGTACAGGGCATAAAGCTGTTCCTTATAATCATAATGATTTTTCAGATTGGCCAGGGTGTCCCATTTTTCGCTTACGTAATTATAATTGGTATAATCGTAATTCATGCCCATGTTGCGCATGGATACTTTATAACCGGTTTCGACCCGGGCCCCGTTTTCGAAAGGATGAATATAGTTTCCCTGGGCTGTGAAAAAATAGTTTTTATTCATGGAATAATTGTGCTGCTGCTGCGAAGCACCGTTCTTTAGCAGCGAGTTTATATCATAATCCTGCTGGTTGATGAACTGATCGCTGTTCATCACATTGTCGTTATACACAAAATCCTGCGTAAACTCCCTGCCTTTCTGAGCGAAGGTGTGTTTGTATGATGCAGTATAATTCATTGAATTAATGCTGCGGTCGGTATTGCTGTATCGGTCGAAGTAGCGGAGCAGCGAATCCGTGCCCAGGTAATTTTTGTATACCATGGTGCCTTCCTGCCCGAACGACATAGCCCGCCTTTGAACCGAGAGGGTGAGGTTATTGCGGGTATCGAAGGTATAATCGATTCCCCCGTTGAAATTGAGCGAATTGCGATGATTTGTCCCTGTCTGGTTTTGACGGAGGGTATTGACAACATCGCTGAAATTGCTGGTACGCACGCTTTCGGAAGAGGTTTTGCTCTGGTTGTATCGTCCGTCGGCACCTATAAAAATATTGAATTTATTGGCCCGGTAATTCAGGTTCAGCGATCCGTTGTATTTTTGATTGGTTCCCAGAGTACCCGAAACCAGCCCGTTGAATCCCTGGAGAGCTTTTTTCTTCAGCACTATGTTGATGATTCCCGAGGTGCCGTCAGGATCATAGCGAACGGAAGGATTGGTAATAACTTCGACCGATTCGATGGCACTGGCCGGCAGCTGGTTTAAGATATCGCTGCTGCTGATGCCGGCCTGGCTGGCAGGCTTCCCGTCAATAAGCAAAGTGATATTGGAATTGCCTCGCAAACTTACATTGCCTTCGGCATCCACAGCCACACTAGGGATATTCTCCATGATGTCGGTGGCGGTACCTCCCGAGAGAGCCATATTTTTATCAACCGTAATTACCTTTTTATCCAGGTTGTTGCTGATGAGCGATTTCTTGCCTATGATCTCAATCCCCGAAATGCTCGAAGCAATGGATTTGATGGAAATGTCGCCAAGTTTAACATCGGCACTCTGCTGTGATATAACAATCCCTGAAAAGTACTTGTCTTCGTATCCGATAAAACTGGCTTTTACATAGAATTTCCCGGAAGGGATATTGTTTAACAGGAATTTCCCCTTGGTAACCGTGGTTGTACCGGTTAGCATGGTTGAATCTTTTACCCGGTAAAGGATTACATTACCATAATCGATAGGTTCGCGGGTAGTTTCATCGAGCAGGGTTCCGCTGATAACGCCGTACCCCTGCACAGCACCCGTACCTCCCGGTTTGCCTTGTCCCGGCCGGCTCCCCGGTTTTTGAGCGGATATAGCGGTTGTTACCAGCAATACAGATATGATCAATAATAAACGGTTAAGCATGGAATGATACATTGATGTTAATTTAGAGAACTTGTTTGACACTGAACTTCCTGTAAAGTTTAATATGCTTACGGCAGTATGCAGCTTTTTTTTTAAAACTACCTCAAAAGACTAACGTTAAAAATATCGACCGGCACTCAGCCTGCTTTTAATCAGGCGGTTCAGTGCAAATGGCGCCCTTCACCAGCCCTTGTGACGCGTCCGGGGCAGTTAAGCATTTCGTATATTTTATCCGTACAGAAGCTTATATGTTTACTTTTGTGTCCAAACCTTTTTCAGCATGAAATTATTTATTTTCACCTTTTGCCTCATTTGCCTTTCGCCACAGCTGTTTGCCCAGGATGCCAATTTCCTCACCAGGTACGAAACATCTAACTACCTTGAAACGCCAGGCTATTCCGAAACGGTCGATTTTTGTAAAAAGCTTGACAAGGCATCGGCCCTGCTGCAGTATTCAACTTTCGGCATCAGTCCGCAGGGTCGAGATCTTCCCCTGCTGATTGCCGACCGTTACGGAAACTTCACACCCGAAGCCGTGCGCAGAAGCGGTAATGCAGTGCTCCTGATTGAGGCCTGCATTCATGCCGGCGAGAGCGACGGTAAGGATGCCGGGCTGATGTTGTTGCGCGACATCGCCTTTGATAAGAAGAACATTAACCTGCTTGATCATGTAACCATATTATTTATCCCCATTATCAATACCGACGGGCACGAACGCTTTGGTCCCTATAACCGTATCAACCAGAACGGGCCTGAAGAAATGGGCTGGCGTACCACGGCCCAAAACCTGAACCTGAACCGCGACTTTATGAAAGCCGATGCTCCTGAAATGAAAGCCTGGCTGAAATTGTACAACAGCTGGCTCCCTGATTTCTTCGTTGACTGCCATGTGACCGATGGAGCCGACTTTCAATATACCATGACGTATGCCCTCGAAACCAAAGGAAGCATGGAAAAGAATCTCTCGTCGTGGACGGAGAAGGTCTGTGAAACCTACCTGGTTGATGAAATGAAAAAATCGGGTTTCCCGGTATTCCCCTATGTGCAGTTCCGCAACTGGCACGATCCGCGCAGCGGGCTTACCCTTGGCGTGGCACCGCCCATGCTGTCGCAGGGATATTGTGCAGTACAAAACCGCCCAGGACTCCTAATAGAGACGCATATGCTGAAACCTTACAAAGCCCGGGTTTCGAGTACTTATACCATGCTTACCCATACGCTCGAACTGCTCAACAGGGAATATAAAACCCTGCAAATCCTGGAGGCTGATGCAGATGCTTTTACCAGAAGCAGGAAATTCCGCCATGAGCCTTTCCCGGTGAATTTTTCCGAATCGTATGCTGACAGCAGCAAAATCCAATTCCTGGGATTTGAATATACCATCGACACCAGCGATCTTACCGGAGGCTTATGGTTTAAATATAACAACAAGAAACCGGCTGACTGGCAGTTAACCCTGTTCCCCAACTGCAAAGCCGATAAGTTTGTCAGTTTGCCCGAAGCCTACCTGGTTCCTCCCCAGTGCAGTGCAATAATCGAAGGACTGAAACTTCACGGGGTGCAAATGACACCGTTGAAACAACAAATCAGTTGCAGAGTCCGTTCAACCCGTTTTAGCGATGTCCGATGGCAGCAGCGAGCCTATGAAGGCCACCATAAACTTACATACAATCAGAATGACACTCTAGAGCAGCGGACATTTCCCGCCGGCACCATGGTGGTGGATATGAACCAGCGCACAGCCAGGGTTATCGCCCATCTGCTGGAACCTGGCTCGCCCGATTCGTATGCCGCATGGGGATTTTTCGATGCATACCTCGAACAGAAAGAATATGCCGAATCGTATGTCATGGAAACCATGGCCAGGGAGATGATCCGGAAAAATCCAGCACTAAAGGTGGAGTTCGATAAGAAAAAAGTAGCAGACAAAGCATTTGCTTCGGACCCGGATGCCATGCTGAACTGGTTTTATAGCAAAAGCCCGTACTGGGATCATAACTTTAACCTGTATCCCGTGGGTCGGATTGTAAACAGGGATGAACTGGACAAGATTAGAAAGTAATATGTGATGTGAACAGCTTTTTAAAAGCCCTTGAATTTGGAAACTGCCTGTTTTCCGAAGAACGCTGAGGTTGAAGTTAAGGATCAAATAATTGGAATGTATTTCGCCCGCTGCTGCTTTATGCTTACGGCATAACATTACCTGCAAACAATCCCGGCAAGGTATCGCCCATTTCGAGTTTCAGCAGTATTTCTTTTCGCCACAAGCCTCCGCCGTAGCCTGTAAGCTTACCGTTACTGCCGATCACCCGGTGACAGGGCACAACAATGTTGATTTTATTTCGGCCATTGGCATTACCCACGGCCCGGGTATTATTTTCGTTCCCGGTCATACGGGCAAGATCGAGATAGCTGATGGTTTTCCCGAAAGGAATCAATTGCAGCTTCGCCCATACACTAAGCTGAAAGTCCGTCCCCACGGGATCCAATATTAGATTGAACGTCTGCCTCTTACCCGAAAAATACTCATTCAGCTGGCTCACACAATCCCTCAGACATACAGGCACGGCTGAAGTCGCCTGCTCGTGATCCAGAAAAAGAATGGAACGTATGCCATCATCACTCCCGGATACTTCAATAAGGCCTACCGGTGATGGTATGCAGCTTGATTCTATTTTCATGCAGTTTTTTTTTGCGGAAGCGTATCAGTTTGCCGGATTTCGGGCAGGGTTTAATTGAAGGTAATATAGATATCCAGTATCTCGGGCCTGTTGCCTGTGCGCACCGGCGGGCCCCATCCCCCATAGCCGCTCGAAACATAGAATTGAGAATTTCCTTTCTTTAAATAGCCCCAGCTCACCTCATATATGGCCTCAGTGATGTAATTTAACGGCCACAACTGCCCGTGATGGGTATGCCCGGATAGCTGGAAATCGACGCCTGCATCGGCGACCATCTGCAGGTTGAACGGCTGGTGATCCATCATGATCACAGGGAAATTCATATCAACGCCTTCCAGAACTTTATCCAGACCTTTACGCTCTTTCCCGTTAAAGCGTTTCGAATCCCTGTCGTTGCGCCCGGCCAGGTAGAAACAATCGTTAATTTTGACCGAGGTATCTCTCAGCATCCTGACTCCATGGGTTTCAAGGTATCGAACAGCAGCTTCCGCACCGCCTATATATTCATGATTCCCGGTAATAGCAAAGACTCCCAGGGGGGCCTTGAGTTTAAGTAACGATCGCCCCAGGTCGTTGTGAATAACCGGTGCCAGGTCTTCATCCACAATATCTCCCGCCAGCAGGATCAGGTCAGCATGGCAGGCATTGAGCATGCGCACCAACTGGGCGGTACGCCTGGGCCCTACCAGGGTACCCATATGAATATCCGATGCGGCGGCAATATGAAGGGTTTTCATTACACCCGCTTTTTTGTTGATATGAACATCAAGCCTTAGCACACGGGGAGTTAAAGCATTGATATGGCCGGCCAGAACTACAATACCGGCCAGTCCGGTCAGCGTAAAAAACAGGTATTTCTTGATTTGTTCATAATGGCTTGTGATAAAATCAGGCGAAGGCAGGAAATACGTGATAAGCCGCACCAGGTCGATCACCAGCACAGCCATCAGCAGGTAAATCATCAGCGCCAGCCAGAAGGAACCCACAAAGGTAAAAAAGCTGCTGACCGGCGAAATCCAGGCCCTTTCCATGAAACGGCCAACGATGTATGAGGCACTTACAAACAGGAATATCCAGGGATACCAACTTTTAAAAATCATGGCCGTAGGTAAAGCCTGCATGCCCCGTATAAAAATATAATAGTTTACCAGGCTGTAGATCAGCAGTACAACACTAAAAAAAATAAGAAACTGAACAGAACGCATAATCGGGTGATTCGGTGGTTGGTTTATAATTATTACAGTAGGCTGATCTGAAGGAGGAAGTGCCGGGGGAACCGTTCAGTCGGCCTTTAACACAGAGCCCCACGGTCTTTGGATAGTTACAGAACTTTACATACAGAGAACCTTTTAAAATCGGAGAATAATGCAGGACAAATTAACGTTAAAAAATGCTAATAATAGATAACTGT
>CAIPFN010000302.1 GCA_903864265.1 uncultured Bacteroidales bacterium | reverse complement strand
TAATAAGGGCTGCAGCCAAGAACCACGAAGATGTGCTCATTGTCCCTTCGGCCGGGCAGTATGATGAACTGATCCGCCTTCTGGACGAAAAGAAAGGATTTACCTCCCTGGCTGACCGTTATTATTTTGCCGCCCAGGCTTTTAACGTATCTTCTCATTACGATACAGCCATTTTCAGGTATTTTAACCGGGAAGCAGGCATCAAAGCGTTCAAACAAAGCATACTGGAATCAGAAACCCTGCGTTATGGCGAAAATCCGCACCAGGAGGGTGTTTTTTTCGGCAATCTTGCCGGATCCTTTGATCAGCTGAACGGGAAAGCCCTATCCTATAACAACCTGGTGGATATGGATGCTGCAGTAGCCCTGATCAGCGAGTTTTCAGCCCCGGCCTTTGCCATCATCAAGCACACCAATGCCTGCGGGGTTGCTACCCGCCCTGAACTCACAGAAGCATGGAAAGATGCCCTTGCCGGCGACCCGGTTTCGGCCTACGGAGGAGTGATAGCCTGCAACCGGGAAATTGATCCGGCTACAGCCGAAGAAATCAATAAACTGTTTTTTGAAATTATAATTGCACGGGGTTTTGAAAAAAATGCCCTCGAAATCCTGAAGTCAAAGAAAAATAGAATAATTTTGTGCCATAAACCGGCTGATTTTCAGGCAAAACAATTTAAATCGGTCCTTAACGGCGTTATAGAGCAAGGCAGGGATACACGGACTGAATCTCCCGCCGACCTCAGGGTTGTTACTCTTACCGAGCCTGACAACCAACAGTTTGCCGACCTGGTTTTTGCCAATATCCTGGTAAAACACCTGAAAAGCAATGCTATTGTGCTGGCCCGGAACGGGCAGTTGCTGGGAGCAGGCTGCGGTATGACTTCCAGGGTTGACGCCCTGAAACACGCTGTAGCCAAAGCCGGAGAATTCGGGCTGAACCTGGAAGGAAGCGTTATGGCTTCGGATGCGTTTTTCCCTTTTGCCGATTCGGTGGAATTTGCCCACCAGGCAGGGGTTAAAGCCGTGATTCAGCCGGGAGGTTCCGTAAGGGACGAGGATTCGGTCCGGTATTGCAACGAACACGGAATGGCTATGGTTTTTACCGGGATCAGGCATTTCAGACACTAAATCAACTAAATCAACTCATAAGCACCGGGTAACCGGGACTTGCATTTCCTGAAATAAAATTGAAACATGGGACTTTTTTCCTTTCTGACAAAAGAAATTGCGATGGACCTTGGCACAGCCAATACCATCATCATATATAATGATAAAGTAGTTGTGGACGAACCCTCCATCATTGCCATCGAACGAAACACCGGCAAGGTGCTTGCAGTCGGTAAAAAGGCCATGATGATGCATGGGAAAACCCACGAAAACATTAAAACCATCCGCCCCCTTCGCGACGGGGTTATAGCTGATTTCCAGTCGGCAGAATACATGATCCGTGAACTTATCAAAATGATCGGGCCCAGCAGGAGCCTTTTTCCACCAGCCTTGCGCATGGTTATCTGCATCCCTTCAGGAATTACCGAGGTTGAAGAACGTGCGGTAAAGGATTCAGCCGAACAGGCCGGGGCCAAGGAGGTCCGCCTTATCCATGAACCTATGGCTGCGGCGATCGGGATTGGGATTGATGTTCTTGAGCCCACGGGGAACATGATCATTGATATCGGCGGGGGAACCAGCGAAATCGCCGTAATTGCCCTGGGAGGTATCGTGAACAACAAATCCATCCGCATTGCCGGCGACGATTTCAATTCCGATATCGAAGAATACATGCGCAAGCAGCATAACATCAACATCGGGGAACGCACCGCCGAAATGATCAAGATTGAGGTAGGCGCTGCCATGACTGAAATTGACAATCCCCCCCCTGATTATGCAGTGCATGGTCGCGATATGCTTACCGGTATTCCGAAAGAAATTTATGTAAACTATGCCGAGATTGCCCATGCACTCGACAAATCCATTTCCAAGATTGAGGCTGCCGTTTTGAATGCCCTGGAAATGACCCCTCCGGAACTTTCGGCCGATATTTTCAAAACCGGGATTTACCTTGCCGGCGGCGGCTCACTGCTTCGCGGGCTCGATAAGCGGCTTCACCTGAAAACCAAGCTGCCGGTGCATGTGGCCGATGATCCTTTGCACGCTGTGGCCAGGGGAACCGGTATTGCACTCAAGAACTTCGACAAGTTCACCTTCCTCATTAAATAGTTTCTCAGGTTATCCTGATACCGGGTTTCATTATGCGCAACCTTCTGGCTTTTATTATTCGGTATAGTTTTCTCCTGGTCTTCCTTATTTACGAGTCCTTCTCACTGGTTTTACTGGTGAATTCAACTTATTATCAGCGGTCAGTGATCCAGAATACGGGAAACAGCCTCACCGGTAAGTTTTATTCTTCGGTGAGTAATATCTCCGAATACCTTAAACTCCGCCACACCAACGAATTGCTGGCTACTGAAAACTCGATGCTGAGGCAGATGAAAAGCCTTTCATTCCTAAAAACCGATACCAACTCCTTCTGGGTTAAGGACACGCTGTACAAACAACAGTATAAATATGTCGTTGCCAGGGTGATCCACAATACGGTCGGAAAGCGGAACAACTTCATCATGCTAAACAAAGGCCGGCTTCAGGGAATCGACAAGGATATGGCCGTAATTACCTCAAACGGGGTGGTGGGAACCGTGGTAAATGCTTCCGAGAATTTTTCCTGGGTCATGAGCGTACTGAACAAACAAACCAAGATCAGCGGCAGGATTGTTAAAAACAACCAGATGGGAACCGTGGTTTGGAACGGTATCGACCAGCATTTCGGCACCTTAACGGATATCCCGGCCCATGTTAAAATAGCCAAGGGTGACACCATAGTCACCAGCGGATATTCCTATATTTTCCCGGCCGATATCATGCTGGGTACCATCCAGGATTTCCGGGTGGAGCAAGGGGAGCATTTCTACGTAATCCCGTTTAAATTCAGCGTTGATTTCAACAGCCTTGACTATGTTTATGTAGTTAAGAACCTTTTAAAGGACGAACAGCAGAAACTGGAAAAAACTACGGAGGCCCTGGGCAATGAGTAAGATCATAGTTATCAATTTCGCCCGCTTTTTCCTGCTGTTGTTACTGCAGGTACTGGTGCTGAATAAAATCAGCTTTTTCGGTTTCCTGAATCCCTATGTTTACATTCTTTTCATCCTGCTGCTGCCCTTCGAAACCCCCGGCTGGCTGTTGCTCACTCTTTCGCTCATCATGGGACTTTCGGTGGACCTTTTCAGTGGGAGCATGGGACTGCATGCCGCAGCAGCCGTTTTTACCGGATTTGTGAAGCCGGCCGTTGTGAAACTGGTGGGTGAAAAACCAGAGTATGACATCACAACCCAACCAACATTGCGCGAAATGGGTTTCAAATGGTTCATTGCCTATGCTGCTACGATGACCTTCCTGCACCATCTCGTCCTGAATTTCATCGACGTTTTCAGCTTCCATGAAATCTGGCAGACCCTGCTCAGGGTAATCCTCAGCTCGGTGTTTACGCTTCTCTTTATCCTGGTGATTCAGTACATTTTCACCCCAAGGAAAGAAATACGCTAATTGCGCTGAAGTGCTTTCGGGCCAGGCTTTTGAATATCTTGCGGGATATTCGTTTATACCTGCTGAGAGTGCTGATTGTTGCTATATTTGCAACCCTGTTCACCCAATTAAATCTTGCAAAGGAAAATTCATTTAAATAAACTCTAATCGAACGAATTTATGAAAAAACTCGTACT
>CAIPFN010000301.1 GCA_903864265.1 uncultured Bacteroidales bacterium | reverse complement strand
TTAATTCTGGTAAGTAAGGTTTTATTTTCAGTTGTTTGCCGATACCCTGCTGAGCAATTGCAAGAATGGCATTGGTGCTTTTATTTTGTGATCCGGGCATGGTATAAGGCTTCACAATTCAGGTTTGGAACTTTTCCCGCTTATTATATTCATCGGTATGAGATGCCGGGATAATGAAATCCTGAACCAGGGCAAACGTTTAACCGCCCCATGTTTCCCTGTCGAGGCTACGGTAATGAATGGCTTCGGCCAGGTGCTCCGTTTTGATGTCGGGGCTGTGGTCGAGGTCGGCAATGGTACGCGATACCTTCAGTATACGATCGTATGCCCGTGCCGATAAACTCAGTTTTTCCATGGCTGTCTTTAACAGGTTGTGACCATCCTCCGTAATCTGGCAGATCAGCCTCAGCATTTTAGTGCTCATCTGCGCATTGCAGTGAATGTTTTTGTTTTCTTTATATCGCTCTTCCTGCACAAGCCGGGCAAGGGTTACCCGCTCGCGGATTACGGCGCTCTTTTCCGATTGCCGCAAACTGGTTAATTCTCTGAAAGGAACCGGTACCACTTCTACATGAATATCGATACGGTCGAGCAATGGGCCGGAAATTTTATTAAGGTATTTCTGTACGATGCCCGGGCCACATACGCAGTCTTTTTCCGGGTGGTTGTAATACCCGCAGGGGCAGGGGTTCATGGCTGCAATCAACATAAAGCTGGCCGGGTAGGTAACCGAAAATTTAGCCCTCGAAATGGTAACAACTCTGTCCTCCAGGGGTTGCCGGAGCACTTCGAGCACCGTTCGCTTAAATTCAGGTAATTCATCAAGAAACAGCACTCCATTATTCGCCAGGGAAATTTCCCCCGGCTGGGGATTACCGCCACCTCCTACCAGTGCAACGTCGGAGATGGTATGATGCGGGCTGCGGAATGGCCGTATGCTTATCAGGGCGGTTTCGTGTTCCATTTTACCGGCTACCGAATGTATCTTGGTGGTCTCGAGGGCTTCGTGAAGGTTGAGCGGCGGCAATATGGAAGGAAGCCGCTTGGCCAGCATGGTTTTTCCTGCACCCGGGGGGCCGATCAGGATGACATTATGCCCGCCTGCCGCTGCAATTTCCAGGGCGCGTTTGATGTTTTCCTGCCCTTTTACATCGCTGAAATCAAATTCATAATTATCGAGATGCGAGTAGAATTCCTCGCGGGTATTGACAATAGTGGGTTCAATATGCATTCTGCCTTCAAGAAACTGGATTACTTCGTTGAGCGTGTTGATGCCGATTACATCGAGGTCGTTCACAATAGCGGCTTCACGTGCATTTGCTCCCGGAAGTATAAATCCTTTATAGCCGTTGTCGCGTGCTTCAATGGCTATAGGTAAAGCACCTTTAATGGGTTGCAGGCTGCCGTCGAGCGATAATTCACCCATGATGATGTACTTGTCGAGCGCATCTGTTACCAGTTGTTCCGATGCCGCCAGTAAGCCGACAGCGATCGGAAGGTCGTAGGATGAGCCTTCTTTCCGGATGTCAGCCGGGGCCATATTGATGATAATCTTTTTACGGGGGAATTTATACCCTATATTGCGTAAGGCTGCTTCTATCCGCTGATGGCTTTCCTTTACAGCGTTATCAGGCAATCCAACCATGGAAAACTGAATGCCCTGATCTACATTAACTTCTATAGTTATGACAGTCGCACTTATACCTTGTATCGCACATCCATAGGTTTTAACCAACATAAATAATATTTTAAATATCAGGTTAAAAGTACGTTATTTTCATTGATTTATCAGAACCGAAACCTGATTCTGGTAAAAATGTGATTACTTTGTGCGATTTAAAGTTCCTTTGTGAACTTTTTATAAAATGAATCGTTCTACTCTGCAAATAATTGAACATGTTACACAAACACGACGAAAGGGAAAATGAAATTAAATCACCTTGCAGGGGAGTGTGTACACTTGATCATAAGGGTAAATGTATAGGTTGTTTTCGCAAACTGGACGAAATTGCCAATTGGAGCGTCTATAATGACTATCAAAGAGCTGAAATATTAAAAATGACCCAGTTGCGTATGCAACTTCCTGATATTTTTGACAGTTAAAATGCAAAATCAAGGATTAAAATTGAAGTTTGCAGTTTTGCTCTTACTCCCTCCCGAATCGATATCCCCCCATAAGTCTTCTGATTCTAACCTAAAGACAAGGCTAGTTATGGTAGTTACGAGCTGCCAATTCCGTTTTTATAACATTTCCGCCGTTTCCCTTCTTATTTCTTTTCAGCCGACTTGATAATCAGGCGCAGGGACTGATCATAGGTAACATAATTCCAGAACCAGTTAATAAATACCAGCAGGCGGTTTTTAACACCTACAATAGCCATCAGGTGAACAAACATCCATGTAAGCCAGGCAAGGAATCCGTAGAATCTGATAAAAGGCAACTCAACCACGGCCAGGTTTCGTCCTATTGTAGCCATAGTTCCTTTGTTAAAATACCTGTATGGCTTCATCGGCTTATTTTGAGCCTGTCGTTTCAGGTTAAGGGCAAGTAGCTTTGCCTGCTGAATGGCGGGTTGGGCCATCTGGGGATGACCGTTCGGGTAATTGGGCTCAATCATAAGCGCATTGTCGCCTATGGCATAAACATCCTCCTGCCCCTCTACCTGGTTGAAGTTATTCACTTTAATGCGATTCCCCCTGGCATAAAGATCCGGGCTTATGCCTTCTGTTGGCTTTCCTGCAACCCCGGCGGCCCATACCAGCGTTTTGGCGGGGATTTGTATGTTGTTCAGTATATCAACTTTTTCTCCATCGTAATCGCTCACCTGGGCATTACAAAGCACCTTCACACCTGATTTTTGCAGGTATTTTTCTGCATGATTGGCCGATTGTTCCGTCATCCCGGCTAATATACGGCTCCCCGCTTCAAGCAGGTATATGTTCATTTTAGTAAAATCCAGTTCAGGATAATCTTTCGGAAGGATGTATCGCTTCATCTCAGCCAATGTACCGGATACTTCTACCCCGGTAGGACCGCCTCCGACAACCACTATATTGAGTAGTGCTTTTTGTTTTTCAGCATCAGTCTCCATTAAAGCATCTTCAAAGTTCTGTAAAATCTTATTCCTGAGACTCAGGGCTTCAGCCACCGATTTCATAGGGATAGCATAGCGTGCTATATGCTTCATGCCAAAGAAATTAGTGTCAACCCCCATGGCCAGCACCAGTATATCATAACTTATGGCCCCCAGTGAAGTAAAAACTTCCTTATTGTCCAGGTTCAGTCCTGTTATTTCAGCCACTCGTATAAAAATATTCGGGGAACGCTGAAATATCTTACGCAAAGGAAACGAAATAGCACTGGGTTCCAGTCCGGCGGTGGCAACCTGGTAAAATAAAGGTTGAAACTGATGAAAGTTGTTTTTGTCGATAAGAACTACCTGGAAATCGGTGTCAGCAAATTTTGTGGCTAATTTGAGCCCGGCAAAACCGCTGCCGGCAATAAGGATGCGTTTTTGACCGGTATTAGGGATATTGAGTTGCATTGCGAATATTTAGAAACAGTTTAACGAATATGTGTTATTGTTAAACAAAGTTGAACTGATAAGGTTTTTGCCAGAGCAATTAAATTCCTTGAAGCCGTTGCTGATGAGTTTTTGCAAGGGCAAATTCCGGAAGAAGCAGATTCAGGGATAAAAAAAAGAATCCTGCTATCTGCAGGATTCTTTTCCGTTGAAGAGGTTTAATTGGTGATTCCAGTTAGTGGAATATGGGTTATAGCCTGAATCCAAGTGTGAAACTGTAGGTATTGCCGTTATAGGTATTTTGAGAAGCCGGCGAGTATCCATATAGGTAATAATTGTCTTTCGAGCTAACATGGTTGAACGAAAAATCAACAAAATAATCCTTTTCACGCAATCCAAATCCGAAGGAATAACCCGTTCGGGAGCCTAAGCCCGTTATGCGTTGTCCCTTGTAAGGTGAACCGTATAGGCTGTAGCCGCCCCTGAACGCATAGATTCCCGCTTTCCATTCCGTGCCTACCCTGAAATTGTTGGCAGTAGTTAAGGTAGTACGTATTATATTGTTCTCGTCAAGGAAATCATAATCGTTGGCATGCAATCCGCGTAACCTGGCTGTGGAATAGTCGATATATTCGTAATCGCCGCTGATTATGCCATATTGGCCTATCACAAAGGCAATGCTTCCTATAGCTCTTAACGGGGTTGTCATGCGGTAATCATAGGCCCCGTCGGGTGAACTGGCTTTAAAGGTGGTAGCATTACTTGTGGTTAATGGTGGTATGTCATAATAGGCCGTCATGGTTGAGCCATATGAATCACTCATGTTATAATAAGAGGTGGGAGTATGGATAGCGCCGCCGATTCTGATAAAGGAAACCGGTTTATATATAAATCCGAACTTAAAGTTAAATCCGGAGCCTTTGGTGTGAAGATACTCGGTTCTTTCAAAGGATTTTAGGTAAGGACTCAGGAAATTATCATCCTTTTCGGTGTATATGCTTTCCTCGTTGTAATTTATCTGCGGGAATCCGAAGGTAATACCCAGGAAAAGTTTATCGTCAAAGTTGGTACCCGCGCTCAGTACTGTTTCACTGATTCCCCCTCTGGTTTCGACGGTTTTGGTTTGTTGTAATCCTCCGAATGGCAAATCAGCATGCCAGACATTGCTGGTATCCTGGTATAGAAGGTTGACATCATAGGCGAGTGCGGCTCCAAAATTATTAGGTGCATTATACAGATTGGTTGCATCAGGACCCGATGCCTTGGCGTCATCAAGGTATTGCGTCATCAGGGAGTTGTTGTTGTTTAGCCCGTTATAAATAGCGCGGTTGCTAAACATCGATGTTCTGTTCATCCCGAACCCGAACTGGATTTGCTTCAGATGGCTGCCATTGTTCTCCTTTAATTTTATTGCCATGACGCCACCCACGTTTGCAAGGTAAAGTGTTGTACGGAAATCGGAATTGCTGCCGTTGAGATATGTTGATTGGGTACTGTTGCTCGATAATACCGGAGTGATGGAGAATTCTGATTTGTGGTAAAGGCCAATTCCTGCAGGGTTCTGGCTGAGCGTAGAGAAATCAGCTCCAACAGCCCCGTAAGCCCCCGACATTCCGGTAAAGCGGGAGGTGCCGCTGTAATTAATCACAGAGTACCGAAGCGCATCATTTTCGTTTTGTGCGTAAAGCACTGCGGAAAAGAAGACTATGATAAGTAATGAAAGTGTCTTTTTCATGGCATTAAAAACGTTTAGTCAATTAAAAACCTGCCACCCCTTTTGGATCAGCCTGATGTGTGAAACAAGGATGTGAAGGTGTAAAAAATTAATTTAGGTTGAGGGCCGGCTTCTTTTTATCTGCGGCCGCCGGATGACGAACTGCGGTTGGAGCCTGAAGAAGAGCTTCCGCTTGAGCCCGAAGAAGAACTGCCACTGGATCCGGAAGATGAACTCCTGGAAGGCGTATAGCTGCTGCCGCCTGAACCGGAGGAAGAACTGCGTGATGGAGTATAGCTTTCACTCGAACGGGAAGGAGAAGGTGAACTGCTGCGCTGCGGGGCCGAATATGTGTTTGAACGTGCTGGCTGCGAATTGGTGTTGTTGCGAGGGGCCTGGTAATTCTCATTCTGGCGGACCGGACTCTGGCGGTTGTTGCCGGGTTGTGTATAAGTCCTGTTTTCGTTCTGTGAAGGAGAATACGTATTGTTAGGCGACATCCTGCTGTTGTTTTGCTCATTACCGGATGGTTGAGTATTCCGGTATTTGGGGGATGTGTATTCCTGACCTGAACGGGGGCGATTATAACCAGGTGAAGTATAAGACTGGGTGCTGCGACCATTGTTTACATTATTTCTTTCCTGGTTTCCTGCACTCTGACTTGTACGGGCAGGAGATGAATACTGGTACCTCCGTTGAGGTTGGATGTTGCCATTGGCCGGACGCTGGGTTGTTGTGCCGGGTCTGGCATTATTGCTGTTGTTATCCGTTTTCTGGCCGCGTGCATTAGGGTTCAGTGAAGTTCCTGAAGATGCGTTTCGGGCATCCCGGTTTACGGCAGAACCCCCGTTAAGTCCATTACGGGTATCATCGGCAACGGTTCCGCGTCGTAAATCGTTTAATGTTGTTCCTGGCCTTTCAGGATTAACGGTTCCATTATTCCGTCTGTCATTAAGTGCCTGGCTGTTTCTTCCTGATGCAACGCGGGCTTCATATCGTTCGCCAAAGGTCTTATTCTCTGTGCGGGCAAGACTTCCTGAACTCCCTACCGAGCCACGGTGACCATAATAGGAAGAGTTATGATCATAGCTGTTGTAATAATGCCCGTCAGAATAGCCATTCCAGTAACCATAATTGTACCCGTTCCAAAAACTGCCGTATCCGTAACCGTAATCCATTCCATAGCCTGAGCCGTAGCCGTAATAACCGCCAAAACCCCATCCGTTATAAGGGCTCATGTACCATGGATTGTATCCGAAGGAAAATGAAGGTCCCCACCAGTTGTATCCCATATATATGCTTGTCCCGTAGTTCCATGGGTTCGGGTCGTACCAGTACGAGTTGGTGTAATAGTCGTTGTAGTAGTTATCGTAGCTATATGGGTTATGAAACCTGCGTAAACGGGCGGAATAGGCATAGTCATAATAATCGTCGTTATTATAACCGGTATCGTTGTTGGAGCTGTTTTCCTGGTTGTATTGCTGATTGTCAGCATACTGTGTGGTGTCCGGATTGCTGTTTGCGTCAGGCTGAGATTGTTGTTCCTGTTGGGAAACCGAAGGCTCATTCCGGCTATATGCGTTGATATCCGTTTCGGGTGTTTTAACAACCATTGCGTGTTTGGGGGCTGATGGTTGGTTTTTTGACGAATAATAAACATCGTCGTAATTGCTGGCCTGGTATTGGGTGGTGCATGCTGACATAACCAACATCAATGCAGCTAGGAATAAAATGGATTTCATGACGGCCTCCTTTGGGTTATAGCTTTTTTAGGAGCTTGTTTAAATGCGGGCAGAGTGATTTTTTTTCGTAATTTTGTAGTCCTCAAAAGGCGAAATTTAGCAATTATCATACCACAATCAATAGAAATGGCAAAAGATTTTACATCACGTGAAGAGAATTATTCACAATGGTACAATGACCTGGTAATTAAGGCAGATCTGGCTGATAACTCATCCGTTCGGGGCTGCATGGTTATCAAACCCTATGGATATGCAATATGGGAAAAGATACAGCGGGTTCTTGATGATATGTTTAAGGAAACCGGGCATGAGAATGCTTATTTTCCGCTTTTTATACCCAAATCATTTTTCAGCAAAGAGGCTTCTCATGTGGAAGGCTTTGCTAAAGAATGTGCTGTAGTTACGCATTACAGGTTAAAGAATTCTCCGGATGGAAAAGGTGTTATAGTTGACCCTGATGCTAAACTGGAGGAAGAACTTATTGTGCGCCCTACTTCCGAGACAATTATCTGGGATACTTACCGTGGCTGGATACAATCGTATCGCGATTTGCCTATACTTGTGAATCAATGGGCCAATGTAGTTCGCTGGGAAATGCGCACCCGCTTGTTTTTACGTACCACTGAGTTCCTTTGGCAGGAAGGGCATACCGCTCACGCTACCAAAGCGGAGGCGATTGAGGAAACCGAGAAAATGATAAACGTGTATGCTGAATTTGCTGAGAAATGGATGGCAATGCCGGTTCTCAAGGGTATAAAATCCCCCAATGAGCGATTTGCCGGGGCTGTCGAAACCTATTGTATCGAAGGCTTGATGCAGGATGGCAAAGCCTTACAGGCCGGCACATCACACTTTCTGGGGCAGAATTTTGCGAAAGCCTTTGATGTACAGTTCCTGAGTAAAGAAAACAAACTGGATTATGTTTGGGCAACCTCCTGGGGCGTTTCTACCCGCCTGATGGGAGCGCTTGTGATGACACATTCTGATGATCATGGTTTGGTTTTACCGCCAAAACTTGCGCCTATTCAGGTGGTAATTATTCCTATTTATAAGAATGATGAACAACTAGCCCTGATTTCGGAAACGGTAAAGGATATTGTAAAGAAATTGAAAGGGCTTGGGATAAGTGTGAAATATGACGATCGCAATACACAGAAACCAGGCTGGAAATTTAACGAATACGAATTCAAAGGGGTTCCTGTACGGCTGGCTATAGGCCCGCGTGACCTCGAAAATGGCACAGTAGAAGTGGCACGACGCGATACCCTGGAAAAATCAGTTTATCAGTTAACCGATATTGAGCACAAGATCAGTCACCTGCTGGAAAGTATCCAGGAAAATCTATTTCAGAAAGCTTACGATTTCAGGGAAGAGAATACAAATAATGTTGATACCTGGGAGGAGTTTGTTGCCTTGCTCGACGGGAAAGGCGGATTCATTTCGGCACACTGGGATGGCACACCTGAAACTGAACAGCAGATCAAAGACGAGACCAAGGCAACTATACGCTTAATACCTGTAGATGGTAAGCGAGAAGAAGGCAAATGTATACGTACCGGGAATCCATCGCATCAAAGGGTGATTTTTGCCAGGTCGTATTAGAAACAACCTGGCTTTGGTGCCTCTGAACCTCTTAGCTCTGGGGATAGTTTCAAAATCCTGTCATTTAAATCCGGCATTCAGGCCAATGCCCTTGCAGGAATTGCATTTACCAAAATATTAATACCGAATTCATACCTATTGGCATGTCGATACAGGCACTTGGAGTAATTCCGGCACGCTTTGCTTCCAGCCGCTTTCCCGGGAAGCCGCTGGTGATGATTGATGGCACCAGCATGATCATGCGGGTTTATCGACAAGCCTCAAAGAGCAGTGCTCTCGGCAGCGTAATAGTTGCAACTGACGATCAACGCATTTTTGATCATGTAAAACAATGCGGCGGAGACATAATGATGACTTCTGAATGGCATGTGTCGGGGACCGCGCGAATTGGTGAAGTGGTAAATACACTTTCTGTAGCGGGCAGATTTGATTTTGATGTAGTTGTAAATATTCAAGGCGATGAACCGTTCATAGATCCTACTCAGATAGATCTGGCTGTTTCCCTTTTTGCCGACCCGCAAATACAGATTAGTACGCTCATCAGGAAAATAGAAAGTGCCGGGGATATTTTTAATCCCAATGTGGTGAAAATCGTGACGGATCATTCGGGTAAGGCATTGTATTTCAGCCGTTCGCCCATTCCGTTCGTTCGCGGGATTTCAAATGATGAATGGCTGAGCTCTCATGAATTTTACAGGCATATAGGCTTATACGCCTATCGCTCGGACATTTTGAATCAGTTGGTCAAACTGCCAGCTGCTCCTCCTGAAATGGCTGAATCACTTGAACAATTGCGCTGGTTGTACCATGGTTTTAGTATTCATACGGCTGTTACTGATATTGAGACGGTTGGAATAGATGCCCCGGAGGATTTACTGAAACTTACTAACAATGCATGATATTTTAGATCTGATTGTATTATCTTAGCAGATTAAAAAGGCAAAAATACCAATGATAACAAAGCATATAGCTGATTTACTGTACTTTCATGAGTGTGTGATTGTTCCCGGTCTGGGTGGCTTTATAAAAGCGTTCGGACCGGCAAGGATACATGCAACAACGCATGAATTTTGCCCGCCTTCATCAGGTGTGGCTTTCAATGCCGGCTTGTCCGGTAACGACGGTATATTGGCCAACCATATTGCTTCAGTTGAAAATACTACTTTCAGGGAAGCCCTTTACGAAATTAAACAATGGGTTGATACATGTAATTCTGACCTTAAAAAAGGGGAGAGGGTTGTTTTAGAAGGGATTGGAGATCTTTTTTTGAATGCATCGGGGAGGATAGAGTTTACCCCTTCCATGCGGATTAATTTCAATCCGGATGCATATGGATTGCCTGTCTTTTTTGCGAAAGCAGTTGAACTGGAGCCGGTGAGCATACCTGAAATTCAGCCTTTAAAACAAACGTTCAGGAATACAAAAATCAGAAGTCTGGTTCCGGAAACCCTGAAATGGGCGGCAGTACTGGCTCCTTTTATAGCTTTTACTTTATGGGGCTCGCTGAACGGGAATATTATCAATAACTACACCCACAATTACACCGGAATGTTTTCATGGGTTCGTTCTACCCCCGGTAAGACAGCAACAAGAGTCATACACCCGGGAGCAATAAAAGCTAAAAGCCCGGCTGTTCAATTTTTGAAGTCACCTGCGGAAATTCTGGCCAGTGAAAATATCGCCTACGATCCGGGTATGCTTTCATATCATGAACTGGCTAAAAATAATGTGGTAATTGCTGATGCAGTTCAGTCGGAAGTTGCCCGGGCCAGCACGGAAAATCAAAGGTTTTATGTGATCGGGGGTGCTTTCAGGGACCGGAGTAATGCGGATAAACTGATTGGTATGCTCAAGGCTCAGGGATATCCGGCATCAGTTGTGGATACCACTCCCAACGGACTGTATATCGTCAGCATGAAAGGATTTAATGATTTTGATAAAGCCACACAACAATTGGCGGAGGTAAAAAAATCGGGGTTTTCTTCTTCCTGGATATTGAAAAAACGTAAAAGCCTGTAGACTGGCAAGCTTCATTTCTGATTATTTTTAACGACAAGGCTTAACTAAAAACTTTTTATCTTGGCTAAGAGGAAACTTCAGCGCTTTGCTGAGAATGCAACTTTTAATCATTTTTTCCAACCCGGCTGGGAAGAGCTTTCCTCCGGATTTTCGTTGCAAGGGAAGTGGAATATTGATTTTTTCGGCAACAATAACCCTGTTATTATTGAAATGGGTTGTGGGAAGGGTGAATATACGGTTGACCTTTCAGTAAAATACCCGGACCGTAATTTTATTGGTATTGACAAGAAGGGTGCCCGTATGTGGAGGGGTGCCAAAACCAGCGATGAGGAAAAACGCTCTAATGTAGCCTTTGTCAGGATACGGGCTGAAAATATCGGCAGAGTATTCGCTGCGGCTGAGGTAGATGAAATCTGGATCACTTTTCCCGAGCCACAACCCAATAGCCCCCGACACAGTAAACGATTTACCTCGCCCGAGTTTATTGAAAGATACAAACAACTGTTGAAGCCTGGTGGCATTATACATCTGAAAACGGATAGTGAACTTTTTTATAACTATACACTGGAAGTTATTAAGGAATATGGCCATGAACTGCTTTATTCCACGGCCGACCTGTATGCAAATACTGAGGCTCCTGAAGTAAAGGACGTGGTTGATGTACAGACTTTCTACGAAAAAATCTGGCTTGAGCAGGGATTGACTATAAAGTACCTGAGGTTCAGACTCAGAGAGGCATAATCGTTTTTTGATAAAACTAATACTGCACTGAAATTCCGGAGTATAATGAATCTTGAATCAGAGCCTGTGCCAAAAGAAATATCCTTTTTTGAGAAAGTATACGCTGTTGTGGACCTGATACCGTACGGCCGGGTAAGTTCGTACGGTGCCATAGCCCGTTATCTGGGCACGGGCGGATCTTCGCGCATGGTAGGCTGGGCAATGAACGCATCGCATCAGATGTTGCAGCAGATCCCTGCCCACCGGGTTGTAAACCGGAACGGATTGCTTACTGGCAAACAGCATTTCGGAGGGCAGGATACCATGGCACAACTTCTCGAAAGTGAAGGAATTGAAATTGAAAATAACCAGGTCGTTCATTTTGAGAAAATTTTCTGGGACCCATCCAAAGAACTACAGTTGTAGCTCTATCAGCATAGGCAGGAAAGCTAGGCTCATCGAATATCATTATTCCTGGCTGGTCTTCATTCCAAAGAAATCATCCAGGTTGAAACCCTGTGTTGTTAATGCAGTCCGATTCTCCTTATAAAACTCTTGTATCTGGTTGCTTGAAATTACGGAGGTAATCCCATAGCTTATATCTTTTTTTTGCTCAGCATAAATATTCCCGGTATAGGGAACAACGGGATTGTAAAGGAATTCATGATTTTCTTTCTCGGGTTTTAGAACATTGCAATAGGTGGCTGCAACCGATCGCGCCATTCCAACCAGTTCCAGGTTCTCCCCTTTTTGAGTAACCGCTAATGCGATCCCCCCGCTCATTCCTTCGTTGAACAGAGCGTCAGTTAAAAAGTTGCCGCTTTTTTCGGGGAGCAGGCTCACTATTCCATGTGTTATCATTAACTGTCCGGCCGGATAGCCTGCCAGATACAGAAAGGCTCCAAATCGGAGTTCGGCCGAATTGCCGCAATGGCCGTTGAATACCGGGACGTCATTTACAGGATCATTATAAGATACGCCAATAAATGCGATATCCTTTTTAGCATCACTTGCCAATACCTGGAACTTGCTGCCTTCAGGCATGCCGCGAACAAAGAGTTGCTGGTTTAATTTTATTGAGATACGCCGAATATACCTGCTGCCGGAAAGATCGCGGTATTCGTTCCAGTCAATTATGGTGTCGGGAGCCTTTACGGCATGTGCACAGGTAAGCAAGGCAATATGCTTGCCGTCAGAAAACAGAACCAGGGCGGTTCCGGCGGTAGCATCACTGGTTACAATGCCAGCCCGGGTATGTTGCAGTAAGCTCTCTGAATGCAGGTCTTTCAGGGTGACACGGGAATCTTCATCAAAGATATAGGTGCGGTAGCTTAAGTAATTAGTGATTTTTTTTACTGATAGTATAACGGTTTCAAGTTCTGCCCCAATATCCGCGGTCGGGAAACTGTTGCGGTATTTCGCTTCTTTGTTATGCTCCTGAAGTTGGAGTTTAGGGCGATACGCGCAGGATATAAAAAATGTGGCGAGGCAAATAGTCAAAATGATCTTTATCTCAAACCGGAGCTTCGTTAACGTTCTCATTTGTAGAATTTGTTTTTACATATAGCTGGTAGATAGAATTTACAGGGCTGGAGTTTCGTAACAAGGGTGTTAATTCTGTCGCTTCAATGCATGGCAGATAAAAGATGGGGCGTGTTTCGGGAAGGCATATTTTTGATTGGTTAATACTTAATAAAGATACTCAATTTTTAGTAAAAGGCTCAAAAGCCCCGGTTTTGGGCTACATAATATTTTGATGT
>CAIPFN010000300.1 GCA_903864265.1 uncultured Bacteroidales bacterium | reverse complement strand
TCACTGTAGCGTAACTCTCTCAACTTTAAAATCATTTCCTCAGGGCATTCGCGGTAATTAGGCACATCATAGGCACTGATTCTTTTCACCCCAGTGCTTGTAGCAGGTTCCTCTTCGTAAGTTACCTTCATCCCGTCTTCAAGTGCCTGTGTCTGCAATTGGTTAAGATAAATATCAGAGTAGGGTATAGTCCACCATTTGTTTTTGGCATCCCAACTACAATATGGAAATTTTTTAATCAGCAGCCGTAAATCGTTCTGATATCCGAAAATAAGCCGTAGCCTCCCTGTCCGGGTCTTAAAGATAAGCAATTCGTTTTGACCAATAGTATATGTTTCATTATGTATACCCACGTCAAATTTTTCGTGTATTACCAGTTCATCAATTCTGTCATTAAAATAGTCCTTGATGCGATCAAGATTTCCCGGATAATTTGGAATTTCCCAGCAAAACATCCGCCCATCCCATCGGCTGTATTTTAGAGTATTGATAAATTTAATATCCACTTCATTTTTGGGCAGTTTTAGGATTATTTTTTTACCGATTACCTCAACTTTAATCTGGTTTCTGTCATTGTATACAGCCTTCTCCCGACTTTTAGTTTCACTTGTTTGTTCTACTCTTCTACCTATTTCTATATCTACGGGCTTGTTGATAATATTCATTGGCAAGTCTGTATCGGGGAACATCATTTTCAACTCGCTCACCGCATCTTCTGTATAGGGTATGTGCCAGGCTTTATGTGTCTGGCTCCATGCTGCTTTGTTGATCTTCTTTATCTGGTTGGAAATTGAAGTATTATAAGGAAACTCAAGTTTCAGGCGTTCCTCACCTCGATGTGTAATTCTGCTGGTAATAATCATCATTCATAGGAGTTATTTCTATATAGGATGGATAGGTGCTATAAACAGTTAAATCATATTAGATTTAAATGAGCATACCAAATATAATGCAATTATCTTCAAATATTTTGTTTCAGAAGATTTATTGCCTTGCATAAAATTCTATCTATAAATATTAGCATTCCCAACAACTCAGAATAAGGTTTTCTCATTCTTATACCAAATATTTCTTAGCATCCGTTCATAAGCATCAATACAGATAATAAATTGACCACTATTAAACATATTCTGAATTATTAACCTATAAACATGAAATTGAATTGATTACAAAAGGGCGGAGGTAGTGAATTACGGTTAAGGCGGAAGGGGTAATAAATTGAGTAGATCAATAAAACTGCACGTATTTACGCACGTAGAAATAAAAAAGCGTTTGTAACTAACTGAGTTACAAACGCTTAAAATGTGGTTATGTCTCCCGGACAGGATTCGAACCTGTGACCCATTGATTAAGAGTCAATTGCTCTACCAGCTGAGCTACCGAGAGATTTGAGGGTGCAAAAGTAAGCTTTTTTCGTTTTTGTTGATAACAAATAATTCTTTTTCTTGATATTATCCTTTCGGGTGAACCCTGCAAGCAGTCAAATTGTTAATTTTGGCAGTCTCAGCCCAAAAAGAATGACTGAGCGTGCACAGCTTCACTGTTTGGCAGAATACTTTCGGGGACTGAATCTGCCCTGCCGGTTTCCGGTTTTAGAAAGATGCATCTTAGAGCCGCATAATCAAACTTTTAACCCATATAACCTCTCTATTATAAGCACCCGCCTTTCCCTTCCCCCTAATCTCAACATACAAGCCACCATGTCTATGGATTCGTCAGCCAGCAAACCTTTCAAATCGGCACTCAGAGTAAACGAAGGTATTGAGCAACCGCCCTCCGTTAATTTGGGTGCGGCTCAGCATTTCAGCAAACCCGGACGTAAACTGCTGTTACCCGAACAGTATGTGGAAGGCATTACCAGGGGTAACCGTACCCTTCTCAGTCAGGCTATCACCCTGATTGAGAGTTCACTTCCGGCACATCAGCAACTGGCCCAGAATATCATCAGCCTGTGCCTGCCCCTTTCGGGGAATTCGATACGGATAGGAATTACCGGGGTTCCGGGAGTAGGGAAGAGCACCTTTATAGAGGCTTTCGGCAAGCATCTCACCGCCCGGGGCCGTAAAATTGCCGTACTGGCTATTGACCCCAGCAGTTCCCGCTCGAGGGGAAGCATACTGGGCGACAAAACCCGTATGGAAGAACTTTCGGTGGATATGCATGCCTTTATCAGGCCTTCACCCGCGTCCGGATCGTTAGGCGGTGTTGCGCGTAAAACCCGCGAAACCATCATCCTTTGCGAAGCTGCCGGCTTCGATACCATTTTGGTGGAAACCGTAGGCGTAGGCCAGAGTGAAATCGCCGTGCATTCCATGGTCGACTTTTTCCTGCTGCTGATGCTGGGAGGCGCAGGCGACGAACTGCAGGGAATTAAACGCGGCATCATGGAAATGGCCGATGCCGTGGTAATCAATAAAGCCGACGGCGACAACCTGAACCGGGTGACTATAGCCATGGCGGAACTCCGCAGCGCATTGCACTACTTCCCTCCTACCGATTCGGGCTGGCAGCCGGTTTGCGAGGCCTGTTCGTCACTCACCAAAGCAGGCATCCCCCGCATTGACGAAATGATCAGCGACTATGTGGCCTTTACCCGGGCCAACGGCTATTTTGCCAAACGAAGGTTGTCGCAGTCGAAGCAAATAATGATGAATGTAATCGACCAGGCCCTGCACGATCATTTTTATATTCAGCCTGATATACGACGGATGATCAGCAAGGTAGAAGCCGAACTACAGGAGGAAAAAATCAGTGCTTACGTGGCTGCGCAGCTATTGCTGGAAAAGTATTTTAGCTCCTCAAAATAATTTTTCCCTGTCGAATCATGGGCAAGGGGAATAGCGATCAACATTAATTACTTCCCCGGGAAGGCAGGCAATACAATGACTTATTTTTTCCTAAGGCATTTCAATACAGCTCCCGTCAAATCCGTGCCTCGTAACCAACTAAACAGGAATACCTGCCATTCGGTCATAAAAAATTAAGCCTTGCCCAGCATTCCTTCCAATATATTATCTTTGTTTATCCGCTTTCCTTAACGTTGAATCAAAACCTCAGTCATGATACAATTTGAAGCCCTTTTCAAAATTTCGTATGGCCTGTATATTATCAGTTCCGGCAATAAAGACCGTGGCAACGGATTTATTTCCAATACTTTTTTCCAGGTTACCTCCGAGCCGCCCAGGTTCGCCTCCTGCTGCAACAAGGACAACTACACGGCTGCCATCATCAGGGAATCAGGTGCTTTTTCGGTTTCGGTGCTCCATAGTGATGCCCATCCGGATATCATCAGCAGTTTTGGGTATAAAAGCGGGAAGGATGTTGATAAACTGAAGGGGATGCAACTCCGATACGGCGAAACCGGTGTGCCGATCGTACTGAATGACTGCATCGCCTTCCTCGAATGCAAAGTGGTTCAGACTTTTGATGTGGGAACGCATTATATGTTTATTGGCGAACTGCTACAGGCCGAAATTCTGGACCCGACCAAAGAAGCTTTAACCTACGATTATTACAGGCAGGTGCGTAAGGGGGCAGCCCCGAAAAATGCACCTACTTATATCGATAAATCCAAACTGCAGGCCAATGCGGGAGCCGAACCAACGGCCGGCGTATTCAAAAAATACCAGTGTACGGCTTGTGGTTACATATACGATGAAGCAGAGGAGCCTGTGCGTTTCAAGGATTTACCCGACGACTGGATTTGCCCGGTGTGCGAATCGGAAAAATCGGAGTTTATCGAAATATAGGCGCGGCTTTCAGTTCTTCAGCACCTGCAGGAGAAGGAACGAACTTTTTACGTTGCATTTCTAACCTTTATATTCGGCTGATGCTTTCAGCTTGCCGCGGTTTTTTCCGGGCCATACGAGGGAGGCAATAATGCTGATCCCCAGTATGCCGATAATTACGAAAAGTGCATGTACCGTTGTAAATCCCCATTCAGTCAATTGTATATGAAGCAGCATTTTAAATCCGATAAAGGTGAGTAATATCGAAAGTCCGTGTTTCAGAAACCGGAACATGCTGATTATATGTGCCACCACGAAAAACAAGGACCGCAGGCCCATGATGGCGAAGATGTTGGAGAAAAATACGATATAGGGATCCTGGGTCACCGAAAAGATGGCCGGCACCGAGTCGACGGCAAAAATCACATCCGTAAATTCAATTACCAGCAATACCAGGAATAAAGGGGTGAAATTCAGACGGTTGTTGTCGCGCTTATTCCTGAACCAGAAATGTTGCCTGAAATACGTGGGATGCACAGGAAAAAACCTGGAAACAAATTTCACCACCGGGTGATGTTCGGGGTCGACCTTATCCTCCTTATTCCTTTCGAGAAACATTTTTATACCTGTAAATACCAGGAAGGCACCGAAAATATACAAGATCCATCCGAACCGCTGAATAAGCGCTGCACTCAGGAAAATAAAGATAAACCGCATGATAACGGCCCCAATTATTCCCCACATCAGCACCCGTTTATAATACATTTTCTGAACACCGAACGAAAGGAACACCAATATCATCACGAAAACATTATCGACCGAAAGCATATATTCGATCAGGTAACCCGTGATATATTCGAGCGACAGGTTTTTACGGTAGATGTGCAGGGCCGCAAGATCATCCGTAACTCCTTTGATGCTGTAGGTATGCTTGTATAGATTTATCCTGTATTGCACATCTTCCGCGGTATTCACATTATGCAGCCGGTCGCCGAAATAAAGCAGCAGGAAATAAAATCCAAGGGCAAAACTCACCCATACAAAGGTCCAGATCAGGGCTTCGCGGAATTTCACCACATGGCTTTTACGGTCGAATATTCCCAGGTCGAGCGCAAGTATGGCAGCTATAAATACCAGGAAACCGGAAAATATCAAATGCTCTGATGAAAACATAAACAGGGGGAATTTGGGCTAAGCTCTTTAGAAGCATTCAAAATTACTCATTTCGGGTGAGGTGGACTTAAATATTTTACCGCTTACAATATAAAGTTGCTACTTTTGCCCCCACTTTTACCAAATGCCTCTATGAAAAACCCGTTTGCCAACAGCCTAACCGAAATGAACCCCAGTTCACTGGTTCAATACCTGAACAAGCCCAGTGACGATTTTACCAAAGCCGACCTCATCAGGTATATTGACGACCATAATATTTCGATGATTAATTTCCGGTACACCGGCGGGGATGGACGTTTGAAAACGCTGAATTTCGTAATCAACAGCCGGGAGCATCTCGACAATATCCTTTCGACAGGCGAACGCGTGGATGGATCGAGCCTTTTCCCTTTTATAGGGGCCAGTTCCAGCGATTTGTACGTATTGCCCCGTTATAAAACGGCTTTTGTAAACCCTTTCTCCGAAATCCCAACACTCGATATCCTTTGTTCCTATTACGATAAGGACGGAAATCCCCTCGAGAGTTCACCGGAATATATATTGCGCAAAGCGCATAAAGCGCTGAAAGAACATACCGGCCATTCCTTCGAGGTGATGGGTGAACTGGAATATTACGTGATCAGCCCCGAGAATAAGCTTTTCCAGGCTCCTGACCAGAAAGGCTACCATGAGTCGTTTCCTTTTGCCAAATGGGAAGCCCTGAGGGCCGAGGCCATGTTCGCCATAGCACAAACCGGGGGTAAGATCAAATACGGGCATTCCGAGGTAGGGAATTTTAAATTCGATGGGATGGAGTATGAGCAGAACGAAATAGAATTTCTGCCGGTTACCCTCGAAGATGCAGCCGATCAGCTGGTCATCGCCAAATGGATTCTGCGCACGCTGGCCTATAAATACGGTGTTTCCATCACCTTCGCTCCCAAAATAACCGTTGGAAAAGCCGGCAGCGGAATGCATATCCATACCCGGCTGATGAAAGACGGCGACAATGCCATGGTTGCCAACGGTAAACTAAGCGATACCGCACGCAGAGCCATTGCCGGTTATCTCGACCTGGCCCCTTCGCTCACCGCTTTCGGTAACACCAATCCCACCTCCTATTTTCGCCTGGTTCCTCACCAGGAAGCCCCCACCAATATCTGCTGGGGCGACCGCAACCGATCGGTGCTGGTGCGCGTGCCGCTTGGATGGTCAGGCACCAACAATATGATATTCCATGCCAATCCCCAGGAACCGGTCGAACCTAAAGATTTCACCAACAAGCAAACCGTGGAGTTCCGTTGCCCGGATGGCTCCGCCGATGTGTACCTGCTGCTGGCCGGGCTAACCGTGGCAGCACGGCATGGACTTGAAATGGAAAATGCCCTCGAATTTGCCAGGGACACCTATATCGATGTGAACATTTTTGATGATGAGCATAAAGATAAAAGCGCCAGACTCGGACAACTGCCTATATCCTGCTGGGATTCGGCCGACAGGCTGCTGGAACAAAGCGAAATTTACCAGAAATACAATGTATTCCCCCAATCGGTCATTGAAGGTTTTGCGGCTAAACTGAAAACATTTAACGATAAAAACCTGCGTCAGGAACTCGAAAACAATGATGAAAAACTGATGCAGATTGTAGAGCAGTATTTCCATTGCGGATAGGCATCTAAACTTCATGATATGAATAAGCCGGTTGATCCGGCTTTTTTTATGCAGTCAAACCCTATAAACAAGCCATTATGTCGCATATAAAATTGAAAACCGGCCATTATGTCGCATTAATTTAGTTTTAAATACGTTTTTTGTAGCTGGCACAGAGTTTGAAAACAGGCTGTTCACAACTCATAAAAGTTAAATTTAAAAATTAAGGAGAATATACCATGAACAATTACAGATGCGGATACCGCTCAGGCATGCCTGCTTTGATGAACGAAATTTTCGAACGCCAATCAGCAGAAACGGGTTTAACCTATCGCCCTGCAGCTAACGTTAGGGAAGATGAACAAAACTACACCATCGAACTAGCCTTGCCCGGCTTTTCGAAGGAGGAAGTCACCATTGGCTTTGAAGACCAGGTATTAACCGTAACAGCCGGTCACCAGCCGAGCGAAGAAGTGAAAGGTCCCAAATATACCTGGAACGAATTCGGGTACAAGAGCAAATACCAGCGGGCTTTCCAGCTTCCCGAAACCGTGGATGCCGATCATATAAGCGCATCCTTTGCAAACGGGATTTTGCTGGTGACTATCCCCAAAAAGGAGGTACAACCTACTGCCGTGAAACAGATTGAGATCGTTTAATTTGTTGATTGAAGGTTTAAGTGAAAAGGCAGCCTGGAAGGGCTGCCTTTTTTATTTGCCGATATGATACCGAAGCAGCCTCTTCCTGAGAATAACATCTCCGCCGCCCGCATTTACGGTAATGGTTTCGACCTGGCCTATTTCCGCCGCCCTGAAAATGCCCTGGGTTTTAGTGGTGTATCCCAGGTTGGGATTCAGCGCGGTTAGGGTACCCCGCAATAACTTACAGTTAAATGTGCCGGCCGGCACCGTAACGAGCGAATCACGCTTATCCAAAGTATAGGCAACTCTAACAATATTATGAACTGTATAAGCCTCAACGGTATCGCTGGTGTTGGTGGACGAAAAATAAACGTTTCCGGACTTATCAACCAGGTACCCGAGCGAATCCCTGACAAACAAAACCGGATTGGCCAGGTGGAAGGTTTCTCTTAATTTGAAATATCTGATATTATTGATAAGGGTGTCCTTTTCAACAAACAGGCTATCCGCTTCCGCGAAGGTCTGCACCAGGGTGTCATTCTCCAGCATCTGATTTTCATAAATCCAGTAATTACCTGTTTTTAGCTGATAATAATCGGGTGCGATGCCCGGGGAGTCGGTTGTGCGCTCACATGCTGCAAGCGTCAGCAATCCTGCGATTGCCATCAGCAATAATGTTCTATTCATGTAATTAGGATTAAGTGGTTAATAGTCTGGCTGTTTGCCGTGGATAAAAAAAACCGGTCAGAGTATATTAAATCAATATGCAGAGAAATTTGTTTATATATTTCAATAAACCACATTTATGCGGTATTATTGCCTTTGCTGGCTAATACCTGTTTTATTTCTGAAAACAAGGGCCGAATTCTATGGTTAAGCAGATTGACACAGGATTAACAGCGCTATTTTCGCATCTTTGCACACCAATCCCGTTTTTTAATCCCCACTTTACTCCGCATGGTCAAACAAAACTTACGTGCTCACTTCTCCATGCTTGCTGCCACACTGCTTTTTGGTGCTAACTACTGGATTGCCAAGGGGCTGATGCCCGATCACCTGCTGCCCATGCAGATCATTTTCCTTCGGGTACTGGGAACCTTGCTTATTTCATGGGCCATACAACTGAGCGTGAGGGAATTGCGGGTACTGAGAATTGACCGTGCCGATTACCCCCGGCTGATTTTAAGCGGCTTATTGGGAGTAGCTATAAACCAGATGATGTTCTTTACCGGCCTCAATCGCACCACCCCGGTAGATGCCGCCATTATCAATTCGGTGAATCCCATACTGGTACTGGTATTTGCGGCCTGGTTGCTGAAGGAGCGTATAGGGGTTTCGCGCCTGGGAGGCATTGCCCTGGGAGCGGCAGGGGCACTGATGCTGATACTGCTGGGTAACCCGCTTTCGCTGAAAGGCGGACACCTGAGCGGCGACATGTTTATTGTGGGAAACACGGCGGCATGGAGCCTTTACCTGGTGTTGTCGAAGCCTCTGATGGTAAAATACAACCCTTTCCTGATTATGCGGTGGATGTTCCTTATCGGATTTGTGGCAGTATTTCCTTTCACTATCAGCCAGGCTACAGCCATCGATTTTAGTTTATTCGACACCTATACCTGGTTCGCCATACTTTACATTATTATCGGCACTACATTTTTAGCCTATTTCTTTATTACCTTCTCGCTGAAGCGCTTATCGAGCCCGGTAGTTGCCTATTACACTTACCTGCAGCCTGTGCTGGTAGCAGTTATAGGGATTATCGTTTATACGGAAAGAATTTCCTGGGTCAAGATTGTGAGCGGGCTGCTTGTGTTTGCGGGAATTTACTTCGTGACGAGGAAAAACAAGTTACTGGCTTCTAAAAAGGGCCCTTTTACTTCGAAATCAGAGTGAAGCAGTACATGAACAATAACCCGTTTTCCACAGGCATTTACTAAAACATATGCCGGAACGGCAACAGAAGCCAGCCCAGCACTTTTTCGATTTTTGGCCGGCGCATCCAGCTCTGGTGATCGAAATCCAGGCAATTGAGCAGGGTTTCATTGATATGGTTCCTCACTTCCTGCACTATTCCTTTATGCAGGCCAAATAACATAACCTCATGCTGGTAACGGAAGCTGCGGTAATCGATATTCGGCGAACCAATACCAAAAGTCTCCCCGTCGATCAGCAAAAGCTTGGCGTGCAAATTATTCAGGGTGTAAAAGATCAGGCTGATGTTGTTCGCCTGGTAATATCCGTAGTATTTGCTGCTGAGCAGGTCGATGGAACGTACATCGGAATGCATGGGTAATATGATCTGAACGCTGACCCCGCGCCTGGCCGCATCCGCCAGGCACTTACGCATTTTATGTCCGGGCAGGAAATAGGGCGTTTCGATAATAATCTCTCTTTTTGCCCTGTTGATCAGCCGTTCCAGTTTAGTCTTCACCCTTTGGCGGTAAATGGAAGGCATATCCTCGACCAGTTCGAACTGATCAATGAATTTGGACTTTTTGTAGGTGAATTTATTGAAAATATACTTCTTGTATATCTTGAAGCTATCCAGGAAGGATCGCTTGAACATGAGGGTGATCCCGCCGGTGAGCCGGATTACCGATTCGCGCCACTGTAGGGAGTAACCCGTAATATTGGCGGAGCCCATATAGCTGATATGGTCGTCGATGAGCAGGAATTTGCGGTGGTTGCGCCGGTGGTTTTTGGTAAAAAAGTCGAAGGTGTAGATGATTTTTCTGAAAAACCGTACATCACCACCCAGGCTGATGAGTTCGCTAAAGAAGGATTCAGCATAGGAAACTCCCCAGGAGTCGAGCAGCATTTTTACGTGCACGCCTCTGGCAGCAGCCCTGGTGATAGCTTCGCGGAAACGAAGCCCCACTTCATCATTACCAAACTTATAGGTTTCGAGGTAAATATACCGCTCAGCCTGCTCAATATCATGGAGCATAGCTTCATAAAACAGGGGAGGTTCGCTGTATAATCGGTGGCTGGTGAGATTTGCGGCAGGGCGGGTCATGGCTGAACGACAATTGGTAAGCCAAATATAGGATTATTCTCCGGAAGCATTGATATATTTAGCTTTTTGATGTACAAATCCGGTATTATCCCCTGGCGGATCCCGGAATATAAAGAAGGTACTAAGAATAGGTTATTGATGTCCATCAATAAAAAAGAATAGTGTGGATAGCTCCCCTGGTCATCCCGGCGAATGAGTCCGTTTAACCAGGAAGTCCTGCCGATGCATCGGATTTTAGTATTTTCTCTCAATTTTTCCCATGCAGGCTGAAGCCGGAATAGCTGAAAGGCAATGAGGTCAACTCTGGTCCCTCCATTTTAAATGACAGCGGCTTTGTGAGCAGCAGGACCCAAACCCTTAGCATCAGTAAGAGACTCTATGGTGGGCTCCATTTCAGATGCGTATTCAAATTTCCGATCCACAGCCAAACATTGTATCTTTGTTCATTCAAAACAGGACTATGATCAGATCAATGACAGGCTTTGGCAAAACCACGGCTAACCCGGGCGGTCGCACGGTAAATGTTGAAATACGCACCCTCAACAGCAAGCAGCTCGATGTAAACACCCGTATTCCGGCCACCTACCGCGAGAAGGAAGCTGAAATCCGTGCCGAGATAAACCGGGTGCTCGAACGCGGGAAAATCGATTTCCTGATCACCGTGGAAAGCGGTGAGGATGCCAATGATTTTGTAATTAACCTGCCGCTGGCCCGGAAGTACCATTCCGAAATCAAAATGCTGGCCGATGAATTAGGCGAGACAACCGGGAACGATATTATTTCGAACCTCCTGAAGATGCCCGATATACTGAAAGCCGGTCGCGATGCCCCCGACGAAAGCGAATGGGCCCTGGTAAAAAACGCCGTAACCGAAGCCCTGGCTCTGACCGATGCTTTTCGTTCAGCCGAGGGTGAGTTGCTGGGCAAGGATATGAGTGAACGCATTAAGCTTATACTGGAGCTGTTGCTGAAAATTGAGCCCCTCGAAAGTACGCGTATCACCAACCTGCGTGATCGCTTCCAGCGAAACCAGGATGAATTCCTTGAAAAAACCACCAAGGTGGATAAATTTGATGAAAACCGTTTTGAGCAGGAAATATTCTGGTACCTCGAGAAACTGGATATCACCGAAGAAAAACTCCGCCTGCGAAAACACTGCGACTATTTTATCAGTACCCTTCATACCAACGAATCGAGCGGGCGGAAACTTGGTTTCATCACCCAGGAAATCGGCCGCGAAATCAACACCCTGGGCTCGAAAGCCTATAATGCCGAAATACAGATGCTGGTGGTTCAGATGAAAGATGAACTGGAGAAGATCAAGGAACAGGTGAGCAACGTGCTTTAAAAAGGTGCCGTGAGCCACGGACATGTACCGATAAAACGGGGATATCGCTGCTTCCGCACCTTAAATCCGTTTGCCTGAAGCAAATATAGAACTCCCGCATTCCAGGCGCCGAAATGCGAACTGAGGTCGGACCAGGGATTTCGGGAATATGTAAATCCGATTAAACCCCAGTTCCCGGCTCCCGAACCTGGAAACTAAATAGTATCAACCCTTTACAAAACCCGCTTTGAACCATACCGCCTCCCGCATGATCATTGTTTCCGCTCCTTCGGGTGCAGGAAAAACGACGATTGTAAAACACCTGCTCAGCACATTTCCCCAGCTTGCCTTCTCCGTTTCGGCTACCAGCCGCAAAATGAGGGAAGGCGAAAAAGACGGGAGAGAGTATTACTTTTTGACATCGGACGAATTCCGGCTCATGATTGAGCAGCAAAAGCTGCTCGAATGGCAGGAGGTATACCCCGGCAGCTATTACGGCACACCGGTTTCGGAAGTGGAGCGCATGATATCGGGCCACCGATACCCTGTTTTTGACGTGGATGTGGTTGGCGGGCTGAATATTAAAAAGTTGTACGGCGATGCAGCCCTGGCCGTATTTATACGTCCTCCCTCCTACGAAATACTCGAGAAGCGCTTACGCCTGCGTGCCACCGACAGCGAGGAAAGCCTGCAGAAAAGGCTGGATAAGGTAAAATGGGAACTCACCTTTGAACAGCATTTCGACCGTGTGATTGTAAATGACAAGTTGGAAGATGCCCTGCAACAGGCTGAAATGCTCATCAGGGAATTTCTGGGTTTAGCATAGTTTAAACTGTAAAACATGAAAAAGACCGGTCTCTTATTTGGTTCATTCAATCCCATACATGTCGGGCACCTGATGATTGCCGGTTATATGTATGAATTCAGCGACCTCGACGAATTGTGGTTCGTGGTTTCACCGCTCAACCCGCTCAAGGAAAAACAATCCTTATTATCGGATCACCATCGCCTCGAAATGGTGAACCTGGCCATTGAAGACGATACGCGTTTCAGATCCTGCAATATCGAATTTAAAATGCCCCAGCCTTCGTATACCATACACACCCTGACGTGGCTGCAGGAAAAGTACCCGAACCGGGAATTTGTCATTATTTCGGGCACCGATATCTTCCCGACCTTTCATAAATGGAAAAACTGGGAAATGTTGCTCGAACTCTATACCTTTTATGTGTATCCCCGTCCCGGGACTAAGGACCACGAACTCACCCGGCATGCTTCGGTTAAACTGTTCGATGCTCCCATGGTTGAGATATCGGCCAGTTTTATCCGCGAGTCGATTCAGCAGGGGAAAAACATGTCGTATTACCTGCCCGAGAAAACATACAGGTACATACAGGAAATGCATTTTTACGAAAAATAAGGGGTCAGAATCAAGGCAGCTTTTATTTCAGGTTGTAATTTCTAAATACTTCATTGATACCGAAATAACTAATTTCGTGGATACATACGAATATTGTCAATTTGAAGTCCGTTAATTGCACTTTACCGAACGATTTGGTTGGATGGGACGCACGCGAACTGCATAAATTTGACAAAATGAATCCGAAAAGCACTGGCCAGGCACCGGGCCGGTGGATGATGAAATGAGTGATGATTCCCTTATCTCCAGATTAAATATACAATGCTATTTTAAATATATTG
>CAIPFN010000299.1 GCA_903864265.1 uncultured Bacteroidales bacterium | reverse complement strand
TTCGGCATCTCGCTCCAAACCTTCACCTGGCTGGCAACGCCGGAAGGGAAATTGTAACTCCCGATATTCACATTCGCTTGTGAGTTACCGAACGGAACCGATCCGTTCCAGCTATAAGGCGTTTGTAAAACCCCGTTCACGCTCCATCTTATCGTGGCAGAACTAAGTGTTGTATATCCGTAGTTGTTTAAGGTCACTTTCACATCGTTTAACCCAGCGTTGAAAGGCATAGCCGGGCTGTCGATATTCGATATCCCTGCATCCAGCAGCAAAGGGGAATAAATCCGTATATTGTCAAGCGCCCAGTAACCTGCTCCCACACCAATCCACTGGAAACGCAGCTTTGCATTGGTCTTGCCCGCGCAGGTCGATGATAAATCCAGCACCTGATGCTCAGGATTGGTAGACGATGTAGCTGTGTAATCTATCACTTTCACCCAGCTGCTGCCGTCAAAAGCCAGGATGCGGCAGGTATCGCCCGCTACCAGGTTTCGGTACTGATCCAAAAACAAAAGGCAGTGACTGCCCACCGAAGCATCAAAAAACGGAGTCTCCAGGGTGGCCGTTTCATTGCCCCCGCCTGCTGAATAGTTGCTTGCATCAAAAATGGCAAAGGGTGCCGTTACCGGGTAATGAATGGTGTCGTTCCCGGGATTGTCAAAATGCCATTTATCCGTCGCCTGCCCTGTTACCGTGGTATTGATCCAGTCCACCGGTGGTGTTATGCCGTTTGCAGTTGAAAAATCTTCGTTCAGGATATACACCTGGGCTTCGAGTGCACCCGACCAAAAGAATAATACTAAACTCAGTAATAAAGTATAAATAGCTGATTTCATAAGCTTATTATTTAGTGCCAAACATCAAAATAGTTTCCTTTTACACTCAATCGTTTTTTATTTTGTAATCGCTCAGTTTTTACTGAAAAACGCAGTAAATTCATTATTAACCGCAATAATCATCAATCTTTATTTCCCCACCATTAACTTAATAACCTTCGGTATAGAAAAGTCATGGGTTATAATTTCAATATGGAGAAAGTAAATCCCGGGAGCCAGGCTTCTAAGGTCAAGTTCAACTTTGTGATTGCCTTTTTTAAGGCCAGGGAATGCTAGATGCTGCACTTCTACTCCCAGCGAATTGGTTATTTCCAGACGTAAGTCAGCATTTTCCATCAAAATACATTCAAGTGTAGTCGATTCATTGGCAGGATTCGGATAAACACTGAAAGTCCCGTCTTCTGATTTTGCATCTGCAATGCCGGTAGGTACGCCATAAGCCAGTACCGGAACCGATAGCACCACATTCTCTATCACTTCGGCTTGCGCGTCGGCTAATTCGCCCATGGAAGCAGTGATCCTTATTTCCGTTCCCAGGGTAAAGTTCTCCGTGGTTTCCAGCAGCAGGCTTAACATCGGTTCCCCTGCCAGCAACTGCATGGCTTCCGCCCCCGACCAAACAATCCGCACTTCATTGCCCGCCTGGTGATAAATCACTGCACCCTGAGCGGACTGAATGCCTTTGAGCATCAGCCTGTCAGCCGGAAGGTTTAGAATAAGCGATATTCCTGTGACTTCTACCGACGAAATCGGGGAAATGGCCAGGCTTACCTTTTGTTTCTCTCTGCACCGTATCGTATTTCCATACATCAGGCTGATGCCGGCATCGGATTTCTTACCTGAATTCCCCGGTACATACGAGCGGTTCACATCGCCCACGCAGAGACCATAGAAATCCTGCACCACGTTTGAACCACTGATCACCACCGTATCACCTCCTGTTCCAGGTTCTGCAAAGGTCCAGTCGCCGCGCAGGAAGGAATTGGTGAGCCCTACCCAACGGCGTTTTACCTGCAAGGCATCCGAACCGTTGATATATCCCGTGAAATTTACATCTCCTGCCTGTAAGCGGATCGGCTCAGTGATTACTTCAAGACCGGTAAAATGACGTTCAATTTTAGCTGCATCCGTCCCGTTCACGCCTCCCCAGGGGTTGGTGGAACTTGCATGGATGACATACGTGCCGAAATCGCGGTTAGGAAAATAATACTGACCCAGGGTATTGGTAAAGGATGAATCCACTCTCACGTCCTGGCAGAAAAGGGCTACATGCACCGAATCAAGAGGCGTCAATGCATTGTTGAAATACTTAAACTGCCCGCTGATCATCCAGCCGGGATAGATCATTCCGTTAATGTAATAATGTGCTGCCGGGCTGTCGAACATGGCGTTTCCGGTGGAATCGGCATACTCGCAGTCCTGCCCGCTGTTGGAGCTGGTATTGAAGGTAAGCAGGCAGGTGTCGGCAATATAGGCAAACCGGAGGTTAAAGAGGGTCGCTTGGTGGGGTAGGGTCACCGGATCGGGGCCCGACCAGGCAATCATGATTTTATGCAGGCTGGAAGAAAGGGCTACATCGTTCACGATCAGTCCGCTGAGCTGCGGGATAATGTTTTCGGCCGCTGAGAAAAGGGCCTTTTGGGGGTTGTAATCGATCCGCAGACTCATGCCGGTGATGGCATCGAAGGAGTTTACCCGTACCGGGACCGAAACCGAATACCCCGGTGTGGCAGCCGAACTTCCTATACGGGTTACCGGTGATCCCGATGGAGCATAGATGCTTATCACATGGTTTTGGACCGGAGAATAACAAACCTGGTCGAAGCTCCTCACCTGGTAGGTAAGGGTAGCCGGGCTAGAGGACGGATAGCTGAGCAACTGCTGCGGAATTGAGGCAGCGGTTCCCGAAGGAATGTACCCGGTGAGCAGGGGAGAGGATGAGGTCGCGCTCCAGGTATAGGATGCTCCCATTGTAGCTGAACTCAGTTGAACGGCCAGCGTGGAATCGCCTACCACGCAACTCTGCGTCAGGGGACTTACAACCAGATCCGGAAGAGCATGAACTATTACATATTTTGTTACCGAATCCCTGCATCCTCCGGTGTTGTAAACCAGCAAGGTCACGGGCCAGCTGTCGGCTGAAGTGAAGGTATGTGCCGGGTTCTGCAGGTTGGAACTGCCGCCATCCGGAAAGCTCCAGTACCAGGAAGCAACATTGCTGCCTGCTGCCTGCGAGTGATCCGTGAACTGAACGGGACTGCCCATGCAGGCGTTACTCCAACTGAAATCACCGACAGGTTTGCCGGATACCTGCAGCATCTGGTATGCTGTATCAACACAGCCTGACATGCTTTGAACAATAAGCCTCACCCAGTAAGTTCCCGGCAATGGGAAAATATGAACAGGGTTCTGAGCAGTGGAAGTATTCAGGGAGCCGGTGACAGGATTACCAAAATCCCAGTTCCAGTTTGTGATCGGGTTCAGGATGCCGTTGGTCTGCGAGATATCGGTAAAGGTAACGGGCACATTGGCACAGGCCGGGGTGGAGAACATAAAATCAGCTGCCGGAGGTGCCGTAATGATCACATCCCGTGAATAGCTGCTCACGCATCCCTGGCTGCTGGTGGCCGTAACCGTTGCCAGGTAGGTGCCTGCAAGCGGATAGGTATGCCAGTTGTCGGGGTTTTGTGGTGCCATATAGGATACATTGGTTCCGTCGCCAAAGAGCCAGTCCCAGTTTACGATGGTACCTGAACTTAGAGTACTCGAATCGTCCATGAATACAGGACTGAGGGCACAGTTACCGGCAGGAACGCTGAAATAAGCGGTAGGTAGCGGAGCCACC
>CAIPFN010000298.1 GCA_903864265.1 uncultured Bacteroidales bacterium | reverse complement strand
GTAGCAAAGCACAGCTTCACTATCTGCCAGAATGTTGTTCAAACCTATCATTCCTTTCCCAATAACTATAGTGATTACTAGATTTCCCGAAGTTTATATATTTGGGAAATTCAGATTAAGCCTGGTGACTATAGCTATTTGAAATTTGGCCTTTTATGTCACGATATAAGTACAAAACAATAAATAGAAAGTAGATTCTTCTAATGATAGGACATTTTAAATCAGACATTTTCCAGTTAGTCCGCAACTTTTGGAAGTGATCCAAAATATGATGTAGCTACAGGCTCAAAAAAAAGCACATCTATCCTGTTAGCCGGGATAAATGTGCTTTGGCAGGGAATTACCTGCCGGGGAAAAAGTCGGAAGTATTATTGCATTACGCTGCCGGCACGCATCTGGTACACTTTACGGCCTGCATATGCTGCCGCAAACACCATCAGCATCAGGGTGCCGTTACCAATTGGTGCCGAGCCGCCTACCGGGTGATTTCCTACTCCGGGAGCGTTGCCGCCGTTGGGATGAGGCTGTGCAAATATAAATAAAGGAGCCACCATCAGGAAAGCTACTATCGTTAAGGTTTTTAAATTGAGTTTCATATGTTTTGTATTTATTTCTTGTTTTAAAAATATTGGTTTTAGGGCCTGCAAATCGAGTTGCCATGCTGTCGCCGCTTCCCCTTGTCCCCCCGGCTCCTTGTCCCTTATCAAACCCTTCAATCTCATCAATCCCATCAATCTTTCTCCCTGTCCCCTTGTCCCCCTGTCGCCTTGTCCCCCCGTCTACCCGTCTACCCGTCCCTCATCAATCCCCTCAATCTCATCAATCCCCTCAATCTTTCTCCCTGTCCCCTTGTCCCCCTGTCGCCTTGTCCTTAGTTAACAAAGACCTTCCTGGCTAAAGAACAATCGCGTGTAATCACTTTTACCACATAATTCCCCGTAACAGTCAAGCCTATCTCATTCATTCCCTCTGCTGAAGCTTTGGAAGCTACCAGTTGTCCGGAGATATTGTAGATATAGATATCGCCTTTCACATGCTCTTTCAGGTTGACAAACACCGTTTTCTGGTAGCTGTAGATGCCGGCATCCGTGCTTTTGATTTCGGCAATGGAGAGTGCGCTGAAATGAAGTTTAAAGCGCAGTTCGTTTTCGCCCGCCACAAAGTTAAACGTATAGGAGCCTGCCGAAAGATCGGTAAAGATACCGGTTTTTGTGTCTTCGAGGGTGACAAAATGCAGGTCGGCAACATCATTAATGCCTATGTTATAGGAGCCCGATACTCCGGCTTTAAATCCAAGCTGAACAGTACCCGTTTCAGGCAGGGCATTGTATGCAAGTTTCCTGTCGCTTACTGAATAGATTTGTGGGAAATTCATATCCGATGCATCCAGCTTAATGGCATCATACTGCCCGTCGAACTGAGCTGTGGCATCCGAATCAAAGCGGATCACGGTCTCATCGGTTTTATTGTTTCCGCTGGCTACCAGCCTGACAAAGTTGGTGGGTGAGCTTTTCAGGTAAGGAGTGCTGCTATGGGTTCTTACATTGTTATTCATAGTAAGCGTTCCGGTTGTTCCAGAAGTAACTTGAACAAAGAATCCCTGACCCGGAGCGATAATATTGGAGCCAGAATATGTGCCAGGCCCGGGTGATGTATAGGTAGCCCAGTTTCCTGCATTTTCAACATAGGTTGCTCCAGCTATATTTGTTTTCACCCATCCCGAAGCTGCATTCCAGTCGATATAGGAAGGATAGGGGTTGCCAACATAATTGAATCCGGCGAATGAACCGGCTCCTGTCTTTGTCATATTACCTGCAGTTCCATAAGCACCGGTATTCAGATCGCCTTGTTCGGTAAATGTCCAATCGGTTTGAACCGGTGTTGCATGAGCGCCATCGGCGTAAAGCCCGTATCCGGCCATAGGAAGGAGAGCCGTGGTAATGTCGGTGATTTCACTGTAACCGCCCTTGGCATCTGCATTATTAGCTTCATTATGGCTATAGAGATACACATCCAGTCGGGGGCTGACTGTAATATTAAAGATGCTGGCTGTAACACCGGCTCCGTTTACAGAGGGTGAGAAGCTATGATACTTGTCGGCAGTAATATTGCGTTCAACTGTGGCGGAAATATTGGGTGTGCTTTCGATCAGGGAGGCACCGGATTTTACAACCAGACTGGAAATGCCGGCTGAGTTGGTGAGGATGCCATTAACTGTTAATGACCTGGTATCACTTATAGTTACTGATTTCGCGGTATTGATGGTTAAATTCATTGTTTCAGCAGCTACATCGATTGTGACATCGCCATTTACAATAGCATCATTTGCGGATGTAGGGATTCCATTGCTCCAATTGCCGGAAACGCTCCAGTTACCGGTGCCTGTATAGGTTGAAGTAGCGGCTAACGTAGTAAATGAAAGTACGCTGCCATAAGATGTACCGCCACCATTTATAGCATACGCACGGATCTTATAAGTGGTGTTTTGAGATAATCCTGTGATACTTCCGGTAAAAGCGCCTGTTGAAAATGTGCCTGTTTCTACTGCTTTAGTGCTTAGAGCAGTTGTTGGATCTGCATTGGTTGACAAATCCCAGCAAAAGCCACGGGTTGTAAGTGCTGCGCCACCTATAGATTCAATCGTACCGTTACCTTCAGCAGTTTGAGTTCCAATTGCTCCAACCGCCTGTGTGGAAACTGTTGGAGGTATAATACTGCCTGTTATGGTGAAATTATCAATTCTACTTGTACCACCAGTACCAAATGTGCCACTAATTGCATTTATAGAAGTAGCAACCACTCTAAAATAAGCTGATGATAATCCATTAATCGAGGTTATTGAACTAAGGTCAAAACTCCTGGTTGAAGCAGCCTTATATGTACCTGCACTCCAATTATCATTTGTTAGAGCTATAGCAGAACCAAAATCATTAAAACTAGTACCATTTGTGCTGTATTGTAATTTGAAATCTTTAGGACCTGTGTTGCTTCCGGTTTGATCAAAACTCAACAAAGTATTTTGGTAACCAGCAAGTGAGGCAACAAACTGAAAATAATCACCGATAGCCCAAAAATTTGAGCTCAATGATTTTGCTGATCCATTACCAGTTACTGTAGACCATACAGTGGAATTGCTGGCATGGAATGCGGAAAATGCAGAGCCAGCAGTTTGACCTCCTAAATCGGCAATTGCCGAACCAGATGTCAAAGAAGGAGTATTAGCAGCTGTTCCAGAAACAACAATCCCATCAAAACTCCATTTTGCGATTACACCAATAACAGTTAATGATTGTGTGACATCAGAAGCGGCAGAATAGTTAGTATTGCCTGATTGTTTTGAAGTTATTGTAGTTGTACCTATACCTACAATCGTAACAGTGGCACCTAGAATCGTGGCCACATTAAGATCAGAGCTCGTATAGCTTACAGTCAAGCCTGAACTTGCGGTAGCTGTTAAATCAAAAGGAGCACTTCCAAAAGCTTTACCTGCCAGAGCGCCGAAAGTTATAGTTTGCGCAGCCTGGGTAATATTGGCCGTTAATCCAGTAGGTTGATTAAGTGAATAGTTGGAAGCACCTGCCCCACCAAGTGTACTTGTTGATGTAACTGCAATTCCATTGGCTACATTTACATCGGCAAAAGTACCTGTTCCGTTAAGAGTAACAACGTCGGAACCTACCTTACCGGTAAGAGTGCCTGTGATGACAGCTGCATTAGTTCCATCATATACTTTGCTCGTTGCAGCAGCATCCGGCAAGGTAAGGGCTTTTTTATTTACTATCAATGCTTGACCAACCTGTGTTGCAGCATTGTAGCTTACATTACCAGCCTGATTGGCATAAATGTTACATGAGCCTTGAGCTATAATTGTTATAGTAGTGCCATTGGTTCCAGTGCATGTCGCATTGGAAGTATTAGAACTTGTAAATATTACAGGATTGCCTGACCCTCCACCTGTTGCAGATACTGTAAACGGTGCATCGCCATAAGTTACATTTGATAAAGCTCCAAAACTAATGGTCTGGGGAGTAAGGGATGATGCCGTAATTGTTTGTAAAGTTGGATCCGCAATTGTTCCAGTTGGTGTACCGCTTGCAAAAGTTAATACCAATCCACTACTTCCTGTACCGAGTACACCAACTGTTTTTGTTGTAGTTGCAGTAGGAGCTAAATCACAGGTTATCCAAAAATAACCTGAAGTGCCTAAAGTGATTGTCTGGCTTAAAGAACCAAAGGTTACTGTGCTACCTGTTGCAGGTATGGTGGTTGTATATGCCAGTGAAGTACCAGGCATACTAGAAGATGTGCTATAATACAATTCGAGTTTACTTATATCAGAAGCAGCGTATGTACCGGCAGTCTTGAAAGCTAAAGAATTTATTGTGGCATCAAGGTTAGTGACATCTGCTTTAAATTTTGAAAGTACAACTTTTGCAGCTGATGGATTTGGTGTGGCATCAGTACTTATTTGAGGAAAGCTAGTGTTGTTTAAATTGATGGTGGGAATAGCCGTTGAAGTAACAGCTCCTTGCAAATTAATATCTAGGCTACTACTTGCTCCATCACCAATGCGTAAAGTGCCTCCAGCACTTGTAGCACCATAAGCATATACCCGGAATGTAATAGAAGATTTACCACTGAGACTTAAATTAAGGAATGAAACAGTGCTATTTACAGCTGATGCTAAGGTTTGTATTCCGCCAATTTGACTAGCATAATTGTCAGCATCGGTACCTAAGGCGATACTTGCAGGACCTGTTGAGGATCTGTACATCCTTAGTGCCATCGATGTTACTGCAATTTGATAACCTGAGGCTGCAGTAACAGTGAATTGCCAATAGGTAGTATTGGTCAAATTTGTATTATTCCATGCTTTACTGCCTATATAACCATTTCCACCAGCTTGGCCTTGCTGAGATACGGTAAGTGTCAAAGATGGAAGAGCATTTATGTTAGCATCTTTTATTGTAAAAGTTGCTACCCCTGTTGTATTAGAACTTTGAGCTGCTGTACCAAGTTCTAAACCTGCAATCTGTCCCCATCCAATTCCAGGGAAAAGCATAAAAACAGCCATCGCTAAAATAGCCAGGCCATGTGTTAAGTGTAGTTTTTTAATCATAGTTTTGGTTTTTGTTTGTGTAGCATACCTATAGCTGGGGCCCTGTTAAAAGGCCCTTTGCGGAAATTCAGAAGGAAGGTTCGGGACAGGAAAGTACGATGAGTTTGGGTGTTAGAAAGATGTTAGCAGTTGTAGAGTAGCAGGTTGCGAAGGTAGAGAATATATTCAGTTAACTAAATAAGCTGCATTAACAAAATATTATTTCAAGTATGGACAGTTTGTTCACAGGGGAATGAACGAAAGTGCAAGGGATACGCAAGGCATTGCTGTCACAGCTTTTCCCGCTGCCTGTTGAGTTGTGCTTCTCACGATTGTAAGCCGCTGAAACTCTTTTTTTCTAAAAATAAAGGAGATAAAATGAAGTTCACCATGGGCACAAGCCCTTCTTTAAGTGTAATCTTAGCGTTTTATCAGTGTGAAAAACCAACCTCTTGAAAGGATAATCCAGGTGCTGCGTGTTTATATATGTAAAAAACAATATATTTGTATAATATTGGATCAGGAAATCTGATTGTCCGTTTACTAATCTCACTAACAACGCTAAAATGAAGAAAGCTATCGTTTTTATGATGTTGCTGATGCTGTGTGGTTTTATTTCCAGCGCCCAATTCAGCCCAGGGAAATTGGTTAAATACGCGAAGAACGAAACGGAACGGAAAGTCCAAAACCGTGTCAACGATCATATCGACCAGGGCATGGATAAAACCCTGGATAAAGCCGAAAGCGAGGCTGCCGCAGGATCAAAAAAGCCGGAATCCGGTACTGACAAAACGGAATCTGAAAAACCGGGAAAAACGCCGGTTCCCCAGGAACAGCAGAGGGATGCACCAAAGCTCGAATGGGCGAAATACGATTTTGTGCCCGGAACGGACATTATTTTCGAAGACAACCAGGAAGGCGAGCAAAGCGGTGAATTCCCTTCGAAATGGGATCTGGCAGGCGGGGTTTTCGAAAATGCGGTTTTTGACGGGCTCAATGTCATCTATATACGCGACCATGCCCCCGACGGAGGCATGTTCCCGCTTATGAAAGAGGCTTCGGCCGATTACCTGCCCGAACAGTTTACCGTTGAATTCGACTGCTACTTTATTGCTTCCTTCGAAAATCAGCGGTACTGGCTATCCTTTTATGCCAAAAAGAAACAAAGCAGCGTCATGTACCCGCTTACCCTGTATACCGGTGCGGCAAAATATGGCACCGTGGCCGAGGAAAAGTACCCGGGCGCCCAGGGTTATTCCGACAAACAGGCCCGCTGGCGCCATATAGCCATTTCGTTCAACAAACGCGCACTCAAAGTGTATATCGACGACGCCCGGGTGCTTAACCTGCCCAATATCGAAGGCAACCCCACGGGAGTAACGCTGAACAGCGATATGACCAAGCAGGGTGGAGCTTACCTTAAAAATATACTGATTGCCAAAGGGGCGGTTCCGCTGTACGATAAATTCCTCACCGACGGCAAGTTTGTAACTACCGGAATTAAGTTCGACGTGAATAAGGCCGGCATCAGGCCCGAGTCGATGGGAACCCTGAATTACGTGGTAAAAATGATGAACGAACACCCTGAACTCAAGTTCTCGGTGCAGGGGCATACCGACAGCGACGGCGAGGAGAGTGCGAACCAGAAGCTTTCGGAAGCGCGGGCGGAAGCCGTGAAAGCGAAGATGATCGAACTGGGTATAGCAGGCGAGCGGCTCAGCAGCAAGGGATTTGGCGAAAGCAAACCCATCGCCGCCAACGACACTCCCGAAGGCAAGGCCCAAAACCGCAGGGTGGAATTCGTGAAATTCTGACCACCTTAATTCTGAGCCCAGGCAATAAATTATTTTACTAAGGTTCCGCTTACCGCATTCTATCACTCCATGCCAGGTGGACGGGATAAGGTTTATAAACGGGCAAAGCCCGTATTTCCCGATCTCAGTAAAGGGCAGCTAAAGAAATGTCGTAAAGACAAAACCTGTTTGCAGCCGACATTATATTTTTTCTTAAATTTACTTCACACTTTAATCCAACAACCCCATGACAGAATTGAAAAAAGGAAATCCGGCCGTGGTAGGCCTTGCAGGCTTTGGTATGACAACCCTGCTTTTACAGTTTCATAATATCGGCCTGATGGGCCTGGGCCCGGTAGTAGCCATGGGATTTGTGTTTGGCGGGCTGGCCCAGCTGATCGCCGGCTTCCAGGAGCAGAAAACGGGGAATAATTTTGGCTACAGCGCCTTTGTCGCCTATGGTTCCTTCTGGATAGGGCTGGGTGTGATCTGGCTGCTGAATGCATTTAAAATATATGAAGCTTCGAAGACGGATGTAGGCTTTTACCTGCTGGCCTGGACATTATACACGGCCATCATGTTTGTGGCTTCCCTGCGGGTTCATACCGCCATGTCCGTTACCTTCGGCACCTTGCTGCTGGGGTTTGTGCTGCTCGACATAGGGCATTTCGGAGACCCGGTATTCAATGTGGTCGCCGGGTACGAGTTGATTACGTGTGCACTGGCTGCCTGGTATATGATGGCCGCCATTATTATCAACGACCTGGCGGGGAAAACGGTCCTGAAAATGGGAAGTCCTTTGGTTAAATAATCATTCAGCCTGGGTTTACACAAACCTGGAATAATAATGTGGAAACAAAAAAGCCTGAGATCAGGTTTTCCCAGGGATGAATCCTCCGCACTGAACCTTAGCTATAAGCTGTGCTTCACACCGGCTTATAAAAGGCTGTTACGGACTGGAATAAAATGGCAAACCTGATCAACCCTCCAAAGCCGCCCTCTGAACAGACTTGTGCGGGAGGTCTCTTCCATAAAAAAACCGCCGGGAGTCAGGCTTCCGGCGGTTTTTTTTAAAAGACTTTGCTTAATTACATGATTTCCAATAATTCCACTTCAAATATCAAAGTGGCATGCGGGCCTATAACCTTGCCTGCTCCCTGTGCTCCGTAAGCCAGGTTGGAAGGAATAAAGAATTTGTATTTCGATCCTTTCGACATCAGCTGTAATCCTTCTACCCATCCCGAAATAACCTGGGTAACGCCGAATACGGCGGGTTCGCCCCGGCTTACCGAACTGTCGAATACCGTACCGTCGATCAGGGTGCCTGTGTAATGAACTTTTACCTGGTTGCTTGCTTTCGCTTTTACGCCGGTTCCTTCGGTAATAACCGAATACTGTAAACCGCTTGGCAATTCAATAACCCCGGCTTGGTTTTTATTTTCCGACAGGAATGAATTCCCGTTTTCAGTATTCTGGCCTTCTTCCCTTTTTTGTATGCCTTCGAAGAATTCACTCAGCAGATTATTCACCTCGTCGGGTGACATGGAAATTTCTTCGTTATTTAAAATGGCATTCAATCCCTTTGTGAAATGCTCTATGTCGAGGGCTTCAACACCTGAATTTTTCAAATTGCTTGCAATACTAAGGCCTAAAGCGTAGCTGATGTCTTTCATAAATGTGCTTATATATTTTGTTGGGCTGCAAAGGTAGATATTTTCTGATTAGGCGGCATATACCAAAATCATGCAGCCGGCATTTACGAAATGACTCATCCTAACCCGGTTAAATTAGCAGACTTTTTCCAGCGGGTTCCGCGCTTTTTCAGCGCGGGGCGGGAAAGGCAGACGCGGTTAGCGAACACATGCAACCATTAATCAATCATATGCCCCCTTAAGCCATTGTCGCAAACCGGAAAGGAAGCCCATGCCCGGCCTTAAAACCTAAAAGAAGGGTTGGATTATAAAATGCCGCTGATAATGTATAACAACTATAACGTAACGCTATGATGAAAAAACCTCTTTTCTCGCTGTTTTTCACCTTTTTATGCCTGGCTACAGGCATACTGCTGTCGTCGTCGGACCCGGTCAGCTACGGGGCTTATACCCCGGTATTTATGGAACGCGGTGAAATGGAAAACGCGGTGAAAATAGAAGCCGCCCAACCCCTGCATTCCCCGGGCAAAATCTATGTGTACGGGCAGTATATTCTTGTAAATGAATTGTATAAGGGGATCCACATTATCGATAACAGCAATCCGGCCTCACCCCTGAACATGGCTTTCCTGCATATCGACGGATGCATCGATATGGCCATGAAGGATAATGTGCTGTACGCCGACAATGCCATTGACCTGATAGCGTTGAAAACCAACGACCATTTTGTAAGCGTGCAGGTAACCCAGAGGATAAAAAGCATATTCCCCGAAACCCAGTCGCCCGATGGTCTCTGGTCGCCATATACCGCCAATAAATACAGGCCCGAAAACGGGATTTTAGTAGCATGGAAAAAGAAAGTGTAATATCGCAGAGTATGAAAAATTACAAAATATATTTATTGTTCGCAGCCATACCCCTGTTTTTGTCGGCCTGTTCGTACAGCGATAAGGTGGATACAGGCGGTTCCCTTACGGGTACTGGCGGATCGCTGGCGAGGTTTACCATATCGGGTAATTACCTTTACACGGTCGATGCCTCGGCTCTGCATACCCTTAGCCTGGCCGATGCCGAGCATCCGCAAAAAGTTGCGGATAAGCAACTGGGCGTTTATACCGAAACTATTTTTCCATACCAGAATTCATTGCTCTTAGGCACTGAAACGGGGATGCTGGTATACGACATCAGTAATCCTGCGAGTCCGCAAATGACAACGGTTTTTCAGCATATACGCTCATGCGACCCCGTCGTTGCCCGCGACGGGTATGCCTATATCAGCCTGAATACCTCCAACCAGCGCTGCTTCAGCGGGATGAACGAGTTGCAGATCGTGGATATCAGCAACCTGAATTCGCCGCAGATCGTAAAAACCATGTCGATGAATGCCCCTTTGGGACTCGACATCCATAACGACACCCTGTTTGTCTGCGACCAGGGGCTGCGGGTGTTCAATGTGGCTGATAAACAATCGCCCGTCGAAATCAGCCATATCGATGATTTGCAAGCCAGGGACGTACTATATATGCAGGGCCGGCTCATGGTGATAGGAACCGACGGGCTGAACCAATACCAACTCACGGCCGCCGGGCTCCAGAAAATCAGCAGCATTCCCATAGAACCTTAATGATGAAGAAGCTTTTATTTCTTTTCGTATTCCTTATAGCCCTTGCGGGGAATAGTGCGGCCCAGGACCTGGTTCCGTTTCGCTCAAGGCTGGGGGTTGGCTTTCTGCCACAGTATTCCATTTCGGGCGGTTTCCGCTGCGACATCGACCGAAGCATCTCCCGGCAGTCGAATCAATGGCTGATTCTTTCGCCACAGGTTTTTATGGTCACAGGCAGCAGGTTTGGCCACGATTTCAAGGAAATGTGGGGACTGGGCCTGGATGTGAAACATAAAATTTACATGAAGCCCAACAGTATGAAGCCTGAAGGATATTATGTGCAGTACGGGCTTATGTTCCAGCATTTTTCGATCACCGAAAACCGGGAGTATGTCGACACCTTTGTGGAAGATGGGGCCACCTATTATGGCGTCTTCCAGGGAGATGTGACCACCGGCTTGAATAAGTTCGGGGGTAATTTTCACCTGGGTTACCAATGGCTGCTCGGCGACAGAGTGTATTTCGATATTTATACCGGGGCCGGTATACGCATCAGCCATAACAGCCGGAACAAGGGTTTCGATACCTGGTACAACAATTCCTGGGTTGATTACGGCTATTCAGGTACCTTGCTGGATGGGGGATTCCGGCTTGGGTTTTATTTCGGACAATAAATTTCCTTCACACTATCTGAGACACGGATACTATTGTACACGGATTCGAAATTCTAAGCAATTTGAACCGTATGCCCCTAAATCCATTTTTGTAACGGATATTTGCAGCTTATTCGTATGCTATGACATTTAATGAACTGATTCTCTCCCGGCAGAGCGTTCGCCGCTATGCAGGCACCGCTGTGGAACCCGAAAAATTAAATCAATGCCTCGAAGCGGCCAGGCTCGCCCCTTCGGCCAGCAACTCCCAACCCTGGAAATATATTGTAGTCGACCAGGAGCCTCTTCGCACCGAAGTGGCTAAGGCTACCTTCAGCGATATACAACTGATTAACAAATATACCCTGCAGGCCCCGGTGATGATTGTTATCGTTATGGAAAAGGCCAAACTGATCACCAGGCTGGCCATGCTGGTGAAGAAGAAAGAATGGCCCCTGATTGATATTGGTATCACAGCGGAGCATTTCTGCCTGCAGGCCGCTGAGCTGGGGCTTGGAACCTGCATGATAGGTTGGTTCGACGAGGACAAAATCAAAAAGTTGTTGCAGATTCCGTCGGATAAATCCATTGGATTGGTGATCAGCCTGGGTTATGCGGTAGAGGGATACCCACAAAGGACAAAAATCAGGAAAACTGTAGATGAGATGGTGCGGTATAATCAGTATTGATCACAGGTTTGGGGAATCTTATTTTGACAAATTATGAACATTGATTTATTATTCTGAAATCCAGGCACACAAATCCCAGTCCCTGTGACTAACTGAACCAAATTCCACGCTATGTCGTTTAAAATGAAACACGTATGAAAATTGCAAACAAGGAGTTCCATCCGATTGTTGAAATCAAAATTATGCGATAAATGGCAGCTATCACTCAGCCTAAAATCATATATTAGTCTTAGCTTCGCAGGTATGGGAAGTTTCTATTGAAAAATTGTATTATCGCCTACCTACTGGCTGTTTTACAGTTTGTTAGCCATCTTAATTTGATTATATTCCTCCTAAGCGGGGAAGCCGAAAACCGCATATTGTTAGTGTAGTTTAAAATGTAAAATGTATGAAAAATATAATTCTCGCGACGACTTATTTGATTGCAGCCACCTTCATTATTTTAATTAGTGGATGTGAAGAAACTAACCCTGCTGTGGTACCAATAATTTCAACTTCTGCCATTTCGGGCATTACATCTTCAACAGCTAGCAGCGGCGGCAGCATTAGCAGCGACGGCGGAGCTACCATTACAGCACGAGGCGTTTGTTATAGCGTTACGAACCAAACTCCCACCACTGCCGACAATAAAACCACCGACGGCACAGGCACAGGTAATTTTATCAGCAACCTGACCAACTTAACTGCTAATTCCATTTATTATGTAAGGGCATATACTACCAATAGTGTTGGGACAAGCTATGGCAGTGTTATGAATTTTACAACTTCGCCACCGGATATTTATGTAGCGGGGTATGAAATAAACGCATCCGGAAATTCTGTTGCGAAATATTGGAAAAATGGGAAGGCTGTTAGTTTAACGGATGGGACAAAAAGAACAATCGCCCTTTCAATTTTTATAAATGATGAGGATGTTTATGTTGCAGGATATGAAAACGAACACGCGACATATTGGAAAAATGGGACCATCGTAAGTTTAACAAATGGAATTGTGGAATCAGTAGCATATTCAGTAGTCGCAAATGGTGCGGATGTTTTTGTTGCAGGGTATGAAAATAACCCAAACGGTGACCCTGTTGCCAGATATTGGAAAAATGGAGTGACTACATATTTATTGAATGAACCGGGAAAGGCCACTGCAATATCTGTTAATGGAGCGGATATTTATATAGCTGGTTCCGGTAATGATGGATATTTTAGCGTAGCAAAATATTGGAAGAACGGGACGGTCATCAATTTAACGGATGGTTTAAATCCTGCATATGCCACTTCAATATTTGTCGATGGTCAGGATGTGTATATAGCGGGATATGAAATAAATAACAATACAGGTATCAATGTCGTTTAGTTAAG
>CAIPFN010000297.1 GCA_903864265.1 uncultured Bacteroidales bacterium | reverse complement strand
GGAAGCACTGCAAAAGTGGCCCGTAAAATTCAGGAAATACTCACAGCAGAGGTTGCGGCCGTTCATAATGTGAACAGCGCGACTATACCTGATGTGGAAAAATACGACTTCCTTGTGTTGGGAACCGCTGCATGGGGAATAGGAGAAATGCATTCGGACTGGGAAAGGTTTATCGATAAATTAATTGAAGCTGACCTTAGCGGGAAAAAAATCGCCCTCTTTGGACTGGGCGATCAGAAAATGTATCCCGAAAGCTTTGTCGACGGTATGGGTACTATCTTTTGCCGCTTGCCCCACAAGGAAAATGTCATCGGGTATACTTCAACCCGGGGTTACAATTTTTATTATTCAACAGCCGAAAAAGACGGAAAATTTGTTGGGCTGGCCATTGACGACGATACCCAGCGCGAATTTACCGATCAACGTATCCACGATTGGGTAAAACAAATCAGGCTGGAAGCAAAAATGTAAACCTACCTTACAGGTTCGGAATTAAAATTCACCATGCCAGATTTAAGCCAACAGGTTCTGTAGCAATGCCTTAGTAAAGTAGCTGGGTGTAAGTTTAAAATGTATTTGTCGCCATGCATACTGGGTTGGAGTAATTCCCTATGTCTCCCTGTGTAGAGGGCGATTAGGGTATTTATTGATTGTAAGGTGAATATCCATTGGAAACAGGTTCGCTTTGCTAGGTCTTGACTCATTTTACGGATGCATTATGCTTCCAGATGTAAAAAAACCGTTTGCCGGCAGGTAAATACCCGCATATACATTGAGATATGTCAATAAATGATTTATTTTTCAATGTTTAACAAAAAAAAGTCATCAAAATGTTTTTTCATTCCAAAAAATATACAACTTTGCACGATATTTCTGATACAAAGTATGTCTAACCTCCGATCAGCTACTTCATTTCTACGCAAGACTATCCTTATTGGATGGGCTTTGGCTGTAGTATGGATCTATCTGGGTAACCTGGTGAATTTTCATCAGCATAAAATATGGGGCAAACAACTGATTCCGGTTGCCTGTTCCTCCACGAGGGTGAAAGAAAAGGAAGCAGCCTCCTTTGTGAAGAACGACAGGCATTCGAAAGTCTTCGACTCAGGTCTTCAATTTGATTTTACATCTCCTGCCAGTCTGATTTCCGATATTCCTCAGATTGTACTGATTTCTGTATATTCCACCTTACCCGATATCCCGGTTCTCCGCCAGGGTATACAGGCCTTTTCTTTCCGTGGCCCTCCTTCAGCTTAATTTCTGATCACCGGTTTATGTAATGCTCAAAAGATTTTTGTGCGTTCCATTTCCTGCCTGGCATTTCTGTTATGCGGTTTATTCCCTGCAGCAGGAGGTACGGCCTGTCATTACGACATTTTTTAATCCCCATTAATTTCATACCTGATGAATAACAAGCTATACGCATTTGTTGCATTGCTAGCAACCATTTTTGCGGGTGTTGTACCTGCCATGGGCCAGAAATCCGGTCCTGTAACTGATTCCATATTTATGGGACCGGGATACAACAACGAAGTATATTATAGTATGACTAACGGCAGCCAGGGCGTGGTGAACCGCAAGCAATGGGATATCGCCTTCCGCGCTAACCGCCGCAGTGCCAGCATACTTACCAACGACGCTGCTAATAACAACACCATAGGACTCACCGGAGTCGAATTGTTTACCTATCAGAACGCCGACACCAGCGGGTGGGCTACATTCGATACCACCGGCCTGTACACCTGGAAAAACATGGTTAATTCAACCACCGACTGGGAAACGGGAGCTTTCTGCCAGAACCAGAAAGGCCATCCTGATTATGGATGGGGAAAATACAATACCGCTACACACGATGTGGTAGGCGATTCATTGTACCTGATCAAACTCCGCGACGGCAGCTTCCGGAAACTCTGGATTAAACGTAAATATTCCAGCGAAAACATTTTTGAATTCCGCTATGCCAACCTCAATGGCTCCGGCGATACTACTGTTATGCTGGATTGCAATCCCTTTGCAGCCAAAAATTTTGTCGGCTATTCCATTACCACAAACCAGGTCATAGATTTTGAACCGGTTGCATCTGCCCAGTGGGATATACTGTTTGCTAAATACATTTATACCTACCCCGATGGCACACCATACCCGGTTACAGGCGTTCTCAGTAATTACGGCATAAAAGTGAATAAGTTCGAACATGTGGCACCCGATTTCCGTATGTTCAACGTGGCAGCCATGGATTCAACCCGTTCGCCTATAGGATGGGAATGGAAAAGTTTCAATAATACCACCTTTGCCTACCAGGTAGTCGATTCACTGGCATATTTTGTTCAGGATCAGGGAGGTAACATCCATAAACTCGTTTTTAAAGCCTTTACCGGGAGTAGCACCGGGCGCATCGTTTTTGAAAAAGAAATGATCTCGGCTACCGGAATTGAAGAAACAGCGGTTTCCGATTTCAATGCTGTCATTTATCCTAACCCAGCCAGTGAGGTGATGAATCTGATTATCAACCCCGGGGCTTCCGGTTTTGCAGTGGTTTCAATGAATGATATTTCCGGACGCGCTGTAAGGAATCAAAGGTATGATCTTCAGGCTGATGTACTTTCAACCCTGCGTATCCCGGTTTCTGGAATTCCTTCGGGAGTGTATATGGTGAGGATTCAGACTGCATCCCGTACCTTTTCCCGCAAGGTAATAGTGAATAATTAATGTTGAGGGTTTTGTTCAGTTTGTTTATAGGGTTTGATGGTCATTCTGCTAACCGGATCAGTTAATCCGGCTGGCAGGCTGCCATCAGAAGTTCCTTCAACACACCGGCTGATACCGCTCATCCAAAGATATGTAAATACTTACAGTTGATTGTTTTGTTTAATAGATTAGTAGGGCTAATGGTAAACTGCCGGCCCCGTATATGCGGCCGGCAGCATACCGCGTTAATTTTTCGAACAACGTAAGTATTTACAAAAGCATAATCAAATAATGAAAATAATGTTGAAAGGTTTGTTTATCAGGTTAATTGGGTTGATGGTGTTACTGCTGGCCATGGGTGAGATCTATGGTCAGCAGGCATCCATCATGGTGATCGATGCTAAGTCGAAGGAAGCTATACCCTATGCTACCGTTTGCTTTCAAGGAGCAGCATCGGCAGGTCTGAAGCAATGCGTCACGGATAAAGCTGGCAAGGTCCCGAACGAAATAAAAGAAAAAAGTAAAATTTCCATTTCCTTTATTGGGTATGAAACCCTGGTGGATACGGTGGAGCCAGGCGAAACCACCACTCTGTTCCTGGTGCCGGCGGTGTTAAATATGAGCGAGTTTGTAGTCACCGCCCAGATGAAGCCGGAAAAAGTGGATAAATCCATTTATAAAATCAATGTAATCAACAGCCGGCAAATCGAACGCAAGGCCGCTACCAACCTCACCGATTTACTCAGTACCGAAAGTAATATGCGCATTTCCCAGGGCGGGGTCCTTGGAACCAGCCTGAGCCTGCAGGGCTTATCCGGCGAAAATGTGAAGTTCCTGGTCGATGGAGTGCCGGTGGTAGGCCGCATCAACGGGAACATCGACCTCAATCAGCTGAATCTGTATAATGTCGATCATGTCGAAATTATTGAAGGTCCCATGTCGGTAATTTATGGCAGCAATGCCATTGCCGGGGTAGTGAACATCATTACCAAGGAAAACCGAAACTCCTCCGTTACAGCCTTCGCCAATGCTTACTTTGAATCCGTGGGCGTGTACAACTTCAATGCAGGCAGTTCAGTTCGACGGAAAAATAACCAGGTTTCACTCGACCTCTCGCGGAATTTCTTCGATGGATATTCCTCCAACGATACCCTGCGTTCTATGCAATGGAAACCGCGCAGGCAGAATAATGCGGATGCCTATTACCTGTATTCGGGCGGCAAAACCAGGGTAAAGCTCTCCATACAGTATTTCGACGAATTAATACAGGATAAAGGCGATTTGCAGAAACCGTATTACGAAACGGCCATCGACAATTTTTACCATACCATCCGGCAGACTTCCAAGGCGGAGGCTTCGTATGCCATTTCGCCTAACCGGCAGATCAGCATGGTTGGGGCTTATTCAACCTTTAACCGCAAACGGGAAGTGTACCAGAATGATCTTACCACCCTGCAAAAAAAACCGGCCGGAGGCGATACCACGCTTGTAGGTAGCTACCTGCTGCGGGCATGGTACAACCGGAATTATCCGGGTGAGAAATTAAATTACCAGGCTGGTTTTGACGGAAACCTCGAAAAAAACGGAGGCGAGCGCATCGCGGGGGGATCACAGCAAATAGGCGACTATGCCGGTTTCTTCAGCATGAAGTATGATCCTGACAAGAAAATAACCATACAACCCGGGGCCAGGTTTACGTATAATACCAAATACAAAGCTCCGGTGGTGTATTCCCTTAATGTAAAATACGCCGTTACGCCCAACACTGCTGTCAGGGCCACCTATGCCCGTGGTTTCAGAGCCCCTTCCATCAAGGAATTATACCTCGATTTTGTGGATATCAATCACAACCTGCATGGCAATCCCGACCTTCAGGCTGAATCGTCGCATAACGTCAACCTGAACTTCAGCTATAACCGGGAAACTTCCAACGCTTATCTGAATACGGAACTGGGATTGTTCTATAACTATGTCGACAATATGATATGGCTGTTCCAGGTTGGTAACGATATCAGCACCTATACCTATGGAAATATTTCAAAGTTCATCTCCCAGGGAATACAGGCAAACGCTACCATCAGTTTTTATCCCCGGCTGACGCTCAAGGGCGGTTTCTCGCACGTGGGGCGGAAGTTTCCCGACAATACAGCGGATGTGGGTGATAAGAAATTTCATTACAGCACCGATTTTAACGCCATGGCTACCTATAACTTCGAAAAATGGAATGCCTCGCTTACCGCAAATTATAAATATACAGGGCGCTTTCCGCAATTAACTCCCGACGGGGTATTCGCAAATGACTATATAGGCGGATATTCCAACCTGGATGTCAGCATCATGAAAAGTTTCATGCAGAACATGTTCTCCGTTTCAGTCGGGGGTAAAAACCTGTTAAACGTTAAAGATGTCAGCGCCGGAATTGTCAACAGCGGCGCCCATAGCGGAGGCAGCGACGGAGCCTCGCGGGTAGCCTGGGGCCGCACAGCTTTTGTGAAATTAACCTATAACTTCAAGAAATTCTGATGCTACGATCTATCCTGAATATACTGATTGTCGCGCTGTCCGTGCTGGTTTCATCCTGCTTTAAAGAAGATAAACTGGTCACTCCGCATGTCCCCGGCAATTATATTACCGATACCATTGCTCTCACCGGATCATATAAATACCAGGTCTATTACAGCCTTTCCGACAGTACAATACAAAGTAGCGGAGCAAGAACCTTATGGGACCTTGGATTCGAGAACACGCCGGGTGGCTGGAGGGTCATACTCAACAGCAGTTGCTTTATGAAAGCCGCCTTTCTAAGCGATCAGGAATTTGGCCTGCCAACCGATACTACCGGGGCCAGGTGGTTGTTCAACCCTTCCGACGGCAGCGCCGATTCGCTGGCCACAGGACAATGGTTCACTATCAAAAATAACGATACTGTTGGGACTAACCGGGTGTTGCTGATTGACCGCGGTATTGATGAAGGCGGAAACCCGCGCGGATTCAACCAGCTGGTGATCGACAGCCTGGTAAATGGCACGTATTATTTCCGCCTGGCAAGCATCAACGGTACCAACCCCCGTTCATATTCCGTTAGCAAGCATGGAAATACGAACCACCTGCTCTTTTCCATTACCGATCCGTCCTCCCAGGTTTCCGAACCAGCCAGCCCGGCATGGGATTTATTATTTACGGAATATACCACCTTGCTGTACACCGATCTGGGCCAGCCCTATCCCTACCTTCTGACCGGGGTACTGTTAAACCCTGCTTATGTCGAAGTGGCTGTGGATTCGGTTGTAACATTCGAAAGCATAACCTTCGATAAGGCCCAGTCGCTCACCTTCTCCAAAAACACCGATAAAATCGGGTACAACTGGAAGAGGTACAACTTTTCACTGGGCACCTATTCCGTTAATTCGGATATCAATTATATCATCCGCGACACCAAAGGATTCCTGTATAAACTCCGGTTTATAGGATTTTATAAATTCAATAAGAATAAACTCGAAAAAGGATTTCCTTCCTTCGAATACCAGAAACTTTAACCTGCTTAGGTCGTTCTTGTGTAAGCTGCTTAAAATTATGTGTTCAGGTGCATTGCTGGGTTACGACAGCATGGTTTTTCCCGTAAGGCGATGAACCTCCATCGAAACATTTTTGTCTTTCCCGTATTTTGCCAGGTTGAAACACCTGTGAATAGTTGAATATCTTCCGGCTTTGATTCCTGTTTCCCATGATGAATATATACCAGGGATAGAATTGGCCCGGTTTCCACACGAAAACTGGCGGGGCCAGCAGAACAATTTTACAAAGTGGAGAAAATTAGATAAGTTTGCTCTTCCTAATATTTAAATCAACAAAATGAAATCAATCACGCGGACCATTCTATTTCTTGCATTTGCTGTCTTTTCAACAGCATTATTTTCACAAAACAATGCCGCTATTACCACAGGCGATTTACAGAAACAGATTGGTTTTCTGGCTTCCGATTCGCTCAAGGGACGTAAACCGGGTACTCCCGAAGACCTGGTGGCGGCATCTTACATACGCGATAATTTCCGGCAGGCCGGTCTTAAATTGCTTTTTGACAATGGTTTTCAGAAATTCGAAATTGTGGCCGACGTGAAAGCTGGTACTCAGAATTCAATTTCGTTTGATAGCTATGCTGCCAAACAAGGTGTGGATTTCACACCACTGTCATTTTCCAATTCCGCCACAGTTACGGCCCCGCTTGTATTTGCCGGCTATGGCTTCGATCTCGATCTGGATTCGCTGAAATGGAATGATTATAAAGGCATAGATGTTAAAGGTAAACTGGTGATCATACTCCGTTCCGATCCTGAACCCGATAAGGCAAGCAGTGCCTTCCTCCCATACGAACAGGAACGCATCAAAGTGCTTACCGCCAAAGATAAAGGCGCTCTCGGAGTATTGCTGGTTTCGCCCTCCGACCTCGAAAAAACTGACGTGATCATGCATATGCAGTACGATAAATCGCCTTCCGATGCGGGTATTCCCGTTTTTAGCATCAGCAGGGCACTTGCCGACAAAATGCTGGCCTCAATGAACTATACGGTGGCTACCCTCGAATCCGGCATGAAAGAAAACCATAAACCCATTTCCTTATACCTTGAACCCACGGTTACAGTGGTTGCCGACGTGGTGAAAACCAGGGTTACAGCACAAAATGTGGTAGGTATGATCGAAGGCTCCGATCCGGTTCTTAAAAATGAATATATTATTGTAGGCGGACATTTCGATCACCTGGGCATGGGTGGCGAAGGCAGCGGTTCACGCGCTCCCGATCAGCTGGCTGTGCATAACGGTGCCGATGATAATGCCTCAGGCACGGTAGGGGTGATGGAACTGGCTCAAAAACTGTCAGCCAACCGCTCGAATCTGAAACGCAGCTTTGTTTTCGTTGCTTTTACAGGTGAGGAAATGGGTCTGCTCGGATCAAAGGAATTTGTGGGCAAACCACCGGTTGACCTGAAAAAGGTGAATGCCATGATTAATATGGATATGATCGGCAGGCTGAATCCGGAAAGCAACACCATCAGCGTGGGTGGCACGGGTACTTCAGCCGAATCGGATTCCATACTTAAAATACTCGAAACAAACCGGCCCTATAAAATAACTCATTCCACTGACGGTTATGGCCCATCGGATCACGCCTCCTTTTACAGCGAAAATATTCCTGTCTTCTATTTTACAACCGGCGCCCACGACGATTATCATACCCCGACCGACGATGCAGATAAAATTGACTATAAAGGGGAAGTAGCCGTGCTGGATATGGTTTATGATCTGGCTACCATGCTCTCTTCGGGAAAGAAATTATCCTTCCGCGAAGCCGGCTCCAAACAGGCAACCCGGTATAGCCGCAATCTGAAGGTAACTCTTGGAATTGTTCCCGATATGGTTTCGAACGAAAACAACGGGCTCAGGGTGGATGGTGTGCGCAAAGGCGGACCTGCCGACCGTGCCGGTATCGTTAAAGGCGATCGCGTTATCTCCATCGAAGGACAGCCGGTAACCAACATCTACGATTATATGGCCCGGCTCGGGAAACTAAAACCCGGACAAATAGCCAGTGTCGAAATTATCAGGGAGGGTAAAAAACAAATTGTGATAGTTCAGTTCTGATGGCTTAAGGATCCGAAGCGTTTATACTCCGCATTTACTTTAGCGCTCAGTGGTGCTGCGTATATTCAATTGTTAAAATATTTTCTGGCTTCTGCTTTTATCAATACATATCTTTCCCCGGTCTGAAGGTCGGGGAAAGATATGTATAAATAAATGTTGTCATTTACCATCGTATTTTTACTTTTTGGGTAGTTTCTCTATGATTTTAGACTGATCATGCCCATCTGCAGCACCTCATCCCCTACCTTCTTACCTCATCCGCCTTCGGCACCTTTTATAGGAGAAGGAAATAGGACTTTTGTATTTCCTGGAGAAGGGCGATAAATGGGATCACGTCCAAAAGTTGGGGAGTAAATGGAAAATGCCTGATTTAAAATGTCCTATCATTAGAAGAATTTACTTTCGATTTACTGTTTTGTATTTTTATCGTGACATAAAAGGCCAAATTTCAGATAGCTATAGTCATCACGCTTAATATGAATTTCACAAACATATAAACCTCGAAAAATCCCGGAATCACCGGGATAGGAATGATAGGTTTGAACAACATTCTGGCAGATAGCGAAGCTGTGTTTTGCTACGCACCAGCCTGCACTTTTTGCCCTTGCAACCGCTGTTGTAAAATTTCAATCAGGACAACCAGTGACTCCTGATGCTGTGGAAATGAGCCAAATGC
>CAIPFN010000296.1 GCA_903864265.1 uncultured Bacteroidales bacterium | reverse complement strand
GTCTTTCGGTATGACACTGGAGTACCGGTACTGCATAAACGAGCGCTGAGAGGTGAAATGTGAGAATCTCCTGACATGAAGATTTGCGATTAGTCCATACTTTACATAGATTATGGCCGGATCAAATCACATTTTACACCTCTCATTTTTACAGTATGGGCCAGGTAAACTGAACCTTTTATGCGCTTAAATGTTAAAATCAGGAATTTAAAACCAGGAATACAAAAGATCACGAATGGCTCAAATCTACACCTGTCAATCCCCCGATGAACTGAGTACTATTGCCGCCAGGCTGATAGAACATCATGCGAATAAAAGGATTTTTGCTTTTCATGGCGAAATGGGCGCCGGTAAAACTACTTTTATTAAAAAGATATGTGAATACCTTAAAGTTACCGATACGGTAAGCAGTCCGACCTATGCCATTGTGAATGAGTACTTCACCCGGGATGAAGCCAGCATATACCATTTCGACCTTTACCGTATCAAAGCCTGGACGGAAATGCTCGAAATAGGTTATGAGGATTACTTTTACAGCGGCAATTACTGTTTGCTGGAATGGCCCGAAAAAATCGTAAATTTGTTACCCGAAGAAGCAGTGCACGTCAGTATCCTGGTTTCTGCGGATGGAAGCCAGAGGACGATTACATTCTGATTGTTGAAATGATAATGTTATGATACAAAATAACTACTCCGGCATCTTTCATTCGGGCCAATTGATACCACAGGAAGAACGACTGGAGGTGAAACAGGGACAGAAAAATCTGGTTATCGGAGTTCCCAAGGAATGTGCCTTTTCCGAAAACCGTATCCCGCTCGATCCCGATGCCGTTGGCCTGCTGGTACACCACGGGCACCAGGTGCTTATTGAAGCCGATGCAGGCAAGGCAGCCCACTTTGCCGATACCGAGTATGCCGAAATGGGTGGGGAGATTATTTACGATACCCGTAAGATATTCTCAGCCGACATCATTCTTAAAATAGCGCCTCCCACCCTGGATGAAATTGAAATGATAGGGCATAAGCAAACTGTTATTTCTTCCATTCATACCTCAGCCATCAACGAAGAGTATTTCAGGCGGCTGCTGGTAAAACGTATTACAGCCATCGCTTTTGAATACGTTCAGGACAAAGTAGGAACATTCCCCGTGATCAGGGCCATGAGCGAAATTGCCGGCAATACCTCCATGCTGGTTGCCGCCGAATACATGAGCAATCCTGAGTATGGCCGGGGAAAAATGCTGGGCGGTTTCTCCGGAATCTCACCTACCGAAGTCGTTATACTGGGAGCCGGAACCGTAGGGGAATATGCCACCCGGGCGGCCCTGGGAATGGGTGCTTTTGTGAAAATATTCGATAACTCGGTGTATAAGCTGCGTCGACTCCAGAATAACCTGAATACCAGGGTGTATACTTCCATGATACAGCCCCGCGTGCTGCTGAATGCCCTTCGGTCGGCCGATGTGGTGATAGGCGCCATACATACCGCTTACGGACGTACTCCAGTTGTGGTGACCGAGGAAATGGTTCAGCAGATGAAGTCGGGAGCCGTTATTATTGATGTAAGCATCGACCAGGGTGGATGTTTCGAAACCTCCCAGGTGACCGATCACCGGAATCCTGTATTTAAAAAGTATGGTGTTACCCATTATTGTGTACCTAATATTGCATCAAAGGTGCCTCACACGGCTTCCTATGCCCTGAGCAATTTCCTATCACCCATACTGTTGCGTTTCGGGGAAGAAGGAGGGGTTGAAAAAGTTTTGCATTCCGATTTTGGGGTTCGTCAGGGCGTTTACCTCTACAATGGAATATCCACCAATAAATTCCTGAGCGAATCGTTCCGTCTTCCTTTCCAGGATATCAACCTGCTGATGGCGGCCTTCAGGTAAAATGATTCTTTAATCCATATGAAATGTTATTCTGTTTCTCCCCAGTGTTAGCGGAGATTTATCTTGTTTAAATGCGAAAACTTCTTATTTCTTTATTTCTGCTTGCCATACTGTTAACCCCATTTATCAGCCGCTCATCTGTTACTGAAAACGACCAGGGTAAAGTTACCCTGAGCGGGTATGTTCACGATCAGGCTAACGGGGAACTGCTCACGGGCGTTACCGTTTACTGCGCCGAAACAAAAACGGGCGCAGTCACCAACTTATATGGATTTTATTCCCTGAGCCTTTCCCCCGGGAAATTCAGCATCAGGTATTCCTATGTTGGCTTCATGGCACAGGACAGGAAAATCCAGCTTGAAAAGAACCTGACTGTGGACATCAACCTGCAGCAGGTAGAGGCTAAGCTGGGCGAAGTAGTGATTATAGGAAAGCGCACCGACGAAAATGTGCGGGCCCCCGAAATGAGCCTGGTAAAGATGGATATTAAAACCATACGGAAAGTGCCTGCTCTGCTGGGGGAAATAGATATTATCAAAGTGCTGCAGTTGTTGCCCGGGGTGCAAACCACCAGCGAGGGCTCCACAGGTTTCAGCGTGCGCGGGGGCAACTCTGATCAGAACCTGATCATTCTCGACGAAGCCACCATTCACAATGCTTCACACCTGCTGGGGTTTTTCTCGGTGTTTAACAACGATGCCATCAAGGACGTTACCCTCTACAAAGGTGATATCCCTGCCGCTTACGGCGGAAGACTTTCGTCGTTGCTCGATGTGCGCATGAAGGACGGGAATGCCAGGGCGTTTGGCATCACCGGCAGCGTGGGCACCGTTTCGAGTAAACTTACCCTCGAGGGGCCCATTTTGAATGATCGTACCACTTACCTGGTTTCGGGCCGCCGTACTTACGCGGATTTGTTCCTTCCCTTTGCAAAAGAAAAACAGATCCGGAACAACAAGCTCTATTTCTACGATTTTAACATGAAGCTCACCCATGTGATTAACGAAAACAACCGGCTTTATATCTCGGGTTATGTGGGTCACGATACGTTCAAGAACCAGTTTGCATCCATGGGATTTGGCAACGAGACCGGCTCGCTGCGCTGGAATCATCTTTTCTCGAAAAAGCTCTTCTTCAATCTCAGCCTGATTTATTCAAACTACAATTACGCACTGGGTACCCCCGAGGGGGATGCCAATTCCTTCAAGTGGACATCGAGGATGCGGGATTATTCGGCCCGCTTCGACTTCACCCATTATGTATCGGATAAGCACATGCTTCGTTACGGGGCTACCGTGATGTACCACGAGTTTTACCCGGGTACTGCCAGCGGGCTGGGAAGCGGAAGTGCCGTTACCGAATTTAAACTCCCATCCGAATACGCCTTCGAAAGCAGTTTGTATGTATCGGACGAATACAAAGTTACGCCAAAGCTGGTGCTGAAATATGGGCTGAGGCTGGCCCTGTTTCAGAATATAGGACCGGGAACCTATTATAATTACGACCCGAATCAAAATCCCATCGACAGCACTGTTTATAAGAAAGGGGATCTCTTCAACACCTATTCCAGCCTGGAGCCACGCCTGGCGTATACCTACCTGGTGAACGAGGTTTCCTCCATCAAAGGAAGCTATTCGCATACAGCACAGTTCCTCACCCTGGCGCAAAACTCCACTGCCGGCACCCCTCTCGATATTTGGTTCCCGGCCACCCCCAATGTGAAACCCCAGCTATGCGACCAGGCAGGCATTGGCTATTTCAGAAATTTCAACAAGAATATGTACGAGGTTTCAATTGAAACCTATTACAAGAATTACCGGAATGTGATCGACTTCCGCGATCATGCCGCCCTGCTGCTGAATCCGTATCTCGAAGGGGAACTGCGCATAGGCAAAGGATATTCGTATGGAGTGGAAACTATGGTACGCAAAAATGAAGGGAAGCTCACCGGCTGGTTAAGTTATACCTACTCCAGGTCGTTCCGCATCATCCAGGGCATTAATGAAGGCAACCGTTACAATGCCCCTTACGATAAACCCCATTCGGTAAACGTGGTGGCGAATTACGATATCTCGAAACGTGTCGCGGTATCGGCCACCTGGGTTTTTGCTACCGGTCTTCCGGTGACTTTCCCCACGGGCAGGGCTATTGTGGGGAATGCCATCATCCCTATCTACTCCAACCGCAATGCCTATCGCATGCCCGATTATCACCGCCTCGACCTCTCCGTTTCGCTTAAAGGAAAGGATAAACCCGGTAAAAAATGGCATGGCGAATGGAACCTTTCGGTGTACAATGCCTATAACCGGCATAACGCCTGGTCCATCAATTTTACCCAGGACAGCAAAGATCCGAATATAACCTATGCCGAGAAAACGTACCTGTTTGCCATCATCCCTGCACTGACGTATAACTTTAAGTTTTAAAGCAGAATGTACCTGAAAGGCGGAAGTTAAATTAAAAGGTTCCGGGTGCCGGGTGCCGGGTTCCGAAGTTGGACTGGAATGTAAAGAAAGATTAAAAGGTTCCGGGTTCCGGGTTCCGGGTGCCGGTGTTGAACGGGAATGTAAAGAAAGATTAAAAGGTTCCGGGTGCCGGGTGCCGGTGTTGAATCGGAATGTAAAGAAAGATTAAAAGGTTCCGGGTGCCGGGTGCCGGGTGCCGGTGTTGAACGGGAATGTAAAGAAAGATTAAAAGGTTCCGGGTGCCGGGTTCCGGGTTCCGGTGTTGAACGGGAATGTAAAGAAAGATTAAAAGGTTCCGGGTGCCGGGTGCCGGGTTCCGAAGTTGGACTGGAATGTAAAGAAAGATTAAAAGGTTCCGGGTTCCGGGTTCCGGGTTCCGGGT
>CAIPFN010000295.1 GCA_903864265.1 uncultured Bacteroidales bacterium | reverse complement strand
CTCTTTCGTGTACCAGGGAGCAAACCTGTTCCACATATGAGGTACTGAAGGCTAACTGCTTTTCGGCGAGCACCGGTTGCAGGAGCTCAGCCAGTTCGGCGGCGGGTTTTTTCGAGAGATACTGGTGGTTATACCAATGAGCCTTTTCCACATCGAATTTGGCACCTGATTTACTGACGCGTTCAATACTGAAATGCTCAACCAGTTCGTCCATGCTGAACAATTCCTGTTCAGTACCAGGGTTCCACCCCAGGAAGGCCAGCATGTTAATAAAGGCTTCGGGCAGATAACCGCTTTCGCGGTAGCCGGAGGATACTTCTCCTGTTTTGGGATCGGTCCAGCGCAGCGGGAACACGGGGAATCCCAGCCGGTCGCCGTCGCGCTTGCTTAGTTTACCATTTCCGTCGGGCTTGAGCAGTAGGGGCAGATGGGCAAATTCGGGCATTTCGTTTTCCCAACCTAAATACCGGTAAAGCAGTACATGCAGCGGAGCCGAAGGCAGCCACTCCTCACCGCGTATCACATGGGAGATCTTCATCAGGTAATCGTCAACCACATTGGCAAGGTGGTAAGTGGGCATGCCATCCGATTTATAGAGTACTTTATCGTCGAGCAGGGCTGAATCAACCGAAACCAAACCCCGTATCAGGTCCTGTACGCTAATGGTTTCATGTTCCGGTATTTTCACCCGGATCACGTAATGTGTACCGGCATCAAGCAGGGACTGAACTTCAGCTGCGGGTAAGGTGAGCGAATTTTTTAAACCCATGCGGGTTTGCGGCCCATACTGGAAGGTTTCCTTGCGCGATTCCGATTCCTTGCGGAAAAGGTCCAGGTCATCCGGGGTATCAAAGGCATAGTAGGCAGTTCCATCCTGTAAAAGCTGTAAGGCATACTGGTGATAAATTTCCTTTCGGTCGCTCTGCCGGTAAGGAGCATAAGGCCCTCCAATATGCACGCCTTCATCGAATTGCAGTCCGCTCCAGCTGAGCGAATCCACTATGTATTGTTCAGCACCGGGAACAAAGCGGCCCTGGTCGGTATCCTCTATACGGAGAATGAATTTACCGCCGTGCTTACGGGCAAACAAATAATTATATAAGGCAGTCCTAACTCCGCCTATGTGTAAAGGCCCGGTAGGACTGGGGGCAAAACGTACTCTTACTTCGCGCATGGTTCCAAGGTTAAAGGGCGCAAAGATACAAAACCTGAACAAGTGAGGCGAACCCCTATGAAGAATAGCTCGAACTGCTCAAACAACAATCAGCAGTAATTGTTACCTTTGCGGGTTAATTTGTTTACAAAGCCCGTGTTACCGCCTTTTACGGCAGGTGTGCCGGGTGCTGCCTAACTGAAAATGATGGAAAGCAATTATGATTTGTTAATCCGGAAAATCGATGAGTTTATCCGGAAGTACTATAAGAATCAGCTGATCCGGGGACTGCTTTATTCGCTGGCAGCGCTGGGTACGTATTTCATACTTATAGTGCTGCTCGAGTATTTTTCCTGGTTCGGTACCGGAACCAGGTCCATGCTCTTTTACACCTTCCTGGGTGTGGCCATATATATACTTGGACGATTTATCGTGGTTCCCGCAGCACGTATCAGCAGCTTAGGGAAAATTATTGACCATGAACAGGCAGCCGCAATCATTGGGTCGCATTTCGCCGAAGTGAGGGATGTGTTACTCAATACCCTGCAACTGCACCAGCTCGAAAAAAACAGTGAAGAGAGCAGCGACCTGATCAGGGCCAGCATTGACCAGAAAATCAAAAAACTGCAGCCGGTTCCTTTTTCGGAAGCTGTCGATTTGACAAAAAACAGGAAATACCTTCCTTATGCCTTACCACCACTGGTTTTTCTTCTGGCTGCCCTGTTAATTTCACCTTCCCTGATTATAGCCCCAACCAGGAGAATAATCAACCATAGCGAAGTATTCGAAAGGCCTGCTCCGTTTACCATTAAAGTGCTGAACGATAAGCTACAGGCTG
>CAIPFN010000294.1 GCA_903864265.1 uncultured Bacteroidales bacterium | reverse complement strand
TCCCCTTGTCTTCCATCAATCCCATCAATCCCGTCAATCTCCTCAATCCTCTTCTTGTCGCCCCTTCGCCTTGTCTCCCCTTCCTCTTGTCTTCCATCAATCCCATCAATCCCGTCAATCTCCTCAATCCTCTTCTTGTCGCCCCTTCCCCTTGTCCCCCCTTCCCCTTGTCCACCCTTCCCCTTGTCTTCCATCAATCCCATCAATCCCGTCAATCTCCTCAATCCTCTTCTTGTCGCCCCTTCGCCTTGTCCCCTTGTCTCCCTTCCCCTTGCCCCCCTAGTCCCCCTCGTCAACTCACCCTTCGCCCTCCCGCCTCACATCTTCTTCGGAATACTGGTCAGCAACTCAAAATCAATAGTCATCCCGAAAAACAGATTGGCCTTCCATTCCTTAACGGTAGGAATACTCATGCCCGGAGGCAGGGCATCGCCCTCCTTAAATCCACTCTGTAATTGCTGGTATTCGGCTATGTTAAGCCCCACCATAAAATGGAAATAATCGAAAGCCTTGCAACTGGGAGCGATGTAGAAATTCTTGAAAAGGTTGGTGCCTCCAAAACCTACAAACATGCCCGCATCGTAGGTGTATTTGCCGTCGGGTTTACTCAGGTCGTATAACGAAAGACTTACTCCCGTTATATAATCAAACTCCAGCTTGCCTGCATTTTTATTCGTAATAACGTATACGGCTGTCGAACCCGAACTTTGAGGCGCAAGCTGGAAATCGGGAGTGCGGAAATTTTTCAGCGCGACTCCCTGTACGAAACGGACCTTCTTTTTCTTGTTGGTAGCAGCAGTTCGTTGCGCCAGCATCTCATTATACTGGGCTTCAATAATCCTGAGCCGCTCATTCACCTTTACAAATTCCAACTCCCTGGCGTTCAGTGTCCGTGAAAGGGAGTCCACCAAACGGAGAGAACTACTCTTTTCGTGGAAATAAGCCGAAAGTTCGGCTGTTTTCTCGCTGATAATATGATCCTTGTCCTGAACGGTTTCCTGCATATAGGCTATTTCGCGGTCTCTGGCTTCCACTTTGGTGAGATTTACCTCATTTCTGCCTTCAAGCCTGGCCTGGCTGAGCGAAGCAACCGATTCTGCTTCACGGACTTTAATCCTGCATTCGTTCAGCTGAAATTCCTGATCACGAAGCAGCTGCAGTTTCTGCTCCAGGCCGGTGCTTAAGGTCAGCATTTGCTGCTTAAGACCTAGTAATTCCTGCTTCAAATGCAGACGATGTGCCTCGAGGGTGTCGTTTCTGTTGGAGGACATCAACAGGTCGGACTGGAGTTGAGCAACCATTAGTTTCATGGAATCAACACTATGTTCATTCTTGTTGTTTTCCAAGTTGATTTTTTTGATCAAACCGTTAAGGCTATCGACCTGGCTGTATAATTCAAGGTTATCCTGCATCAGCCGGGCCGCGTACAGGCTGTCCGTTTTTACTCCTTCCTCCTGAGTAAATCCCGAAACATGGCTCAGGCCTATGACAAAGAATAATAAACAACGCAGAAGAATGGGTTTTGTGTTTTTCATGATCAGTAATAAAAGTATACTTACTAAAAAAAGTAAGAAAGCTGTGTTTTATTGTGTAAGCCTGAAATTAAAATTCCGCTTTTTCAATCGGGTCGCTTTGCAATCCCCGATAGGATGAAGCTAATCGACTGCATATTTGGCTATGAAAGCTGCCACACTTTGAAATTGAGGTGCAGTAATTAACTCCCCGACTCCCCTTATTTATTCTTTTGGCAGCCTGAAAGCCGTGACCTGGTGCAAACAGGGACTGATGTACCTGGAGTACCATGGCATGTTTATATAACCCAATCTCTGGCTGGTCCGGAGCAATTCCTGTGCTGAGTAAGCGGGAAAAGTGAAGCTATGGATGGGGGTGTAATTTCTTCGGGGGAGAATATATATATGAGCAGAATTTTTAATTAACTTCTAATAAACGGGTACACATCATCTCAATTTGTGCTTTTCTTTTATCTCCCGATAATTTAGAGACGAGGATTTATTTAATATATTTGCAAAACAGTCACCTTGTAATGCATCAACATTTAAACTGCTGGTTATGAAATATGTAAAGTCATTTAGGGCAAATAATATTTCTGATTTGGATGAAGCCGAAATCAGGGAGAAAGAGTTCATTCACCAGGTAACTGAATTCGACGAAGCCGGTCACCCATTGGAAGTAACTACCTACCAGCCCGACGGAACAATTGAACATAAGTATAAGTACCAGTACAACCCCGATGGGAAAGTAATTGATGAGTTGCTGCTTGAAAGTGACGGTGAGATAACCGAACACCGGAGCATGGAGTATAATGCCGAAGGGCAATTGGTGAAGGAATTAGTACATTACCTCGACGGCACAGCGGATGAATTACTGTTTACCTACAATGCCGAAGGCAAACTTGTAAGCCGGAGAAGCATTGACAGTGAAGGCGAAACCGGCAACTACCTGGTGAATCTGTACGACGGCAGTCAGTTGGTTTCCGAAACCGAATACGATATAGCGGGCACGATCATTACTCAACGAAAGATTATTTATAGCGAGGACGGTAAAATTACGGAAGAAGTTTTCAGAACACCTGAGGAGAACTACGACATACTATATAGCTACGATGAAAACGGGGTGGCCTCGGTACGCCGGCGCTATAATGAAGATAAGCACCTGATGGAACGCAATACGTTTACCTACGATTCCGAAGGCAGGCTTTCCGAATCCCTGGACGAAACTTCTTCAGGAATCGAAATTTCATACACCAGCTATGATGAGGCCGGCAATGTGGTTTTACAGGAGGAAAAGACTGAAGACGGTGAATTGTTGAGTGTCATTGAACGAACTTACGACAGCGAAAACCACCCCCTGACTACCTATGTTCATGCTCTGCGACCGGGACAGCAGGTTCCGCAGGATTACCGCATCCGCATCGAATACGTATAAAAGCGGCATGCTTTCTTTTTTGTGAACTGATTTTGGCTGTTCACTTTTTCATCATTAAATCCGGCTGATTGAAATTTTTAAAATTCAGCCGTATTCTCAGGTTTTTTTCAAGCTGCCCAGTTCTTTCAGCAGAATGACAAGGGCTGACAATGCAAGGTCATTCAATAAGAGTGCCCGCCCCGGCTATTTTCACCCTCAAAAACGAGAAAGTTGATGTTGCGGCCAGGCAATAAACCCTGGTCCGAACATCAACCTGCGGTGATAATTGATAAAATAAAAATCGGTTCTTTTTTTTGTGATCCGGTTTACCTGATCAGTTTCAGCCCGCTGAGTGCCGAGCTGTCGTTGGGTCGGAGAATCAGGGCCTGGTTAAACAGCACTTTTGCATCGGCAGGTTTACTACTGTTCAGTTTTGACCATGCCAGCATGATAACCGAATCATAATCCAACGGATAGAGGTTCACCGTTTTTTCGAAAAGTTTTATGGCATTGGCGTAGTCTTTATGGTTAAAGTATATCACCCCTAACCAATAATTGGCAACCGTGTTTTGCGGATCAATTTTCAGTATTTCAACATAATTCGCTTTTACTTTATCCCAGCTTTCGAGTGCACTCAGCGGCTTTACGCAACCAAAACGGGCTTCGATTGCATAGGGTTTCAGTGCTATAGCCTTATCATAATAGGTGATAGATTCGGTATACTGCTTCGCAAGGTAACATAGCCATCCCAGCCTGATGTTCATCACATAGTTGTCAGCTTTATATACGGCTTTCAGCTCGTTGCCGGCTGCTGTATAGTTGCCGGCCTGTTCTGCTTCATAGCTTTTGACAAATGCAGTCTGTAAGGTCACCGGATTTTGTGCCATCAGGCAGGTGAACAGGGACGTGAATACGGCCAGCAGTAAAATTCTATTTAAAGTTCCCATATACTTAGTTTTAAATGGTTAATGATTTCCTTCTCTCTTCTGATTTGTTTTGGTAATGTTGACTACAAAATGTAAGTTTCTATCTATTAATTAATTAGGGCAAATCCTGGCTATGTATCGTGCTTGCTCTGTTTTTGGATAAGCTTTTATATCCTCCGGCATTTCGCGTGTATGCTGGTTTTCCCGCTTTCGAAAGTAAATTCCTCTATTGAGTTCCCGCTCAACGTGATGGTGCTGCTGCTGGATTTAAGTACTTTTCCAAAAACGGAAACCTGGATTTCGGATTCCAATACCATTCTTTCCGTATCGAAAGAACTGTCGGCCACAGGAGCTTTAATGGAATACCACATCCGGATATAGGTATAAAAGGGCGCTATGAAATCATGGAGCCATATCCCAGGCTTTCTATCACTGATCATACTCAGAGGCAAGGCGTCGGTTACGGCTGCCGCATCTTTGCTGCCAAAAAATACTTTATAGGCGGTGAGGTAAAACAGGTATAGCAACGATTGCTTGTCGCCGTAAAAAGCTGTAAAATAAAACATGGAACCGTCGTTAACATAAAATGCGCTCGATTCAGTGGCTTTGCAATACAGGTATTTGTTGTTGTAGGCATCGGTATAGGCTTCCCATTGCGCATTTCGCGGTATGCCTTGTTTATCGAGGGAGGTAAATTTGAGTGAAGTGCCTGGTGAAATTTCAAAGGCATTTTGAATGAGCGGATGAATCGTGACTCCTGAAACAGATTCCCCTTCAACCGGTTTTGAAAATTGTTGCAGCTTTCCAGGCCTGCTTTTTTCGTAATAATAGGCAATCGGGTAATCCAGGGTCCTGGCTCCAAGTACTGGGGAAGTCTGAACCTGGAAATGCAGGTGAGGCTCGGGCGAACGTCCTGAATTACCACATTGAGCCAGCAAGTCGCCGCATTTTACATAATCCCCTTTGGATACTTTGAAAGAGCCCTTCTTCAGGTGCGACAGCTGAGTATACAGCCCGGCAACATGCCTGATAATGATGGTATTTCCCCAATTATGGGTGGTATTCACCTTGCCGATCTCATTGTCGTCGATATAATCAATAATTTCTTCCACCACTCCATCGGCCGGCGCCAGCACGGGTTTGCCATAACAATAGAAGTCTTCACACAACAAACCGCTTGATTTGTAGGTTTTTGATTCATCGTCGCGCAGCATGAAGTCGAAAGCCTGCCGCCAATCGCCTTTATGAGTGTATTCCCCGTTGTGCCCTTGTGTCACGGTCCATTCGCCCCAGAAAGGCAGGTGAAGAGGGAAATAGAGGAGGTTAGCCAGCCTTTCCATATTGTTGTTGAAGGTGTATAGATTGATCTCGGGCGAATAGGACTGAACCGTTGTCAGTCGCAGTTTTCCCTGGTTTATCCTGAGTTGCAGGAAATAAACAAACAGTATCACCACGAACGAAAACGGGAGGGAGAAAACAGGTAGTTGAATGTATCCGCATAATTTGCTCATAAAGAGCAGGACCAGCGATGTGAGGGGAACCAAAAGCACCGCCCACAGGTAAGAGTATCTGGAGGGAATGATAAAGAATCCGCCGATGGCGATGGCAACCATGATGTAGTTCGCGCCTATATTGTAATAGCTGATGCTTGCAGCTACCGATCCTGAAAAATGGGCAAACAAATATGCCGAAAGAAAACCGATAAGGGAGAGTGAAAATGCGATCCTTGAACTGAGAAGCAGGGTTATTGCTATCAGCAGGCCTGCAATCAGGTTGTCCTGGAAGAAAATGGAGCTCATGGACCTGAGGTAAATATCCAGCATTTTGTAAATCGGCAAGGTGTCAATCGTTTGAAAGAAGTTGAGCATGGAGGTTCCTCCAATGGCATACACTTCATTCATCCAGTATATGTTCCGCTGGGTCAATCCCAGGTTCTCAAACTGTGAGGAGGGAAGAACGATAAACCAAAAGGTTATGACAAATGGAATACTGAGAAAAGGCAGTCCGTACTTTCCAAGCCATCCGCCCAGGGTAACCGAAAG
>CAIPFN010000293.1 GCA_903864265.1 uncultured Bacteroidales bacterium | reverse complement strand
GTGCGTACACCTTTACCCAGTCGGTCGAGAGTTCGTGCAAAAAATACCCAGAGCGGGAAAACAAATAATGCCATTAAGGGCTTTGAAATGGCACTCAAGGTATAGCCCCATCGCACAAAAGGTACCCGGCTGCCTATTTTATCGGAAAAATTGCCAAAATAGCCCTTGCTGATTCCGGCCGTGGCTTCGGCCATGCCTTCGAGCAAACCAATTAATAAAACCGAAAACCCTATGGACTGCAAATAAACAGGCATCACAGGGTAAAGCATTTCACTGGCTATGTCGGTAAAAAAGCTAACAAACGAAACGATCAGAACAGTACGGGTGAGTATGGAGCGCATCACAGGATTTAAAGCAAGTAAAACGAAAAGAGTAAAACGAAAAAATACAAGCCTCTGTAATTTCTCAGGCTCATGGTAAAATTCTAAAGGGGTTCAAAACAGAAAGACACTTCAAATCAGTCTATGCCTTCAGGACCTTTCCTATTCATATGGAAATAAAGAAATAAAAGATGGAATCGGCAAAGTGTGCATGAAAGTTAAAGCCCCAATGTTTATTCTATTTGTCTAAGACCCTCCAAGCATCCCGTTGGGAAATCAGGAAATCAGGTATTACTATCCCGTTTGGGAAATCTTAATCAGATGCTCCACATTTAAAATTTCAAATTCATTCCCATTCACCTGTATGATACCTTCATCTTTAAATTCGCGTAAGATCCGGATGGAACTTTCTTTCGACATCCCCGACATATCGGCCAGGTCCTGCCTCGAAAGGGTGGTTTGAAAAGGATTGCATTCGTAAACCTTATCTTTCAGGTACATGAGCACATCAGCAATACGACCGGGCATTTGCTTTTGGGTGAGACTAATGAATTGTTCAAAATTGTTGATCGACAATTTGCTGACTTTCGTAATGAATGCTTCGGCGAAATCAGCGTTTTTCCGTACCAGCGACTTAAACAACTCTGTATCAACAAGGCAGGCCTGCGAATCTTCTATGGCCATAGCCGAATAATGGTGCTTGTAATCCACATAAATACCCGGGCCGAATATATATTCAACAGGTTTAACAATCCCGATAATAAGGTTTTTCCCGTTATACCCTTCAATGTACAGTTTCACCTTGCCTTTTGTTAAGCATAAAAGGTGCATATTAGGTGTTCCCTGTTTGAAAATCAGTTCACCCGCCTTGAAATGTACTTCAATTCGTTTATCATCTATCTGTTCGAGTTCTGTCGTGCAAAGACATCCGAAAATATCGTCCTTGTCGTTACAGGCAGTACAACCTTTAATATATTGAGAGTAATGGTTCATAGTTATAATGATTCAGTTAGCTGAAAGAACTGGTTTTTATCCTTTCTTTCCATAAATAAACAACACTTGCCTTTATCAATGTTGCGCACAAAGATAATGACATATATCAATATATCGACTGATAAGTATCAAAATAATATTGTCAAACAATCATATTCAGTATACTCACTATTTCAACATAAAAGTATTCCTTTGTATCCGCAAATATATAGCTGTAGCTTTGTATAAATCTATAGCAATAGGACTGACCCAAAACTAAATACATAATTCCGATGAAAAAGAGACTCCTACGATTATTATTCCTGTCGGGCACGATAGTTACCCTGCTGACTGCCTGTGAATACGACTTTATTGTTCCAACGCCTCCTCCCCCACCACCTCCTGCCGGTGATACCATCAGTTTTTCACAGGATATACAACCTATTTTTACGGCTAAATGTGTTACGTGTCATCCTGTAGTTTACAAACCGGATTTAACCGCCGGTAACTCATTCAATGCTCTTAAAACAGGCAGTTATGTGGTCGACAGTGTACCTGCAAGCAGCAAACTTTATCAGAAAGTGAACACCGGTGGCAGCATGGCATCCTATATTACAGCTGATCAGGTAGGCCTGATTTACCGATGGATTTATGCCGGCGCTAAAAACAATTAAGTTCATCTCACATTCATAAAACTGAAAATAATGAAAAACATTTATATGGCACTTAGGATCAGCGCTTTGATGCTCTTAACACTGTTAATGGTAAAAACTACTGCATTTGCTCAGGAAGATACCACACAGCAAGCCCCGGTGGAAACACCAAAAGATAGTCCTGTACGTGCAGCATTTGAAAGCACTTTACTCTTCGATGCCGCCACTACCACGGTAATGCCATCCAAAACACTTGAGTTTGTGATCCAACACCGTTTCGGTACTATTGATAACCACGATCAGACCTATGATTTTTTTGGAATATGGGCACCTGCCAATATCCGACTGGGTTTGAATTATAGTATTCTCAACAATTTCACCGTTGGG
>CAIPFN010000292.1 GCA_903864265.1 uncultured Bacteroidales bacterium | reverse complement strand
TTTAACTATAAACCAAATAGTTAGACCTATTCTTATCCACAGCAATGGTAAATATTTGTTAATAAGGTCGGATTCCGGACACCTACTTATAAAAAATGTTCATAACCTTAGATTTTGCAGATGTGGCTGGTAAATAATTACTTGTTTTGAATAAATTATTACTTTTGCACTGCTCCAAGGAGCATCTTCTATGTTTAACCAATATCACCAAAAATGATTGAGAAACGTCAATTTCTGAAAACAAAACCTGCCTGCAAGGTAACCTTCAAAGTTAAAACCGAAGCCGAAAAACTTGCATTGGTGGGTGATTTTAACGGGTGGGACGAAACTTCCATTCCCATGAAAAAGGCAAAAGACGGCACTTTTTCCGTATCAGTGGATATAGAAAGTGGCCGTGAACATCAATTCCGTTATTTAGCCGACGGTAAAACCTGGCTTAACGATGAAACCGCCGACAAATACGTAGCCAGCCCGCTTGGAAGCGAAAACTCAGTGCTTGTATTGTAAAATCTGAATGATACCCGTACCCGATCCTGTAGTATTCCAGTAATGCTACAGGATTTTTTTTATCAGTCGAAACGAATGGCTTTAACGGGCGAAATGCGGGAAACAATAAACGATGGCAGCAAAAGCATCAGGGTACAGGCCAGCAGGGTGCCGGCATTTAGAATCAACAGGTGGATCAGCTGAAGATTTATAGGCACAACCGACATAAAATAGGATTCCTGGGGCAGGCTCACAATGCTGAAATATTTTTGAAGCAGGCATATGCTTATTCCCGCAATATTCCCGTACAGCAATCCCTTACCGGTGATGTAGGCTGCATTGTACAGGAAAATACGGCGTATGCTCATATTCCGGGCTCCCAGCGCCTTCAGCACCCCTATCATATTGGTGCGCTCCAGAATCAGGATCAGCAAGGTGGAAATCATGGCCATGCCCGAAACCAGGACCATCAGCACCAGAATGATAATGACATTCATATCCTGGAGGTCAAGCCAGTCGAACATCTGCGGATATAACTCGCGTATGGTGCGGGCATTCAGATCGTAACCGGCTGCTTTATATACCACTTTCCCCATCTTGTCCAGTTCATTAAAGTCATTGATATACACATCAAAACCCGAAACCAGATCCGGGCTCCAGCCATTCAGCTTCTGTATCTGCCGTATGTCGCCAAAAATAAATTTCAGGTCAAAGTCGGCCAGCCCGGTGCTGTATATCCCCGAAACAATGAACCTACGGGCCCGGGCGGCGTTATCAATGATAAAATACATGCGCAACGGATCGCCTGTCTTTATTTTCAGCAGATCGGCCAGGTTTTTTGAGATAATAACCGAATTGCCGGCAGCAGTATCCCTTGTGGAAAAGGGCTTACCCTCCACCAGTTTATCCTGAAAAAAGGACCAGTCGAAATCAGTACCTACTCCCTTAAAAACCACTCCCTGTATCTGTTCCTCGGTTTTTATAATCCCGGCTTTGGTTGCAAACACCTGTATATGTTTGATCCCCTCAGTTTTTTCGAGTTGATGGTAGAAAGCCAGGCTCTTACTGATGGGCTCAAATTCAAACGAATTGTTCGAATCGAATTTGGCTACCTGTATATGCGAGCCGAATCCGACAATTTTATCGCGGATCTGCTTCTGGAAACCGGTGACTATGGCAACCGAGACAATCATCACCGCCAGCCCGAGTGCCACACTTACAATAGCAATACGGATAACAGGGGCCGAGAAACTTCCGGGACCTCCTTTAATCAGACGACGAGCTATGAATTGTTCAGTGTTCATGGATTGGCAAATGAGATGGATAGCGGCTTGGCAGACAAGAAATCAGGATGAGATGGTTCGAGAACGATTGAAGCATACAGCTGCAAAAATACCTTTTTTATCCGGTTATAAGTGTTCAAAAAATGGGAGTTGCCGATGGGGTCAGAAAGATTTTATATTCTGAACAAGCTTTTGATAGCTATTTCGTTTATTATTGCAGCATAATATCAGTCCTTCACTACAGGACCTGCTAATACCTGACAACTGATTTTGCAATTTCAAACCATGACCAGCCTCTGAAAACATGATGCACAAGGACGTCCATCGCTTGATGCAGCCCTTTTCAACCTGGTATAACCTTAGCCTTAACCTGATTTTTAAAACCACAACATGCCGACTGCCAACTA
>CAIPFN010000291.1 GCA_903864265.1 uncultured Bacteroidales bacterium | reverse complement strand
TTTAACTATAAACCAAATAGTTAGGCCTAATCTTATTCACACCAACAGTAAATATTTGTTAACAAGGCCGGATTTCGGGCACCTGCCCATAAAAAATGTTCATAACCTTCGATTTTGCAGATGTGGCTGGTAAATAATTACAATATTTTTACGTTTCCGAATATCGGAAGTACTCTTATAGCAAGGTTGCAAAAAAAAATGGGACCCGAAAGGCATACAATAGTTTATAATGAACTGCCCAGGATTTAAATTGAAAGCAGGAAGGTAATAATGCGGATCATAGTTCACATAGGCTGGTAATGTATATTGGGACAGCTTATTAACAAGGTTGTACGGACCAGGTGTCGAAAGCATTCTTTCTGCCAGAAGTTTACTCTTTCGGCAGGCATTAATTGCGCATCATGGTTTTCCTGAATTGTTGATTGACTAAGTTCGAGCTCGATAAACGGAAAATCAATCTTATTTCACCCCAAATTCAGCCAGCAGTTGCTGAAGGATATTCTGGTCTTCGGGTGTGGTTTCATCCGAATAGGAAATGGTAATTATCCCCATCAGTTTATCCGATAAAACCACTTTCTGAACCTGTTGGTAAGTCGTTTTCAGGTTGGTGTCCATACCCAATATTCTGGATGCATCGGCCTGGTACCATTGGGTCGCGCTGCTCGCCCCGAGGCGTATATATCTCTTGCCTACAATGGATTGCAGTTTCTGGGTTTCGGTGAAAACACTTTCCATATAATCGGAAAGGGTCATATTCATCTCGGTGAGCTGGTTCTTTTCAATCTGTATCACCACCGAAGGCCTGTAAGTGGTGTAATTCGGGTCGGGTGAAATAAAAACGAACATGCTGGGTTTGAAATGGGCCGAAAAATTGTTCTGACCCAGTAATGAACGGAAATTGCCGTTATACGATTCCAGCAGGTTTGTGCTTTTATCCAGATCGATAACGCCTTTATAGGGTAAGTCTGTTACCAGGCCCACATCATGGATTACTTCTGTTACAATCCTGGCAGGTGGAGGAACTGTATTCCCGCTTGTTTTCCTGAGGCCGAACAGCGCGTAAAACAAAGTCACCACCCCAACCCCGGTCTCGACTATGAAAGTTGTAAACAAGGTTTTCTTGTATTCCTCAGCCAGGCTTCCAAGGCCATAAAACAGTGCCAGTATTGTCAATACAGTGATAATCACGTATAATCCGATGAAAATCCAGAACAGTATCCATCTCATCTTTTCATTTTGATCTTCTTTCATAGCTGGTATTGTTTAGTAAACCTGAAACGGTTAAGGGCTTGCCCGTTGCGGTGTTTCCTTAAATGTGAATTATGTGGTTAACTGGCTATTATCATGCAACATAAGCAGTCAGGATTCATAAATTGAAAACCAATGAACAGCACCCTTAGTGAAGGAATTCGGGATTCACGAATTTTAAAAGATTGGTCGCCGGGAAAGTTTGGAAGAGCAGTATTTAGCTGTCAGTCAGAATATGAACCGGAAAAGAAGAGATATCCGGACCAGGTATATGAGCGGTCATTCATGGATTCTGCCATATGATTCATACAAATATACGAAAGAACAACAAAAGCCTGGGATAGTTTGGAGGAAAATATTTTTTCGCCTTTGGACCGGGAAATGTCTGTTAACCTGAGATGGTGTTCGCGCAGGCCGACATTCAGCAAGGCCTGGTGGGCCGGAAACAGTAGAATCGCCGTCGTTTTGAGATATTTTGATGAAAGTATTCAGGGATCAAATTCCTGTTTTAGCCTAATTCCTCATGATTCCAGCAGTTTATCTATGGCAATATTCTGTTCTTCGCTGATTTCAGCCGTTTTATTGAAATTATTCCAGTCGATGATTATCCGTTCCACTCCCTGCCAGCGGTACACATCCAGGAAACTGCCTCCCCGCCTGAT
>CAIPFN010000290.1 GCA_903864265.1 uncultured Bacteroidales bacterium | reverse complement strand
GAATTATCAACATTAAAATAAAATCCTCTGGTTTTGAGAAGAAAGTTCAAAATAAGTATACCCTGAAGGATTACAATGCTTATGAAAGTATTCCCAGAACGGCTACTGAGCTCATTCATGTAATTGAATAAAACAAGCTTCCGAATAAAGCTTAAACAATAAAAACAAGCCAATTGGTTGAAATATCCCCGGATTTTGCCGGATTGAGTATCTTTGCTGCAATTCTTCAATAATGAAGAATGAGGTTATTTTTGTCAATCGGATTTTAAAAGGTAGATATTTTATGAGAAACCTGTTCATGACCCTGTTATGCTGCCTGTTGTTTTCGGGTGTTTCACAATCCCAGGTTAACCGCAGTTTTATTTTTGACGGGATTAACAGGACCTGGATAGTTTACCTTCCGGTGAATTACAGCCAGGGCAACACGCTTCCCCTGCTGTTGGCATTGCATCCACTAACCGGGACCGGCCTGAATATGATGCAATTTACGGGGTTCAACTCCATTGCCGATACGGCCAACTTTATAGTAGTCTATCCCGATGGAATAGGCAATTCGTGGAATGTAGGCTTACCCGGGGGATCCACAGCCGATGATGTCGGATTTATATCGGCCCTTATCGACACTCTTCACCAGGATTACAATATCGATTTAAACCGGGTGTATGGCGCAGGCTTTTCGAATGGAGGGTTTCTATGTTACCGACTGGCCTGCGAACTGGGAAACCGGATTGCAGCCATTGCTTCGGTGGCGGGCACCATGACCGATGCCTCATTCGCGGCCTGTACCCCGCAGCGGATTACCCCCGTACTTCACATACACGGAACCAGTGATATTGTGGTGAGTTACAATGGCGGTTTCGGAAACGTATCGGTCGACCAGGTGCTCTCATTCTGGAAATCCTTCGATACCTGCCCTGTTTTTCCTGTGGTTGAAAACCTGCCGGACCTGGTCGCCGAAGGGTCGACAGTACAGCGTTATACCTGGTCGCCTTGCACCGAAGGCTCGGAAGTCATGTTGCTGAAGGTCATCAACGGAGGGCATACCTGGCCCGGTTCAGTGGGCGTTACGGGTTTAGGCAACACCAACCGCGATATTAATGCCAGCAGTGAAATATGGAAATTTGTGAGTAAGTATACGCTTGCACAGATTACCGCTATAAATACCGAGGCATCCGAAAAAACTGGCATATACCCGAATCCGGTTCAGGATGGGTTTATCGTCATATTAACGCCTGGGAATGTGAAGGAAACTATTTTATATATTATGAATGCCGACGGCAGAACCGTAATGACACAAATTATCCCCAAAAACGCCAGCCGAATATCAGTCAATACTTCAGTTCTCACACCCGGTTTTTACCTGGCCAGGATAAGTGGTTCGAGCCCTGTGACGGGTTCGAAGTTTATCGTTCAGTAAGGAATAAACTCATCCGCTTCAAAAGAGAAAGATGAAAGCCGGAAGAAGGATAAGAAGCATCCCCGATTTCTGATAAATGGCCAAATCAAAGCATACCCGGTGAAAGTGTTGCTTTACCTGGTTTTCGTCCGGATTTTAAAATCCGGACTTCCGACTTTCAGCTTGGTTCTCGGCAAGTTTTCTAAATGATATCCGGGATACCCCCCTAAAAAAGGTCATTTCAGTGTAAATTCATTCTAAATTAACATAAAGGTCAAAATTTCTTCATTTTCATTTTATTATCACATTCCCTTTTCTAATCTTTGTGAATTATTTAACAACGACTTAGGTTTAGCCTAAATAATTCACTTACAGATGAAAGCAGGAATCAATGACACCCCTATCGATTGCGAGATCGTTAACGACAAGATCAAAGAGTTAAATGTGCAGGTAGTGGGAAAAGCCACCATCAGGGAAATCAAACGTCTTGTCGACAATATTGAATCAGCATCGGGCAAGAAATTTATCCGCATGGAGATGGGTGTACCCGGGCTTCCGCCTGCACAAGTGGGAACCGATGCCGAAATTGAAGCCCTGCAAAGAGGCGTAGCTGCCATTTACCCTGATATAGATGGTATTCCTCCCTTAAAGAAAGAAGTGTCGCTTTTTGTTAAAAACTTCCTCGACGTTGATGTTGATCCGGCCGGATGTATCCCCACGGTTGGTTCCATGCAGGGCGGGTTTGCTTCGTTCATGACGCTTTCGCGCATGCACAAGGAAAAAGACACCACCCTGTTTATTGATCCGGGGTTTCCGGTGCATAAGCAGCAGCACAAGGTGATGGGGCTTAAATTCGACAGCTTCGATGTATATGAATACCGGGGCGAGAAACTCCGGGCCAAACTGGAATCGTATTTTGCCAAGGGGAATATACATTCCGTATTATATTCCAACCCCAATAATCCTTCATGGATTTGTTTTACCGACGAGGAACTGAATATCATAGGGGATCTGGCCAATAAATACAATGTTGTCATTCTTGAAGATCTGGCCTATTTCGGAATGGATTTCCGCAAGGATTACAGCAAACCCGGAGTACCGCCTTACCAGCCCACGGTGGCAAAATACACGGATAACTATATTCTCCTGATCAGCAGTTCCAAGGCATTCAGTTATGCAGGTCAACGAATCGGGATGATGGTGATCAGCAATAAATTATTCAATACCCAGGCGGAAGATTTATTGCGTTATTATTCGAGCGATCAGTTCGGAAGGGCCATGATATTCGGCACCGTATATTCCCTGAGTTCCGGAACGGCGCATTCGGCCCAGTATGCACTCGCAGCCATGCTGAAAGCCGCCAACGAAGGCAAATTCAATTTTGTGGAACAGGTAAAAGAATATGGTGCCAAAGCCAAGATCATGAAGAAGTTATTCGTTGATAACGGTTTCAGGATTGTGTATGACATGGATATCGACAAGCCAATTGCCGATGGCTTCTACTTCACCATTATGTACCCTGGCTTCGATGGGCCTGACCTGATTGAAGAATTACTTTATTACGGCATCAGTGCCATTTCCTTGTCCATTACCGGCAGTGAGCATACCGAAGGACTTCGCGCCTGTGTTTCATTGGTAAAACGCACCCAGTTTCCTGAGTTGGAAAGCAGGCTGAAAAAATTCAACGAACATCATCCTATAGCATAAACCTTAAAGTACCAACCATTTCGTGTTTCGCAACGGGCTCAATCTATTGTTTCACTGATTTTCATTCAGAAGAAGCACTAGATTTTGTTTTTTAGGACCGGCTATTTAAAATATATTGGCCTTCCTTTGGAAAATCAAATCTTAGCGTCCCTGATTTGATATCTGAACACTGTT
>CAIPFN010000289.1 GCA_903864265.1 uncultured Bacteroidales bacterium | reverse complement strand
TATCCTGATATCAATTCAGGCATATACCCATTTTAAATTGAAATTGACAGACCGTCTGATCATCACCGGTGACCAGCCTGCCGTTGACCAGGAGAAAGAGATCATCCGCGCCAAGGTTGCTATCCTGGATCAACTGATCGATGCCTGTGTTAATGAATATGCCAAACGTGATAATTCATAAGCTATGCAGATGTTCGAATTGAAAGAATTTGCTGTATGCCCGAAAACGGGCATAACCTCATTTGATATGAGGTGGGATCTTGGACAGGGTCCAAAATCTGACCGGGGAAACTTCATTGACCGCCGGGATGCCGAAAAATACATCTTGTCCACTAAACGCAGCTATATCCTTGTCCTGTTCTCAAAATATGTCGCGCATGCCAGGGTATTGTTCGAAGCCGGTCACAAAGATTTTTATCGAACCGAACCAAAGATCGCAGCTCTTGATCGCTGCTCGAAATACAATCAATGGTTTGTTGACAAGAAGATTGAGGAGATCTGCAAAGTGATCCTTGTCCTGGAAGAAGACATGCGCAAAATCCTGCCGACTCCCGGCAACCCTTCTCATGGATCCAGTGAGAGCAAACTCCTTGACATGATCATCTTTTGCAAAAAGGAACTTGAACATTACCCTAAAGTAAAATCCACTCAATTACAACTTGAAAAATGAAAGAAGAATTCAACTACACAGATCCTATTATTTCGAAAGAGATTGCCGAACTGGGCATCAAATGGAAGGCATCACATTTCTGGGTATTCATTCCAGGCCGTGGGGTTTATGTTCTCAAGAACAAAGGTCAAATTTTTGCAAAGGCATTTCCAGCCTATAATATGACTGAGCTTGGACATATCATCCCCTTCGGTTTTTTCAATGAAATGAAGATTCACAAATATCTTGATGGCTATTTTAAAGTACAGCTCAGTGATGAAATCTGGCTGACTGTTACCTCAGAAGTTGAAGCCAGGGCACGCTTCCTGATTGACCTGGTAAAATCAGGAAAAGCAAATGTCACGTCAACTCCCACTTTCTATTCCAAGTAACTCTTTCCTATTTCTGCTAAATGAAGATCACCCAAGATTGCATCCAGAAGATTTTATCCATTGTCAAGGTCGAAGAAGTTATTGCCGACTTCTGCAAGCTTGAGCGAACCGGGGCCAGCCTGTATACGAAGTGTCCGGAATGTGGCAAATCAGGCAAGGCGAAAGGGTTGATCGTTACTCCGGCCAAAGGTATTTATAAATGCTATTCATGCGAATACGGTGGAACTTCGGCCATTAATTTCATTAAGGACCGAAAAAACCTATCGTACCCTGAGGCAATTAAATACCTGGCCGATAAATACAACGTGACCCTTGAATATGAAAAACCTGAAAAAGGGCCCCAGAAGAAAAACGGGAAAAAGGAATTGACATTCCGCGATCGCATGCTGGCCTCCAGTGGCATTTCAGATGCCGATCAAAAGGCAACCGTTCCGGTTGATGATCATACCAATAAAATGGTTGATGTCTTTGAATCCGGTACCCGCGATCAATATGGCAAAATTTCACCAGGTGACGATATGATCATCTGGTATTATGACCTGGAGGGCAAACCGGTCATGTTTACAAAGCCGAAGGGAAATAAACAGGAGCACCTGTTCAGGATCCGCTGGCAAAATCCCGATTTGCATCACGATAAGTATGGCCATTCGATGAAGTACTCATCGCCATCAGGATCCGGTTCTCACCTTTTCTTTCCGGAAGAGATCCGGGAAGCATATCGCAACCGGCGCGTGATCAAGAGGCTGTTTATCCAGGAGGGGGAGAAGAAAGCCGTTAAAGCCTGTAAGCATGGCATCACGTCGGTGGGGGTGATGGGTATTCAGAATATTGGGCAAAACAAAAAGCTTCCATACGAGCTGCAGCTCATCGTACAGGCATGCAAGGTCGAAGAGGTAGTATTTGTGCTCGATGCCGATTGGGATGCCCTGAGCAATGATCTGAAGCCCGGATCACGCGTTGATCAGCGCCCCTTCTCCTTCTACTGGGCCGTTTGTAATTACCGGGAATATCTTAAAACTTTCATCAATCTTGGAATCTACCTGGAGATATACTTTGCCTACATCCGTAAAGATGCGAGTATTCCTGTATTTGAAAAAGGCGTAGATGATCTTCTGGCCGGCAGTCTCCGGGACAATGAGAATGCGCTGTTAAATGATATCAAAACCGCCATCAATGAAAAAGACGGGGCAGGAAAATACATCCAGCTGCATAAGATATCGACGGTTTCGGATCTGAAATTAAAGGAACTGTGGTGCCTGCAGGATGCCAATTCCTTTGCGGAGAAATATCGTGATATCCTCATTGGTATTCCGGAATTCTATATCGGGCGCCACAAATGGAAATTTGATGATACGGGGAAGTTCGTTCCTGCAGAACCACTCCAGGAGGATGAACAGTTCTGGCAAAAAATGACCAAAGCCGACCGGCAAGGCAATGAATATTCGAATTACCGCTTCCGGCATACCTACGCTTTCAACTTTCTTAACCGCCGGGGATTTGGCCGCATCGCCTTAACCGGTCGTAAGTATGCCCTGATACAGATCATTGACAAAGTAGTGCAGACTGTAGAACCCTATCAGGTGCGCGACTACATGATGGAATTCAGCAAAGGGATTCTGGCCACCAACAGCAAAGAGGAATTTGTTGACGTGATGGACATGCTGTACAGGGGTGGTAAAATGTATTTTGGTGAAGACTCCCTGGGCAATATTTCGTTTGTCAATCCCCGATTTGAATCTGCCGATAAGCACCATCAATATTTATTTTTCAGAAATAATTACTGGAAGGTGACATCGGATGGCATCGAGCAAAAACCACTGAATGATCTCGAAAATTATGTTTGGCGTGACCGGGTAAAAGACTTTGATGCCAC
>CAIPFN010000288.1 GCA_903864265.1 uncultured Bacteroidales bacterium | reverse complement strand
TTTAACTCCTTCAACCTGCAAATTACTACTTAATGAGAAGAAGAAATAAACGCAGATGGGCCATTGGGTTTGTTTTACTTTCGATCGTATGCCTTTTTACCAGCTTTTTGCTGCAAAAAGACAATCTGTTGACAACCAGCTCAGGAAAAATAAAGAGAGCGCTCACCAACCAGCCGAAGCGTATTGTATTACGGCTTGATAAATACGCGAAATTTCCCTACTCCATGGATTTGCATCTGAGTGGCATCATAAACGGAAGCGGGATCATCAGTTACAGTTCCAACGACCTGGTGCCTTACCGAAAAGATACTGTATCGGACTGCTTCGACCTGGTTTATGAAGGGGAAGACTGGTATACCGACAGTTGTATCGTAAAATATAAACCTATTACTGCCGGCAGCGGGGAACTATTGATTGACTACAGCATATATACAAGCCAGACAAAAAATAAGAATGCGCCAAACCGCTGAAAGCTCTAATTGATTTCAGAAAACGTGAAAAATTTCACACCCTTAACTGAAGATGTTTCGCTATATCATCCCGAACACTAAAATCCGCTTCAGCCTGCTTCCCTGATGAAAATATCAGGCAGAATCGACGATACCGGAGTACAAAACAAGGCAAAACAGAAAGAGGCTGTCACCCATAGGGACAGCCTCTTTTTATTTTGCTTTTACTGGTTCAGCCCTAATGGGTTAAGTTTGTTTAGAAAAAATATCCTGCCGAAAAACTGATACGGGTATTAGTTACCAGTGAAGCATCATACACTTTTGAGTGTGCATCTGTTTTTCCATAGGCAGCAGCCGTAATTTCACATTCCGCTGCCAGGGTGAGTTTCCCTTTGATATAACTGATCATGGGTGCAAGCCTGTAGAGATAGGCAATATCCGCATCACGGGCGTAAACGGCACCTGTGATGACCTTATTAGCTCCAAAACCCCTTGAATAACCGGCAAACAACGATCCCTGCCAGGTTTTACCGGTGGTTTGAAGAGTCAGCCAGCCCGTAACATAATTCAAGGCAGTGTATTCCTGCTGGTTGGTCAGAGGGTCGGTGTGCGAAACCGCGTAACCTCCCATAACCAGGTGGTCGTTGAGTCCCTGTCCGTAAATCCATTGCATTTTGATTACCAGCGGCGATGTTTTGGCCATCACAAAAGCAGTGTATGAAAAGCAATTTACAGCTGCATCCGTCTTGAACAAGCTATCGGTAACCAGTCGCGGATGAATATGTTTATAGTCAAATCCAAGGCCTGCAAATATCTTCCCGGCAACATATTGAACCTGAGCATGCAAATTAGGTATTGTGCTGTTACGCAAATAAACCGAGGAAGTTCCGGAAGGTCCGTTATTCATATAGTCACGCTGGGCGGAAATGGCCAACACGGCATTGATTTTCCCGTTGGTAACATCCAGTCGGATCTGGGGTTGCCGGCTGAAGGGATGAAAAGGAGCACCTGTATTGAGCGAAAGCACGTTGGGCAACATTTCGGGTATGGTGAGCGGATGCCAGTATTGTCCGGCGATGATTGACGCATGATCCCATTTCAGTTTCAGGTAAGCGTGGCGCAAACGGAAACTGTTATTTTCACTATTGGAAGCGCCTGTAAAATCCCCTTCAATCAAGGCCGAAGCTTTTGCTCCAAGCAGGTCGGGACCTGTAATTTTGGCCGAAAGCCTGGCCGTCATGGCATACTGGTTAAAACTTCCCTGTGCATTGATATCTTTCCCGTTTTTATCCAGACTCACTTTCTTGGGATAAAGCAGAAGGTATCCTTCGCGGGCTTCCACTATCTGGCGTGTATCATAAATAGACTCAGCTTTAACAAAACCGCCCCAGCTTAGCAGAGGTTTTTCGGGATTGGCAGCTGGCTTTACTTCCTGTGAGAAAGCGGTTGTAACACACATCAACAGTGCTATAAAGATGACGAGAGCAATTCCGGTAAACGATGGTTTCATAGTATTTGATTAATTGTCAATATGTTGAGAAGAATTTCCGGCCAGAAATCAGCTTCTTTGATTTGCCGGCAAATGTAGGTAAAATGAGGAGCGAATAATGGGTATTGGTAAATGAGCAGAACAAAAAGCCCTGTTATTACTGAAATATCCCGTTTCAACACTGTCGATTACCGGCTCATATAACTGAATACCAAATCTTTGTAAACCGCAGCTTCAGTTCTGCCGGACTCCATTTCTCAGCGTCCGGTTTCCCGGGTGGCCCTCCTTTTACCATCAAAAAAGGGTAAAAAAGACCCGGCCATAGGTTTATATCAGGATTGCCATAAACCAGCACTCATTCAGGTATTTACCATGCTGCCGATTGTTATCAGTATTATACCGATAACTAAGTAGCACTTAACGATTCCATTTTATTCCTATACCTACAATGAATACTTTTACGTGCATTTTCATGTAATCCTAAAACCAATTAATTACTCATCATGAACTATTTATTAAAACAATCATTTATGACAGCTGCAGGCATCATAGCTCTTGCAATAGGTACCGGCGGGTGTGGCGACAAAGGCAAGAAAGCTGAACCGGCGATCAATGCTGCCAACATGGATACCACGGTAAAAGCCGGTGACGACTTTTACAAGTATGCCAACGGCAAATGGCTGAAAAACAATCCTATTCCAGCTGAGTACAGCCGGTACGGTGCATTCGAAGTGCTGGAAGAGGAAAATTACACCCAACTAAAAACTATTCTTGCTGAAGCATCGGCTGACAAAAATGCCAGCACGGGTACGGTAAACCAGAAAATCCGCGATTTCTACAACGCAGGCATGGACACGCTGAAGATCGAAAAAAATGGAATTTCTCCATTAAAAGCCGAACTGGATCAGATTGATGCTTTTAAAACCGTTGCAGATGTGCAGAAAATGATTATCCAGCAACATGCTTCAGGCAACTATCCGCTTTTCTATTTATTCAGCAGCCCGGATGAAAAAAACTCAAACCAGGTCATTGCAACTACCTACCAGGGTGGGCTCGGTTTACCCGACAGGGATTATTACCTGAGCGAGGATACACGTTCGAAAGAAATTCGCGCCAGCTATCTGAAACATATGGCAAAAATGTTTGTGCTTGCAGGTTCCACTCCTGAGCAGGCTGCCAAAGATGCTGATATGGTGATGGCCACCGAAACCGAACTGGCTAAAATCTCTTCCACACGCCTTGAACTGCGCGACCCAGCTACCAATTACAATAAAACTGACCTGGCCGGACTGCAGAAAATGGCTCCCGGTATCGACTGGAAAGCCTATTTTGAGGGTATCAAGCTCACGGCAACCAATGAAATCAATGTAGGACAGCCTAAGTTTATCAGTGGGATGGCTAAAATGATCAATACTGTTCCGGTCGACAGTTGGAAAGTGTATTTCCGCTGGGATCTGATCAATTCAGCTGCAGCCTTGCTTTCATCGGATTTCGATAAGGAGCATTTTGCTTTTTATGGCACCGTTTTATCCGGTGTGAAAGAACAACGGCCCCGTTGGAAACGTATGATTGATCAAACCAGCGGCTCGTTGGGCGAAGCGGTCGGACAATTGTATGTAGCGAAATTTTTCCCTCCCGAAGCTAAAAAACGAATGGTTGAGCTGGTTAATAACCTGAAGGTATCTTTAGGTGAACGTATAGAAGGACTGACCTGGATGTCGGATGCCACCAAGAAGGAAGCTAAATTGAAACTCGAGAAAATCAATGTCAAAATCGGATATCCTGACAAATGGATCGACTACAGCAACCTCACCATTGGTACCGATTCCTATTATGCCAATCAAAAAAGTGCGCGGCAGTTTGGCGTGAACCGCGATATAGCTAAGATAGGCAAACCTGTCGATCGCAGCGAATGGGGAATGACACCACAAACCATAAACGCTTATTACAGCCCAAATATGAACGAAATCGTATTTCCTGCGGCTATATTACAACCTCCTTTCTTCTTTATGGACGCTGACGATGCAGTGAATTACGGAGCTATAGGCATGGTGATTTCGCACGAAATGACCCATGGCTTCGACGACCAGGGCCGGCAGTACGACAAAGAAGGAAACCTCCACGACTGGTGGCTGGCCGACGACTCCAAGAATTTCGAAGCTAAAACCAAAGTTCTGGTCGATCAATATGACAACTATAAAATTCTGGATTCATTGCATGTGAATGGCAAGCTTACCCTTGGCGAAAACATTGCCGACCTGGGTGGAATGAATGTAGCTTACAACGGATTGCTGAAAGCACTTAAAGGAAAAGACAAGGATGCAAAAATCGATGGTTTCACGAACGACCAGCGTTTTTTCCTTTCCTACGCACAGGTCTGGCGTGCCAATATACGTGATGAAGAAACCATGCGCCGCCTGAAAGAAGATGTACACTCCCCAGGCGATGCCCGCGTAAATGCCATTGTTTACAACATCCCGGCTTTCTACACCGCATTCAACATTCAACCAGGCGATAAGAGATATATTGCTCCTGAAAATCGTGCCAATATCTGGTAGTCGCATGACTGCAGCACTTTGAGTACACGGAGTACTTGCTTTGCCTGAAGTCTCACTATTTGACCAATACATTAAGTTAGTAAAAAATGCCCGGAGTTTTAGCCAGAATAATCTGAAAATCTAAAACGCCGGGCGTTTTATAATAGGATGTATGATCTCGGATGTGGGATGTGGGATTTCGGATGTATGATGTTGTATGTATGATTTCGGATTTCGGATGTATGATGTTGAATGTATGATGTCAGAGCTAACAGCTATAGGGATCACCTTTCATCTTTTGCCTTTAACCTTTAGTCTTTAACCTTTCGCCATTAACCTTCAGCCTTTAACCTTTCCCCTTCATCCTTTCGCCTTTAACCTTTCGCCTTTAACCTTTAACCTTTAACCTTTAACCTTTAACCTTTAACCTTCCCCCCACTCCCCAT
>CAIPFN010000287.1 GCA_903864265.1 uncultured Bacteroidales bacterium | reverse complement strand
GTATTATATAAACATTTTTGAATAATTAAATGTAGTAGATTTATAAAACAAAATGGGGCTTCCCTGATTCAGGAAGTCCCTTTATCAAGGAATAGATCAAATATTATTTTATTGATGTTCCAATTAGCATCACTCTATCTTCAAATTCATTGCGTGGGCCAACTGCTTTATTTCTGAGCTTCGTACGGTAATTATATATAGTGGATAAGGAATAACGAAGAAAATGCGATATTTTGACACTGTCCTTAATCCCCAGACGAATTAGTGCGAATATCCGGAGTTCTGTATTCAGTAATTCACCCTGTTTTAATTGTGTTTCATCATTATCAACGAGTAAGCTATTGAACTCTTCAACAAAAGTGGGGAAAAGCTGAAGAAAGGTACTATCAAAATTTATATAAAAAAATTCCAGCTCATCTTCAATAAACTGTTTCGACTTCAATGCGTTTAATAAATCCTGAATCTTACCGGCAGCAGCAGTCTTATTTAACAAACGTCTGTAACTATCCAGTTTATCAATATATACTGAACATTGGTCCATATACCGTCCTATATATTCCTCTTTAATCAAGTTTGCTTCAACTAATGTTTCATTCGTATTATTAAGTTGAGCATTTGTATATGACAATTCATGATTCAGATTATTTAATTGTTCATTGGCCATACTAAGTTCTTTCCTGGCTGCCGAAAGCTTCCTCATCTGCCTGTATATCAATACTATGGCTATTATCAAAAACAATGACAAAATACTGATACTGACCAAGGAGGTTAACAGCTGTCTTTGCCGGGCATCCGTTTGATTTTGATATGCTTTATCAATAATGGGCAACATCTGTGAAATTTCGTACGTTCGAAGACGGGCATTGCAAAAAAGAGCATCATCCAGCGATCTTCTGATGTACTTATATGCCCTAAAGACATCTCCGTCTTCGTATAGTAAGAAGGCAAGCCTTCGCAATGAAATATATTCTTTTGTGGCCGATTGGATATCATACATGGCAGAGATAGCTAACCATTCTTTTTCAAGTTTTCGGTCATTCTTACCATGGTAAGCCAATGATATGCTATAAGCAATTATTGCTTTGGTATGCTGATCCTCATTAATTGTTGGATAATAATGCAGTAAAAGTTCCAGTGCCTCATTATATTTTTTTTGAACTGTGAGCTGGTCCGACTTTACCATAATATGGGTGGCAGAACTTGGTGGGTTTACTGTCAATAATGAATCGCGGTAAGCAGCAGTCAAATGGTTGTACCTGATGTTTTCCTGGCTCGATACAGTATAATCAGCCATATAACCATAAACCGTTCGGTAAATATGGAAATAATAGGCTTTTAATTCGGGTGTCTGGCTGATATTTATACCATTCAAAATGTCCATTTCTTCCTTGTATAAGCCGGATGTCCCCATAATTGCCGCTAAATTTAAACGGGCATTGGTGAGGCTGTGAATATCATTCAATTTCTCGGCGATTTGAAGCTTTACCCTGGCATAGGTGAGGGCCGAGTCCGATTTATACGATCTGTATTCGTCATACAACTGTCCACATAATTCAAATTTCTGAAGATCAGTGGAAGTGATTTTCAGAAGATCTTTTAGCTTATTGAGTTTTTCTTCTTTCTGATTCGAGTAAATCTGGTAATTATCAACCGTATTATCAAGTACCTTTAATAATGAATCCATATCATTATTCCCAAAAAGGAACATTGGAAATAAAATGTAGAGCAAAATGGGAAAAATTCGTTTCATAGGGGTGTTTAATTTATCAAAAGTAAACACTTTTTGCTGCGTTCATTTAATTTCGGAATTATTTTTCAGATAATTGCAGATTAAACAGGCCAATAGTTTTGATCAGTTTGTGCTCTTAACAATTACAGTCTGCTATCCCACCAATTACAAAAACATGATCAATAAATCCAAAAGAAAGGAGTGCATAATTCCATTTGACAGAAGTATTATACTTTCATGCGTCGGCAGTCGAACGGCAAAAGAAGAAATCAATTTGCAGCAACAGTTTATAACTCTTCCTCCGACAGCCTGCAAAGGTAATACCCCATCCTATCAATTTCAATAAAGGGTTTGGTGATTTCGGATTGTGTTTCCTGAGCTTGTTTTGATTTCTGTTAAAACATGCTTATCCAAAGTTTTTTTAAACTAATATGCCGACGCCTGTGCCGGGGAAAATGAATACTTCAAAAGCCCCGGCAAAAGCAGGAAACTTTTTGACTACCAGTCCAGGCCATTTTATCTTGTCGACTCAATATAGTTTTTGGCTATTTTAAATATGATTTAGAGATGGATTTAGTGTCGGTTTTGCCGAATGGCTGCATCCCGGCAATCAAATGATTTGGCCAGAATATTCCGGCAAAGGCTGGCCCAAGGAAGTGTCTTATCCGGCTATTTAATAGATTAACAATCAATTTGGATATAAACTCTCGTATAGTTTCAAAAAGGCAATTTCGGGTTTAAGGAATTTTCAAATGCTATCAATTGAACAGATAGTGCTATTATATATCTATAAACGTAGATATATTTGTGAAAAATAAATAAAAAGCGAGATGGCACAGAAAAGACCAACTTTCAAATCCCACTATGATAATTTCATTGGCGGGCAGTTTGTAGCTCCTGTAAAAGGAGCTTATTTTGATAACAGCAGTCCTATTGACGGGAAAGTATTTACCAAAGCCGCCCGCTCGGGTAAGGAAGACATTGAACTGGCGCTGGATGCAGCGCACAAGGCATTTCTGACCTGGAGCAAAACTTCGGCTGCTTACCGGGCAAGTGTTTTGAATAAAATTGCTGACGTTATTGAAGCCAATCTTCAATACCTGGCAACTGTAGAAACCATTGATAATGGCAAGCCTATCCGTGAAACCGTGAATGTGGACCTTCCTCTGGTTGTTGATCATTTCCGCTATTTTGCCGGCGTTATCCGTGCCGAAGAAGGAAGCATCTCGGAACATGACGAAAACACTATAAGTATTTGTATTCCTGAACCCATTGGCGTGGTAGCGCAAATCATTCCCTGGAATTTCCCTTTATTAATGGCCACCTGGAAAATAGCTCCTGCCCTGGCCTCGGGTTGTTGCACGGTTGTAAAGCCGGCTTCTGTAACGCCGACCTCTATCATGTGCATGATGGAATTAATCAAGGATATAGTTCCTGCAGGAGTCATAAATGTAGTAACTGGCCTGGGTGCTGAAATCGGAAAGCCATTGGCTCACTCACCCCGTATTTCGAAAGTATCATTTACCGGCGAAACCACTACCGGGCGACTGATTATGCAATATGCATCCGAAAACCTGATTCCGGTAACTATGGAACTGGGCGGTAAATCGCCGAATATCTTTTTCCCGTCTATCGCGGATGCCGATGATGACTTTTATGATAAAGCCATCGAAGGTGCCGTTTTGTTTGCGGTAAATCAGGGCGAAGTTTGCACATGCCCGTCGCGTATCCTGGTGCATGAAAGCATTTATGATAAATTCATGAAAAGGGTAATTGAAAGAACAAATGCCATTGTGATGGGCAATCCCCTGGACAGCACTACTATGATGGGAGCCCAGGCTTCGAGCGATCAGTATGCAAAAATACAGGCTTACCTCAAACTTGGCGTAGAAGAAGGCGCTGAAGTGCTTTGCGGTGGCGATGTTAAAAAATTAGATGGGGAATTAGCCGGTGGATATTACATTCAACCCACACTCTTAAAAGGGCACAATAAAATGCGGATCTTCCAGGAGGAAATCTTCGGCCCGGTTGTATGTGTTACCACTTTTAAAACTACCGAAGAAGCCATTGAAATCGCCAACGATACCATGTATGGTTTAGGTGCCGGAGTCTGGACAAGAGATGCCCACGAAATATACCAGGTACCGCGTGCCATCAAAGCAGGCAGGGTTTGGGTAAATTGTTACCATCTGTATCCTGCTCATGCTCCATTTGGCGGATATAAAAAATCCGGCTTTGGCAGAGAAAACCATAAAATGATGCTGGGTTATTACCGTCAAACCAAGAATATGCTTATTTCGTACGATAAAAAGAAGCTGGGCTTCTTTTAGGAATACTGAATTTTTAAAACAACAAATACCGGCAAGTTCTAAAGCTTGCCGGTATTTTCATAAACCGGGAGGAATCAATGATACCAAGAGTAACAGTAAGTGCTGAAGCCTCAGAAATAATAAGGCAGTTAAAAGAAAATTTCGCCGATTTAATGTTTCACCAGAGCGGCGGCTGCTGCGATGGCTCCCAGCCCATGTGTTTCGAAAAAGGAGATTTT
>CAIPFN010000286.1 GCA_903864265.1 uncultured Bacteroidales bacterium | reverse complement strand
GAATTGTTGCCATCTTTCATGCATTGTATTGAGGGGAAATACCTCCGTCATAGAAATGCAACATATTTTTATAAAGCCTTGATCTTTTATTCGCCAATTGCTTATTTTCAAAGGAGCTCATGAGACGCTTCGCTTAGTTCTTTGTTACTTTCTTTTACATCAAGGTAAAAGAAAGTAAGAAATTATGAAATATATCCTGCCATACAAACTTTGAAAAATCTTCAATAATATTACTTTCTCCCCAACTTTTGATACGGAAACAGAAAAAGGCGTACAGAAATACCATAAAAATGAGCTGGTATTGAAGCCCGGCTTACACCTCATTGTTTGCGCCATAGTTGTGAGACGCATTTAATCGAAAGCGGTATGGATCTGCTTTATGAAAGGAATTGCTGGGTCATAATTTGATTCAGAGCACCGAAAATTATAAATATTTGCGAACTATTTCAAAATCAAATATCAAGAGTCCACTGGACTTTCTGTAAATCCATTAACGAAGCGCCTTTAGTTGTAATGAAAAATCTACCTCTGAACTATAATTTCATCGCTTTGGATGCCATTTAGCCCCTAAAAACATGATGTTTAGTGAGTTCACAAAAAATATTTGTCTTTTTTTGCAATTATTTTGTTCAGATATGACCAATTTATTGTATATTAGCTGTGGAAATCAGGAAGTCACGTTTATTCAGTTCATTTCTTCCCGTTTGCAGTTTATATCATGATGGATTTGCTTATTAAATTCCTCTTTGATATAGTTTTTTAGGATAACTGTATTGCTTTCTACCCCAACTCCTTTTCGCGAAGTATAAAACTGCAGGCATGCTGTTTAGTGTATGTAATCGGACATTCATACCTTAATTGGTGCTTCTTCTTATCGTTCTTTGAGATCATTTTCCTACAGGTTGAAATGTATTTTTGTGCGGATGTCATTCGTCAACAATGCATGCCTTCGGGTATGGTGCAGGTTCCAACCAGCGATGTGCAGGTTCCGTCCTGCGACGTGCAGGTTGCGACCGGCGAGGTGCAGGTTGCGACCGGCGAGGTGCAGATTGCGGCCAGCGATGTGCAGATTGCGGCCAACGATGTGCAGATTGCGGCCAGCGATGTGCAGATTCCGACTTAAAGTATTTAAAGCCATTACCGCGCTTTTTTGATCTTTTTGCCACAAAAACCAATTCAATCCTGATCCAGCTTATGTATACCCGGTAAGTTTCGGATTTTCCGATTTTTCCGGCGTAGGTATTTATTTTTTGGTCATTACAGTACAAACCATATTTTGAGTTTCATGAAATTGGCAGATGCATTTTGAATTTATGCATTAAAAAAATGATAAGTATTGAGGGAATGAAGGAAGGATATATTGATTCACAATTGAAGGGGATTTAATTGCAGTAATCCTTAAACCCCAAACCCTGAAATACTATTTTTATTCAAAATGCCAGATATCACTGTTAATCTTCAATCAGAGGTCGAAATGGTTTGTGAATGGTGTGTCGGCCGGTATTATTTTTACGCCTTCAGTGATATAAGAAGCATATTTAGAGATAAAACGGCATATGGATAGTATTTTTTTGTGATTGTATCAAAAACAATAAAATGTCGAATTCCAATAATACCAGATTGTATAACATTCCCGATGCCGTGCTGCTGCAATCGGGTGAAATTATCGTTGTGACCCTGCCCGAGGATATCGCTTCCTTTACGGCTTTCGATTCCACTTTAACTTCCGCTCTTCCCGACGAAATCAAGCTTGCCATCAGCCTCACCAAGGCCGTACATCCGGATGAGGTGGTTGTACAAGAGCAGGCTGATCTCACACAAGCGCTGAACGATGCGCATGCTAACTGTACCCATGCTTTTCAGAGTGTTGCTTATTTTGTTCGCAAGGCTTATCCGCAAAGCACGGCCATACAGAAAAAATTCGGCCTGTCCGAATATAAAAACGCGGTCAATAATAAGAATAAGTACATTCGGTTTATGGAAGAACTGGCCGTGACAGCTGAAGAACACAAAGCCGACCTGATCCGCTGCGGATGTGATACCGCCCTGATCAGCGGGCTTCCGGTTCTGGCTAAAACCTTACTGGAAGCCGACCGTGCTCAGGAAAAGTTTAAGAAAGAGCGCGGACAGTATACCCAGGACCGGGTAATTCAACTTAACGCGCTCTACAAACTGCTGCAGCCGGTGGATGAAGTAGCGCAGATTATCTTTAAAAACGATGCGGCCCGCATGGCGAAATATATGCTGCCCCGCCCGTCCAAATCGGCTCCCGATGCGCCTGCAGGTAAAAATGCTCCGCCTGAAGCGTAAGTCCCGTTAAAAAAAAACGCCTTTTGGGAAGATTTCCTGAAAGGCGTTTTTTTATGTCAGATGTCGGATGTCGGATT
>CAIPFN010000285.1 GCA_903864265.1 uncultured Bacteroidales bacterium | reverse complement strand
CATCCGCAGTGATAAAAGTAAATGAATCAACCACAGTAGAGCTTGCAAAGAACGATGAGAAAGTAAGTACTCCTGAGAATCCTGTGATTGCTGCTGCTGTTGTTCCGCCGTCAGTCGTACCTAAGGCTGAGCCTGCCGCGAAACCAGCCGAGCCTGCTGTGAAACCCGCAGAGCCGACTGCAAAACCGGCCGAACCAACGCTACAACCGGATACCCGGAACGAAGAAAATGAGCCGGCTCACAAAGGGAGCAGCCATCCGCAGAAAAACTGGAACATAAGCACAGGCGTTTACTACACCCCTGAATGGATGTTCAACACCCTGAACGGGGATAAGTTTGTGAATAATATGGGTATTGAAGGCACTTTCCATTTCGGAAATTATTCGGTTAGGACCGGCCTGGGGCTCAGCATTACCAACGGATGGCACGAGGTGCTGGTTCAGTCGAATCCTTATCTCGGTGCGTATAAGGCGCTGGACTCCATTACATTCAGCTGGAACAAGGATGGCACCAAACTGAATCCAACCTATTATATGACCGGTACCAATGTTTACGACACGGCAAGGGAATACACCTATTCCTATGTGCAGAAACGCTATACATACTTGCAGGTGCCCCTGATGCTAGGGTATGACTTCTGGAATAATAACTGGCTGAGACTGGGTGTAAGGGCCGGCGCGGTGATGTCGCTGCTGCTGAATACTGAGAACCTGACCACGACTTATGATCCGGGGAAGGACAGGGTCGTTTCAATAAATAATGTGACCCCCGACAGGATTCAGCTGAACTGGCAGGCGATAGGGGGGATCAATGCCGCTTTCAGGCTGTCGAGGCGGTTCAGTATTGAGCTGGAGCCTGAGATGAGGTATTATTTTAATTCGGTATACGAATCTTCGGATATCACAACCAAGCCCTGGAGTATTGGGGTGAGGGCTGCGGTTCTGGTAAATTTTTAAACTAATACCCCAGGCAACTTTTCGCTAATCCCGGGTTATATTAACAGAAGCTTCAATAATGCAATCAAGAAACCATTAAAAATCTGCCCATATGAAAAAACTTATTCTTTTACTGATGATGTGGTTAGCTGCAGCCGGGATGACTGCCAACGCCGATCAGCTTCATGTGTCGGGATATGTTACCGACAGCGCCAACGGAAACGCACTCAACCTCTATCCTGTCCATATCGATATCGATTCGGCATCGGGAGGGTTTGTATGTCACCATACCGTATTTACCAATGCCAACGGATTTTATGAAGATACGGTCTTTTTCAGCGGAGGGGCTCCTACCGGCCTCCTTAATGTTTCTGTATGGGATTGCAGGCAGTCCCTGCATATAGAATTTTTTTATTTTCACCCCGGGGCCCTAGACTTCACCCATAATTTCCCGATCTGCTATGGTACCCCGCCGCCACCCTGTCATGCCGATTTTTATCCCGAGCCAGGCCCCCCTCCTCCAAATCCCCTGAACATTCATTTCGTCAACACTTCGGTAGGCGTTAACGGGCCCTGGAGCT
>CAIPFN010000284.1 GCA_903864265.1 uncultured Bacteroidales bacterium | reverse complement strand
CGGATTTCGGGCACCTGCCCATAAAAAATGTTCATAACCTTCGATTTTGCAGATGTGGCTGGTAAATAATTACGAAATATACTTCATACTGCTGCAATGAACCCTCTGTTTTATGCTTTCAATAATAGAATTTCTTTTTTCTGTTTCGGACTTCAGTTTTCCCCTGCATTTAAAGGTGGACGATCAATTTTATGTTAACTTCCACCCGACATTTTATTTAAAATCCTGTTTGTGCATTCGCATCATGCCGACACAAAGGGTAAGCACCGTTTTGCCAGTTAATTTTCCAGGATCGGATTCATTACCGTACCAATAAATAATATGGTACCGCTTGACTTTTCGCGTATGAAATACACAAAGGGCCGGTTGACGGTAAAGTAATATGGCTGATCAGGGCCGGCCGAAGTGTTGCTGATCCCGACAGAAGTGACTGCTGCGGCTTCGCTGCCTTCCTCATCGGTGACAATAAAGGTTATATGTTTCACTTCCGAGATATATAGTCCGCCTTCGGAGTTGATGCGCGTAAAATCGGCATGATCCGGGTCAAAAGCCACTCCCATCCCCATGGCTGTCAATATAGGCTTCACCTGTTTCTCATTGTATTCGTATTTGAACTTTGGCAGTTGCAGTTGTATATCCTTGTCATACAACTGACGGCTCCACAAATCCCAGTTTTGCTGCGAAAGCTGGCCTATCACATCGTTTACTCCCTTTCCCGGGTCGGGCAGAAGTACATCCATAATAAAATTGCCCTGGTTATATGGCAATTCAATGGATTCAAACCCATCTCCCCTGTAATAAGGGAAAGTGGCATGCTCCATCATGGCCGGCACCTGTAATGTGCTCCCATCGGCAATGGTGAAAGCCTTGGGTTCTGTTTTATCTTTATCAAACTGATATTTCCACTGACCTTTGAAATACACGGCATTCACCAGGTACATAACGGCATTGTCGGGTATTTCATCCAGGATCTTGGGGATAAGTTGTTCCGTTTTTTCGTTAACCCAGGCGTTGATCATATTAACAGCCGTAGGGCTGTTAAAATCCAGGGCCGTTACGCTGGCATCGAAATACTGTTGGTTGGCAAGCACGAAAGGCTGTTCGACATGGAAAGTGTTTCGGTACCATATCGAATTCGCAATCTGCAGTTTCACCTTTGGGTCAAGGGTAGTAAAGGTTTCGAGGATATATTTATAGGATTCATTGATTTCGGTATCGGTCATGCCCGAAAACCCCAGGGTGTTGGTCATGGCTTCGAGGGTTGTGCCCGAGGCTCCGTTGCGGGTCATGCCCAGGGCCATGCTTACGCTGAGGGGCGAAATCATCATATTGGCATTTGTCCCGGAAATTTCGCCTGCTTTTTTGAAAAACTCAAAACCAAAGGCATTGGACGTAGAAATAAGCTGCTTTTGCTTTTCGGTAAAACTAAGCTGCTTTATTTCAGGGCTGGTTTTTATTTCGTCTTTGCTGCAGGAAAAGGTAAGAAGAGAAATACTTAAAATGAAGGTCAGCAACAGATGAGGTTTCATGTCTATGCGTTTTATAATGAACGCTTAAAGGGGTCTGGTATTGCGTAAAGGTTGTATGGAATCGCGGATGTCGGATGTATGATGTCGGATGTGGGATGTATGATGTTGGATGTGTGAGGTGGGATTTCGGATAGAGAACGACGAATGTAAGATGTCGGAAACTATAATAGTACGTAGGACTTTAATTTCAATAGAACTATCAGGCAAAATATTGTTTTGCCCGTAGGGCATTAACCATTTCATTCCGAAATGGAAAAGAAAATCAAAGAATGTGGGTTTCTGTTTCCGGGAAATGATGTTCCGGTAGAATTTCAGGCTTGAAAATTTTCGGCAGAGAGATTATTTTCGGAATTTATCATATCCTGTTTCCGGGTAGTCTGTTTTTTAGGGCTTTCATTGCCTGGTACCTTGCGCGATTATAAAAGTTTTACCCGTCAGGCAGTACTTAGGTCCATGTAGGAGAAAAAGTAGGAAAGCCGGAAGAAGTGGCTGCAGAAGCCGTTCGAAACGGAAGAAAATAACGGGTTTACGCGAGCCGGCAATCAGCCTGTCGTGCTTTGGAGCAATGCCGTTATTGGGCAATAAACTATATTGCCGACATCAAAATCCGTTTGAAAATGGCTTGGTTTTTCGGGCCGGGGATTCTGTTTATGGAAGTGCTGCAATGTACGCAGGAGGAAAAGGTTTGTTGGGTTTGATAGCCGGATGAAAGTTGGATTTGAGGTGTCTGTACACCTTTGGCTGCAGGCATATCCGAAGGATTGGCTGCAGACAAAGGGTGTCTGACACCGGAACTAGATTTCGGATGTCGGATCTCGGATGTCGGATCTCGGATCTCAGATCTCGGATTTCGGATGTGGGATGTGGATGTCGGATCTGAGCCATTTTTATTAACTTGATGTCTTCCGAGCCTTGGCCCGCTCCTTCCTACATCCTCTCCGGCACTTCAATCCCCATCAGCCACAGGGCATTGGCAATTACCTTTGCCGTGAATTCTGACAAGCACAGCCTTAGCCCGCGGCTGCCGGGGTTTTCCTCCTTCAGAATAGTGAGTTCATGGTAGAAGCGGTTATACTCCGATGCCAGTTCAAAAGCATAATTAGCAATTACAGCGGGGCTATGCATTTCGGCCGCCTGTTCAACAATAACGGGGAAATCATGGATTTTCTTCAGCAGTTCCTTTTCCTGGGGCAGCAGCTCAAATGCATGCGAGGCAGAAAGCGATATTGTATACCCGGCTTCTGTGGCCTTTCGCAATACCGATTTGATACGGGCATAGGTATATTGGATAAACGGACCGGTATTGCCGTTAAAATCAACGGATTCGGCAGGGTTAAACAACATGTTTTTCCTGGGATCAACTTTCAGTATGAAATATTTTAGGGCGCCCAGACCGATAGTCCGGTAAAGTTCATGTGCTTCTTCGTTGTCGAAGGCCTCGATCTTGCCCAGTTCACGAGCCATGGCCTCGGAAGTGTCGAACATTTCCTGCATCAGGTCGTCGGCATCCACCACGGTGCCTTCGCGCGATTTCATCTTTCCCTCGGGCAATTCGACCATGCCGTACGAAAGGTGATAAATGGAATCGGCCCATGCATTTCCCAGGTGTTTCAATACCACTTTTAAAACATTGAAATGGTATTCCTGCTCGTTGCCAACCACATAAATCAGCTGTTCGGGCTTATACTCATCGTATCGCTGGTATGCCGTGCCCAGGTCCTGTGTAATATATACGGAGGTGCCATCGCTGCGGAGCAAAAGTTTCTCGTCGAGTCCTTCGGCACCGAGGTCAATCCACACGGAGCCATCCCCGCGCCGGGTAAAGGCTCCCTGCAACACACCTTTTTCAACCAGTTCTTTCCCCAACAGGTAGGTTTGCGACTCGTAATAGGTTTTGTCAAATTCAATACCCAGCATTTTATAGGTCTTGGCAAAACCTTCATATACCCAGCCATTCATCTTCTTCCAGAGGCTGATCACCTCTTCATCACCGGCTTCCCATTTCTGAAGCAACTGCTGTGCTTCGAGAATAAGAGGTGCTTTTTTGGAGGCTTCTTCAGGGCTTAAGCCTTCTGTCACCAGCACACTGATTTCTGCTTTAAAATGCTGGTCAAAAATCACGTAATATTTCCCCACCAGGTGGTCGCCTTTCATACCGCTGCTTTCGGGGGTTTCGCCTTCGCCCCATCGCTGCCATGCCAGCATGCTTTTGCAGATATGAATACCCCGGTCGTTCACCAGGTTTACTTTCACAACATTATTTCCGGCTGCCTGAAGGATACGCGAAAGCGAAAAACCAAGCAGGTTGTTGCGTATATGCCCCAGGTGAAGCGGTTTATTGGTATTGGGCGATGAATATTCAACCACCACCGGTTGCCGGCCTTTGCTGTCGTGGAAGCCAAACTTGTCAGCTGTATAATTCTCCGAAAGAAATGAAAGCCAGTACTCCTTTTGTATCGAAATATTCAGAAAACCCTTGATTACATTATAACTTTCAATCACGGCCAGATTAGCTTTCATGTATTCGCCTATTTCGTTGGCGGTAGCTTCGGGCGACTTGCGCGAGACTTTTGTGAACGGGAAAACAACGAGGGTGATATCGCCCTCGAATTCCTTGCGGGTATTCTGAAGTTGAATCTGAGTTGTGGTAGCATCCAGTTGGTATAAGATTTTAACCGCTTCAAGCACTTTAGCGGTAAGAATTTGCTCGATCTTGAGTGAAATGTTAGGAT
>CAIPFN010000283.1 GCA_903864265.1 uncultured Bacteroidales bacterium | reverse complement strand
TGTTTAGCCAGTAACAAGGGTATTTTCCCTTTCGCCGGACTAGTATTCCCAGAGTTGCTGTTCAAAATTGAAGAGGTCCTCCTTGATTCGTTCGGATTCCAGTATGGCATCCATGCCGGTGGTGTACTCGCTGATTTTACGGTCGTACTGGTTATCAACCTTGTAAATATAGCTACTAAACATGCGTTTCCAGAAAAAGTCATCATAGGTAAGTTTCGCTGCTCCGTTGAAGCGGTTAAACACTTCCGATTTAGCAAGAATAGGCCTGGCTTCCGGGAAATAGATCCAGAACAGGGGTTTCTGACCCCTTAAGCTGCCGTCTTCACCAAATACATCTATAATGGGGCATATCCCAATGATCCGGACTTCCATCATGGAGCGCTGTTTATCGAAAAACCAGTCTTCCTTGATCCTGATTTTTTTAATATCAGTGGTTGCCAGTTTCTTAACGATAACCGTATCGAAGAAATCGTAAGGAGGATATGAACGTTGCAACTGATTGGAATCGGCCTTTTCGACCTTGGAGATGAGTTCCTTATACGACATGGGTGAAATAAACTCATCCGTAGGTGAAGTAGCATCGTAGGCTGTCAGGCTGCCTTCTTTGATGGCATCCATCATGATAGTCATAAAACTTCGCCAGTTGTTATGCGGAGTTTCAGGATAATACATGGGCTGGTTCATCTTTTCGCGCATATCGATTACCCTCCAGATGCGTTTTTCCCAAACATAATCGGCTTTCCTGATCCAGGGATAGGCAATTGGCTTTTTTTCGAGCTTTTCGCTCAGATCAACCACACCATCACGAGGCGGAGTATTCATTATCTGCTGTGCATTACTGGAAGCAGCAATGAATAGTAACAAAATGGCTATGATCAGAATATTCTTTTTCATGCTTTGTTTTTTATTTTATTCGGATGCATGGAATTTTCATTCCCTGCGGTTTTTCAAAAACATTCGGACTAAGGTTTACTCCTGCCAGCGTAATGATCATCTGCCGTAAGAGAGACAACCGTTTCAGGAGTTTCATCAGCCTGAATCATATGAATTACTGAAGTGTAAGAATAATCGAACTTAGCTTACGGTTTTTCCCGTCAGGACCTTTGGCATAAATATCCTCGAGCAATACCTTGTCGCCGCGGCGTGAAGCACGGATAAAGTCTTTCATTTGTGAATTCAGACTGTTACCGTTACCAGGAATATCCACGATATCGCCTTTACGGTTTCCCGAGAATTTGAATGAGGTAATGGTAAAGTTCATATCAAAGTCAAAATCAGGAGGATTACGGGGAATCAAAGCACCCGAGGCCAGAACCAGGTCCTTGCTTACAGCTCCGCCGTTGGTATTTGCGATGTACGCTTCAGGACTCGGCAGGTTTTTAACCCGGAATTCAATAGCACCCATACTTTTCAAACGGTCGCCCAGTTTTGCACTTACGGCAATACTTGCTTTACCAGGAGTAGCAGGCCTGACAATCCATGCACTTCCACTGCGAACAATAGTACCATTGGTGATAGCTGCGCTGATCTGATCCGGGGAAACTCCACCTGATGATATGGAAACGGGGTTATCGACTCCAATGTAGAATACATTCATTTTAGTAGCCGACACTGAAAGGGAAGGAGGAGCTACAATATAATCCAGGGTAACAGGATATGACTCCACGGTACCATCCGGTTTTTTGTAGTTTACATTCCCTGTAACCGTTTTGGGGCCTGTAGAAGTAGCCGGCAGCGATAACTTGATAAGTCCGTTTTCACTGGTTCTGAATCCACCAAGGTTGGCAGTGAAACTTTGCTTGGTATCCATAGCGGTAACAAACACTTCAGCCTCGTAGTTTTCGCCCATAAAAACATACTGGCTTTTAGGCACTACCACAGCACTCATCTGGTCGATTTTGAAATCGGTAGCACCGATTTTTGAACGTAAGTGAGTAACCACATCCAGTTCAGCATTTTGAACTTCAGCAACTAACTTATTGAGAATGGTGACATCAGCAGCCAGGATGGTATGGTAAAAGTTATGCATTTCCCAGTTTTGCGTTTTGTGATCGGCATCGTAAAACGGTCCTACCAGGTCGAGTCCTACTTTAATATTGCCGCGTTCACCCGGCTCAACCAGGTTAAGCAGATCTTCCTTGAATTTGGCGATTTTGTTTTTCATTTCGCCGGCTTTCCCTTTTGATCCATCCACCGAGTTTCCGATAAAATAAACGGTAGTTTCGTCGTATTTATCTTTGGTACCAATGGTATACAAAGGTTTTACCTTAGCCGAATCGAGGGGTATTTTTTCTGACCTTGCGATTGATTCGAATTTTGTATCGTTGAGATAAGCTTTCAGATCGTCGGAAAGTTTACGTGCTTTTACTGCTTTTTCCCAGAAGGGACCTACTTTTTCAGGTTCTTTTTTAAAGGCGTCTTCGAATCGGCCATAAAAATCAGAAATTTTGCTACTGAAAGTTTTATTGGTAGTTTCCATACTTTCGTTCACTACCAGGAAGGCATTTAAAATCTCAACAGACACATTGAGTGCCAGCAAGGCTGTTAGTACCAGGTACATCATCCCGATCATTTTTTGCCTCGGCGTCTCTTTATATCCAGCCATAATTAAGCGTTTTCAGTTTTGAGTTATTGAGTAAAGTTATTGAATTCCAAATTATTTAGCCAGGTTCACATTCATGGCCGTAAGCATATTGCCATAAACCTGGTTGAGTGCACTAACACGCTTGGTAAGCTGGTCAATTTCCTGCTGGTATTTTACCATGTTCGCCGATGACTCGTTCATACTGCTGAGGAACGTTCCTACAGTGGAGCGGAGTTGGTTGGTCGTTTCGATCTGCTCGTTGGAGCTTTTCAACTGAACTTCGTAAATGGTGTTGAGGGCGGCCAGGTTACCTGAGATTTTCTGCAACTGGTCGTTATAAGCCTTACTGTCGAGGGCGCTGAAATTGAGCATTTCGGCTGATTTGCTTAGCATTTCGGCTGAAATATTGTATTTTTCGGCCAGCTTGTTGGCTGAGGCCGATGCGGTTGACAGGCTGTTGTTGAAATTTTCGGTAGCGGTCATTTCCTTTTTGATAGCTACGGATACATCGTTGTATACCACTGCCAGGTTGCCGGCTGAAGCTGCTGCTGATTTTACGCTGGATGAAAATTCACCCACAGTGGCTGCATCCTGTTGAAGGACATCGCTTACTTTTTTATAGGATGACGATAATTCGCCGGCTGACTTGCCAGCATCCTTAATATTTTTAACGAAATCAGTACTGGCTACAGCCGTGCTGGTAACATCCGACATATTACTGACATTTTCGCTCATCTTGCGCATTCCTTCGCCGAGGCTTTCAATCAGTTCAGGACCTATTTTTGCTTTTGAGAGCATTTCGTCCAGTTCCTGGGTCACGGTTTTTCCGCCCGGGGTTCTTTTTATCGAACCGGGTGTTCCGGGTTTCCCGTCGTGCGACATACCGGCCAGTTCAGGATATACCAAGGTCCAGTTAGGTTCCGAGTGAGGTGGTTCAAATGCCGAAAAGAAGAAAATAACGGCTTCGGTAATCAAACCGACAAAAAGCATTTCATTAGCATACCGGATGTGGACGATTTTAAAAAGCGCTCCGATAATAACAATTGAAGCTCCCCAGCCGTAAAGCTTTGACATAAAATTTTTGTATGGCTTGCTGCTGACAAAACTTGTAAATCCCATGACTTAATTTTTTATTTAGATGATGATTAGTGAGTGTAACTTTTTATTAATGAACTATGTGCAGGAAAGTAATATTTTCTTAGTTATAAATCCGCGAGGCTCTGGCAGGGTTATCGTCTTTCTGTCGTCCCATGAAATCCTGGACGCAACGGAACCCTATATAGCATTTGGATGAATCCTGGTATTCGTAAGCCCGTGTTGAAACCTGAAGGTAATAAGCAATATCTTTCCACGAACCTCCGCGAACCAGTTTGCGTTTCAATAAAGGAGAATCATCTTCTTTTGCATTGTACATATAGGTAGGGTTCATATCCCAGGCAAACTGTCCGGCTGACTCATCGTAAGCATCGGCACACCATTCGGAAACATTGCCCGACATATCATACAATCCGAAATCGTTGGCAGGATAATGTGCTACGATAACCGTGCGGGCTCCGCCGTCGTCGACATAATTTCCACGCAGGGGTTTAAAGTTGGCCAGGAAGCATCCTTTATCGTTACGGGTATACGGACCGCCCCATGGATATGGACTGAAGGTATTTCCGCCTCGTGCTGCCCATTCCCATTCAGCTTCGGTAGGAAGACGGAATTCGTTGGGAACAGCCGTTTTCTTGCGTCCCAGGAAGGTTTCGAGCAGGCGGGTACGCCATACGCAGAAAGCCGAAGCCTGTTTCCAGTTCACACCAACCACGGGATAATTGTCGTAGGCCGGGTGCCAGAAGTAGCGCTGTGCAACGGGATCGTTATAGCTGTATGCATAATCATGCAGCCACGAGAGGGTATCGGGGTACACGTTGATAACCTCTTTACGTACATAAACGGAACGGTCTTTCATTCCCTGTGGCCGGTTGGCAAAATTGCCGTTTTTCGAATCTCCGGGTTGGGAGTAGTCTTTGCGGGAAGCTGCAAGCAAATCGACAAAATAGTACTCATAAAATAATTTACGGGTATCAATTTCCTTCTTCCTGAAATATCTTTCATTTTCAGGCAGATACATAGGCTCCAGGGCTTCGCGGTTTTCTTCGGCATTCCATTTTATCTCCGTTTCCCAGTTCAGGAAAGGAGGGTCATAGGTTTCACCGGTTTTTTTGTTGTCCGAAATCAGGAACTGATCGGGGGTTACCTCTCCCAGCATGCGACGGGCAATTGAATCCTTAACCCAGTATACAAACTGACGGTATTCATTATTGGTAATTTCGGTTTCGTCCATATAGAAAGCCGTCACGGTAATGGTCCGCGGATTGTTCAGGTGTGCATAAGGCACGTCCTGATCACCCGATCCCATTGTATAACTTCCCATAGGTACGTATGTCATCCCGAAAGGGTCGGGTTGATAGAACTTTTCCCTGTTTTGAACCCCTATAAGTTCTCCGTTGCCGCTATTGCGGCAACTGGCAAAAAGTAATGCAATCAGAGAAATGCAAAGCAGTTTTTTCATTGCTGTGTTGTTTGTTTTGAGTCAACTCCTACCATATAAATTGCTATTTACGTCTTTACTTTTACTGTTCCGAAGGTTCTGCAGGATAATTTACAGCCCTTGATTAACAACTACTACAGCACTTGCTGACATCATTTCAGTATGCAATTAACGACAAGTTATATTCTTTATTATCCGGGTTCATAAATATTTTAATTAAGAACCTGGTTTTCGTTTATTCTTTTTAATTAGAGATACCGCGTGTTCCGATACCCGCTGCGTGTTTTTTCGCGTTCCAGTTTAAAGCGGTACCTTACCATGATTTCATGACTTCCCGTTGCAGCAATACGGCTGGTCGGGATGTCGTAGGAATAGCCGATTTCGATATCCTTGTAAGCCACTCCAACCATTAAGGCGATGGCATCGCTTATACGGTATGATAACCCGCCCCATACCTTATTATTGTATTTCGCCATCAAATTAATATCGGCCTGAAGGGTATTCCCATCCGATTTAATAAAAACGGAAGGGGTAAACACATATCCCTGGTAAGCCGGGAGTATAATATCATGGCCCCCGGTAAGGTAATAATGCCGGCGATTCTTGAAAAAAGCCACTCCGTCGGCCGTGGCTGGCAATTTTTTGGTTTCAAATATCTGGGTGGATGAAAAGCCAATGTAGTAATGTGGTTTCTGAAGAAAAACACCGGCGGACATGTCGGTAATCATAACCCCTCCTGTCGGCAGCCCGGTAATCACCGGATCGCCTTCATCAACCGCGTTGAAATTTTTGGTATCAATGGATTTATTGTTAAAATTGGCATTTACCCCAAATCCCAATTTCCCGTTACCCAGGTTCATATGATAGGCATAGCCTAATTTAACCAGCATGTTTTTGGTGTAGGCTTCCTTATCCTGTGCCAACCCCAATCCCAGGCCGCCATGTAGAAATTTAACGGGCGAATCAGCGGTTATTAAAATAGTTTCGGGCGAAACCCTCACATTTTTGCTGTCCTTAAATCCGACCCATTGCTCACGCATAATCCCCGTCACAGTAATACCTTCATTGATCCCGTACGAGCCCGGATTAATAAATGCATTGTTAAACATGTTATGCGTAAACTGAGGATCCTGTTGAGCCCTTAGCCCGAAGGACAGGAACGACAACATGAAAACAAACAGTATTGAACGCATAAGTATTGTTGGAGACATAGATACTGTTGAAAAAGCGTGCTAAAGTAATAAAAAATAGGTTTAGCCAAGAACTATCCTTTAAATGATTCAGTTAGTTTTGAACAAACTGCGCAATAAATCAGGGGTTGTTACCCTATTAACGCCCCTTGAATCAATTTATTGCAGGCAGGATACTGCATTTTTCGGAGGTTCAGAAATTAATGATAAAATTAATAAAAAGGTTGCTATTCCGTGCCCGGAGAAGCCTTTTCAGCCCCATATTTCACCTGTTAAGCCTGTTTTCAAATCGTCTCTGCCTGCATTTCCTGTGAAAACCATCCCCGGAGAAATTATTCCCACCCTGGAGATTCAGGAATTTCGAAGCAGGCATCCTTATTAATGCGGTTTCCAGGAAGGCCGACCTACAAAGAAATGCTTCTCTCTCCTTTTTACTGTGTCTAAATATGTATTAAACCTGGCTGAACCGAATTTAAAACCGGCCCGGTGAAAAGAATTATCCCGGAACACATGCGCATGCTGTCCCGAAAGAATGTGCCTGACTTACTATACTCCTTCCCCCACTTCGGTGGATTTCTGTAAACAGGAAAACCCGACGGAATATAATTCGAATCAATTTAAGTTTATGAAAAGCAATTAGGATATGTAAATTGCGTTCCCATCCCCCCTGGCAAAAAACAGTATTTTCGTCCGGGAAGCATCCCGAGATTATTTATTCAAAATAGTAGTGGTTTCTCGAAATAACTTACGAAATTTGCACCCTCTTAAAAAAAACTGGTTTTCATAGTTAAAATACTGATTTTATGGACTTTCGCCCTGAGAAAATCTTCTCAAAAAAATGGTTTATCAGCTACAGCCTGATTGTTATTGGTTCGATTATCCTGGCAGCAGGCTTTGTTTTCTTCATTTCGCCCTATAAAATTGTTCCGGGCGGAGTGTACGGGATTGCCATTGTTATCCATTATATGACGGAAGGAATGATGACATGGGCTCCCAAAGGCTTCCCCATCGGGCTGATGGGACTGATACTGAATATCCCGCTTACCATCATCGGGATACGGATACTGGGGCCCCGTTTTGGCGTTAAGACCGTGGTAGGATTTGTACTTACTTCTGTTTTTATGGACGGCATTACCTATCTTTTTGGCGAAGCCCCTCTGGTTGCCGGCGATGCCCTGCTATCGTCCATCTTCGGAGGGGTGCTTGTAGGACTTGGGCTGGGTTTAATCTTTAAATCCAAAGCCACCTCCGGGGGCTCGGATATAGTGGCCATGATCATCGGTAAGTATACCCGGCTTCCGCTCGGACAGCTGATGATATATGTGGATTCAAGCATAGTGCTGATCGGGCTGGTGGTTTTTGCCGACTGGAAAATCCCGCTTTACTCCTGGATAGTGATTTACGTAACCGGGAAAACTATTGACATTGTATTGCAGGGGATGAGTGTGGATAAAACTCTTTTTATTATTTCCGATAAATTTGTTGAGATACGCGACCGCATTATCAACGACCTCCACCGGGGAGGAACCTACATCCCCGGCAAAGGGATGTACAACGGATCCGATAAAACCATTATATTTACCGTGGTTAACCGCAGGGAAATGGCCTTGCTCGAGGAATATATACACGAAATTGACCCTACCGCCTTCCTAACCGTACTCGAGGCCAACGAGATCCTCGGTGAAGGATTTAAATCGCTGCGGGAAAAGCTGGAAGAATAAGCTGAAATCGGAAGGAACTGGAAAAGCCGCAGGGGCCTGTTATCCTGGTACTATGCTGCAGGACAGACAACCTTTGCAAGCCTATATAAGTGATCCTAAAGCTGTTGAAGGGAAGTAGAAATTAGCCCACTCTGAAAGCATCCTCCATAGTGCATCATATATCAAATATAAACCAACCATGACAGACACTGCATTTATTCAAAAGGAAAAACTGTTTTCGTTAAAATGGTTTAAATCGTATGCCCTGATTACCATTGGTGCATTCCTGGTGGCAGTGGGGTATGTTCTTTTTATAAGTCCGAATAAAATTGTCCCCGGGGGAATTTACGGGATTGCGATTATGCTTCATTACCTGCTGGGTACCCCCATTGGTTTAACGGCACTGGCTTTCAACATTCCGCTTACTCTGATCGGTATCAAACTTCTGGGTCCAAAGTTCGGAGCCAAGACCGTGGTTACCTTTATCCTGACTTCGGTATTTGTTGATTCCCTTTCCATTTACCATGGCTCGTTGCCACTGGTACCGGGCGAAACTCTGGTTTCATGCATCTTCGGCGGTCTGCTGATCGGAATCGGGGTGGCCTTTACCTTTAAGGCCAAGGCTACCAGCGGGGGCTCCGATGTAATTGCCATGATTTTACAGAAATATACTCACCTGCCCCTGGGGCAACTGATGATGATGGTCGACTCATCCATAGTGCTGCTGAGTTACCTGGCTTTTGGCGACTGGCGTATCCCTTTGTTCAGCTGGATTACCATTTTTGTGCTTACCCGGGTCGTTGATACGGCTATGCACGGATTTTCGTATGATAAAACGCTCTTCATCATATCCGATAAACACGAAGCCATCCGCAACAGCATCCTCAGCGAACTGAAGCGGGGCGGCACCTTCCTTCATGGCGAAGGAATGTATAAACAGGACAGCAAACATATCATTTTCACCGTGGTGAGCCCCCGTGAGCTCTACCTTCTGGAGGAATACGTGCATCGTATCGACCCCGAAGCCTTTATTGCCGTTCTCGATGCTTACGAAATCCTGGGGAAAGGGTTTAAATCGCTGAGCGAGAAAGTGGAAGATAAATAAGCAAATGCCTGTTGACCACATATTGTATAATTCAGTTTGAGCCCTGCCTTAAACCGAATCAGCACATTATTTACCTTTACTGCCAGGTGACGGCCGCCGCATTCAGCCGTGACACAGCACCTTTCGCAAACCTGGCCCCGGTTTAATTTTGCGGTTTTTGATAAGGGATTAATACTTTCATTATTTTTGTTAAATTCTTTGGGGAAATCCAGCTGCTCTTCCTACATTTTTACAGAAATACCTGTGTTGAATAGCCCTGGCTGTAGCTTAGCTTCCCGGCACCTTGAAAACCACTCCTGATATGCGCTTGTATGTAAGTCGTCGTCTGCCCTTTGCTCTTCCCGGGACCAGGCTGAGCATGCTGTTGATACTTTTATTTGGAACCCTGGAGGGAATAGGGCAGGCTGTTTTCTTTTCGGAAAATATAGGTACACCTTCGGCAACCACTGCCGTTAATATCTATACCGGCTGGCAAAATACCGCTCCGGTCACTTATACAGGGACCTCTGATGTGCGAACCTCCACCGCCAGTAACGGCTATGTTGGCGCAAGCGGTGGTGGAAATGTTTTTATAACAAATACGGTTGGAAATGTTTTTTTGATTTCCGGAATTAATAGTTCTGGCTTTTCGTCTGTTACTTTATCTCTTGGACATTATAAAAGTGTTACTGCAGCCAATAATGAACTTAAAATAGAAGTGAGCCCGGATGGCGTAACCTATACTTCTTTAACCTATTCACGACCAACCGGATCAGGGACTGCTGTGTGGCTGCTAATAAATCCCAGTGGCACAATTCCCTCCACAGCCAACCTCAGGTTACGCTTTACCCAAAATTCGGCCAGCGCTCAATTTCGCATTGATGATATAAAACTCTCAGGGATTCCTTCCTGCGCTGCTCCAACTTTGCAGGCGTCGGCTATGGTGGCCGCGACCACCGGTTTCCAGAACCTGAATATCAGTTTTACCAATGGGAATGGCAGTGGACGTATTGTCTGTATCAACACAACAAATTCTTTTACTGATCCGGTAAACGGAACCGATCCCCCGGCTAATTCTTTCTACAGCCTCAGCGGTCAGCAGGTGGTTTACAACGGGAGCAGCAGTTCCGTAAACGTTACCGGCCTGGATCCCTGCCGCGATTACTGGTTCCGGGTGTATGAATACAACTGCTCGGGAAGCAGCATTTTATTTAATTTAACGACCGCTACCGGAAATCCGGCTATGATTTCAACGTCATCGAACCCACCCTCCAGCCTGACCCTGGCCAGTGAGAATTTCGATGGTGCGACTTCGTTGTGGAATTACACTTATTCATGCCAGAACTTTGGCACAACGGGTTCAGGAACCTGTGTTTTCGGCATAAAACCTTCCCCTTTCGGATATCTCTCCTCAAAAGCCCTGGTGAAATCACATTCAGTGAATAACGGCAGCGGCGAACTGGTTTCGGAGACTACGGTTGATTTCGCACAGGTTACCATTCCTTCGGGGGCAAGCAATATTATTTTCTCCTTCCGGCTTGCTTCGCTAAACCAGGTAGGGACCACAGCAGTGGCTGTTGGTGCCGGAAATGATACAGGCGATTCCCTAACCCTGGCCATGCAGTTAAATTCCTCAGGAATCTACTCAAGAACTTTCACCCAGAACGGGAGCTCTGACAAACTTTTCGATTATGTGCCCGATGAAGTAATGGCGCTGGCCTGGAACCAAAATGTATTATTCAGCACTCCCAATAACGATTACAATCATTTTACCGTAAACATCCCCGACGGAAGTACAACAGTAAATGTTCGGTTCCTGATGCGGAACAACCGTATTGGCGAAAACTGGTGCCTCGACAATATGCTGCTGACCGCGGATATGCCAACCGCAACCACCCTTCCTGCCTTATTTAGCATAACAGGCAATATTTCTTTTTGTGCCGGAAGCGACGGGACGCTGATTGGTTTAACAGGTTCGCAAAGCGGTATCAATTACCAGCTATTCCTGAATGGTACTGCTGTTGGCTCAGCCGTTCCGGGCACAGGAAGTGCAATTGAATTTGGATATCAAACGGCAGCCGGCACTTATACCGTGGTGGCCACCAACCTGGCTTATGTATATTGCCATTCGGATATGCTCAATCCGTTGATTGTCACCTTAAAGCCAGCTCCGGTCATTATCGGCATTGTCCCGACCCCGGCCAGCTGCGGAACCGACAATGGCACACTCACCATTACTGCCAGCGGAGGAACACCTGCTTACCAATATTCGATTGATAACGGTGCAACCTGGCAGCCTGCTTCAGTATTCACCCACCTGGCGGCAGGAACATATTACGTTAAAGTAAAAGATGTCAACTGCGAAAGCCTGGCCACAACGGCAACGGTGACCTTATCAGGCACTACTCTTACTGCCACAGTGGTTCCCCAACCGATAGCCTGCCTTGGAGGAACTACCGGTAGCGCCACTATTACGGCCAGCGGGGGTACAGGTACTCTTTCCTATTCATGGAATACATTGCCGGTCCAGAACACCGCCACCGCCACTAACCTGGCAGCAGGCACCTATATTTGTACAATTACGGATGTAGCTTTATGTTCCATTGATATTACGGTTGAAATCACCGAACCTTTAACGGCACTTACGGCCGGTATTGTTTCCATTACCCCGGTATTATGTTATGGAAGCAGTCTGGGGGGAGCCGAAGTAAGCGGAAGCGGAGGAACAGCACCGTATACATTTACCTGGAACACTACTCCTGCACAATCGGGAGCCACCATTGCAAATCTTCCGGCAGGGAACTATATCTGCCATGTGGTTGATGCATTAGGTTGTTTCAAAGATGTTCCGGTAGTCATCAGTCAGCCTGCGACGTTACTTACGGCAACGGTTTCGGCTTCCGACGATGCTACCTGCTACGGGGGCTCCAACGGAAGTGCCACCGCCAATGTAAGCGGCGGAACGGCTACGTATTCGTACGAATGGAATACGGCCCCTACCCAGAATACGGCCACAGCCATTAACCTGCCGGCCGGGTTTTATACCTGTACCATTACGGATGCCAACGGGTGCACAACTGCGGTTTCTGCCACTATTTCGCAGCCGGCAAGTGCCCTGAGCGGGAGCATTTCGGCCCAGACCAGTTCAGTGTGCACAGGAGCAGCCAACGGAACGGCTACTATACTTGCAGCAGGGGGAACACCAGGGTATACCTACCTGTGGAACACCACACCAGCACAAACCCTGGCCACAGGAAGTAATCTCGGGGCAGGATCGTATACCTGTACCCTTACCGACAGTAAAGGATGTACCATCGATGTGCCTGTAACCATAACTTCTTATCCCCCTCCTACCACAGCCGATGCAGGGAATCCTCAAACCATTTGCGGTTTAACAGCGACCTTGAACGGCAACCAGCCCGTAGTTGGAAGTGGTTTGTGGACTAAAGTATCAGGACCTTCCACTTTGACCATTGTCACTCCAACGGCATATAATTCGGCCATCACCACCACTGCACCGGGAACCTTTTCGCTGCAATGGAAAATCACCAACGAAATCACCTGTCCATCCAGTTCCGACACTGTTGAGATTGTATTTGGAAATTCGGTCACCGTTATAGCCGGAAGCAATTCACCTGTTTGTACCGGCGATACCATTAAACTCACATCAAGCATTGCCGGGGCAAGTAATTATTCATGGATTGGCCCGGGATTCACCTCCGCACTGCAAAATCCTAAAATCACCCCCGTGCTTCTGTCGCAGGCAGGATCATATACGGTTACGGTGAGCGGAATTCCCGGAGGATGTCCGGGTTCGAACAGTTCGACCCTTGTAGCTATTGAAGTTACTCCAACGGCTCCGGTTTCGCTTTCGGCCAACAATATGGAAGTATGTTCAAATGCCGGGGGAAATATAATCCTTACGGCCCTGGGTGGCAGCGGTTCGGTTCTGGAATGGTTCGAAGGCAGCTGCGAAGGAACGTCAATAGGCAGCGGAACTCCTTTTTCACTTCCTTCACCTACCGTATCAACCACCTATTATGCACATTGGGCAAGCACCAACTGCGGCAATTCCGAGTGTGCCGAAGTTACCATTATTGTCAAGGATCCACCAACCCCCGCCAATGCCGGGGGCGACCAGGCTGTTTGCGGCGGATTATCGGCCACTCTCAGCGGGAACAATCCTGCCATAGGCAGCGGACAATGGAGCCTTGTTTCGGGACCAGGAATTCCGGTTTTCGCTAACGCCTTCCTTTATACTACATCCGTAAGCGTTCCGCTGCAGGGAATCTACATCTTCCGCTGGACCATCGGCAATGGAGTGGCATGTCTTCCATCAACCGATGATGTACAGTTTGAATTTGGAAATGCCATTACGGTAACGGCAGGCAGCAATTCGCCCTTGTGCTCGGGAAACAATATTCACCTTACGTCGGATATTGCCATGGCCGCTTATTCGTGGACCGGACCGGATAATTTTATCTCCGGGGTTCAAAATCCGGATATTAACAATGCAAGCCCGTTAAAGAGCGGAAAGTATAAAGTAATGGTTAGCAGTATTCCTGGAGGATGCCCAACCACCACCGATTCCACTATAGTTACAGTGAATGCTACACCGCTCACCGGTCCCATTAGTTCATCCAACATCAGTTTAAATCAACAGGATGTGTGTACCAATAGTCTCTTTCCTTATACCATTGCACCATCCACATCCGGATCGGTATATACCTGGAATCTAACAGGCGGGGGAACGATTATCCCGACAGGAAATTCAAACCTGATCAATATCAACTGGTCGGTACCCGGCGGCCCTTACGTGCTGAGTGTTATCGAAACGGCAACTGGAGGATGCACAGGCGTGCCGGTGACTTTAAATATTATGGTTAATCAGGCTTCGACTGACAGCATTTCCATTACCCCCGACAACAACCCGGTTTGCACTAATACTACTGTTACGTTTACATCCAAATCGGTGAACGGGGGAATAGCACCCACCTACAAATGGTTTGTTAACGGGATACAGTCGGCCATAACAGATTCCGTATTTTCCTTTATCCCGCTTGACAACGACAAGGTGTACGCCCAGTTAATCTCGAGTTCTCCGTGCGCCATTCCTAACCCGGCGTTGTCGAAAATCAGCACCATGTCGGTCACCACTACCGTGGCAGCCGGTATCACCATAACTTCTTCGGCCCCGGCATCCTTATGTTCGGGTGATGCAGTCACAATAAAAGCCACTTCCGTGAACGGGGGTAGCTCGCCGGCTTATTCTTGGTATTTGAACGGGAGTTTACTGCCCGGTGAAGTGACTGACAGTCTGAAGCTGGTTCCGGCTAACGGAGATGCAGTTTATGCCAAAATAGTTTCCAACTCGGCCTGTGCCTTACCTGCCCAGGCTACCTCCACAACCATAACATTCAATGTCAATTCGGCCCTGCCGGCTGGCGTGAATGTAATTCAAAAGCCTATACTTTGCCAGGCTGATCCGGTTACAATTACTGCCACCCCTGCTAACGGAGGTCCTTTGCCTGCGTACGAGTGGTTCCTGAACCACAACCTGGTAAGCGGTCAGCAACTTGCAACCTACAGCGGAATGTTTGCCAAGGGCGATACCATCTCAGCCAGGGTAACCTCCTCACTGGGTTGTGCCACCGGGAACCCTGCCACATCGAATGAGTTATTTGTAACACGACCTGATTCACTGATCATAAGCAGTGTTGATACAGTGAATGAAACCTGCGGACTCGCCAACGGGATCCTGACCATTAACGCTCATGGCGGAACAGGCAACCTGCAGTATTCCATCGCATCGCTGCCTCAATGGGTGAACAGTCCAGTCTTTGATTCCTTAGCAGCATACACGGCCTATAATATCCAGGTGAAAGATGCCAATGGCTGCATTGCCTATAAAGGTGTTTACCAGCTTATCAATAAACCAGGTGCGACAGTTTCCACTTCCGGTGGCGGTATGTATTGCGAGGGCGATTCGGTGCGACTCCAGGTTACATCAGCAACCCCTCTCTCCTATCAATGGACGTATCCTTCAGGAACTACCAGCAGTGCCGCCCAGGTCATACTTTTGAATATCGCTGTCAGCGATTCAGGTCAGTTCAGGCTGGCGGCCAAAGATCTTTCAACGGGTTGCGCCGATACAGCCTGGCTGGAAGTGAAGGTTGCAAAAAAGCCTGTGGTAAGCCTTGGATTGCCGAATATGCTGTGCGCCGGCAGTCCGCAGATACTTACACCTGGTGCAGGGTACCTGTCATACCTTTGGCAGGATGGAAGTACTGCACCTGAATTCACTGCTACCGACCCCGGCATTTATTATATAAAAGCCAACGATTCGGCCGGCTGTTCGGGTTCGGATACCCTTACGCTGATGCCTTGTTCGCAGGTGTATATTCCCACGGCCTTTGCGCCCGGAGGGAGTGGCAGCAATACGCACTTCAGGCCGGTATGCGGCGGGATTGTATTGCTGGATTTCACAATGGTTATTTATTCCCGCTGGGGACAAAAGATTCTCGAATCGAACGATTATGTGAACGGCTGGAACGGAACCCTGAACGGAGTTGTAGTACCTGCGGGTTCCTATGCTTATTTTATAACCTATAAAATTGCGGATCCTACGCATAATACTGATGCGGTGAATACCTCGAAGCTGAGGGGGACGGTGATGGTGGTGAGATAGTTGAGGAGTACGGGATTGACGGGGAGACGGGGAGACAATAGGAAGGGGAGACAAGGGGAAGGAGGGACAGGGAGACAGAGCGACGGTGCGACGGGGCGACAAGGTGAAGGGGGGACAAGGATAAGAGGAGACAATAGGAAGGGGAGACAAGGGGAAGGAGGGACAGGGAGACAAGGCGAAGGGGCGACAAGGCGAAGGGGCGACAGGGAGAAAGGGAGAAAGGGAAATATCGATTATGCGATGAGTAATTGGTGGTCAATTTTAAAAGGGTTTATCCAGTATAAGCTGTGAATAGAGGGAACCCCGGCTCGGGCCAGTTTCCTGATAAACTGATTTTCTACTACTTTGGCAATGGGCAAAGTCAATAGAGGTACGAATTTCTGTATGCCTTACCCAGAGGATGGTGCGGGAACTCCGAAAGCACCCGGCAAAGAGGAAAAACAAATCCCGGCTTACCTTTCAGGCAGGCCGGGATTTATGCTTATTTCTATTTATACTTCAGCTGTTTTCATTCCCTTTGCGGCGAAATCAGCCTACTTGAACAACTTCACTATATCATTCCCGTTGGCAAAAATCAGCAGTGCAAAGAGCAATACCATCCCTGTTATCTGGGCATATTCCATAAATTTATCGCTGGGTTTGCGGCCTGTAATGATTTCGTATAAGAGGAACATCACATGTCCGCCATCGAGTGCCGGTATTGGAAGAATATTCAACACTCCAAGCATTAAGGAGAGGAAAGCGGTAAGACTCCAGAAAGATTCCCAGTCCCAAACGGAAGGAAAAATGCTGCCTATGGTAATAAAACCGCCCACCGACTCATACGCTTTTACCTCAGGGTTGAAAAGGAGTTTGAGCGATTTCAGGTAATCGGCCGTTTTTTGATATGCCTTCACTGTGCCGGCCGGAATAGCCTGTAGAATATTATAATGATATTCTTTAAAGGTGAAATAGCCTGCCGGTGTTTTGGGAGCCACACCTATGAGGCCGCGGTCCGAAACCGTTACTGCCAGGGCAACCGTATCCGTACCCCGAAGTACTTTTACATTAACCTGCTCATTTTTATGCTTTAGAACTACGGACTTAAATTCGTCGAAATACAGAGTCGTCAGTCCGTTGATGCCTACAATCTTATCCCCCACTTTCATCCCGGCTTTCTTTGCCGTGGAACCCGGGGCAAAATCGGCAGCTTCGAAGGGTATCCTGACGCTGATAAATTCAGGAGCTTTATGCTTTACAATTTCCGAAACCAGGGCCCGGGGAATTACCACATCCATTGGCTGACCGTTGCGCTCAACCTGGATGGTCTGAACATTTTCGAGAATTAAGGTGGCAGGAATCCTGAAAAAGTCTTCTATCGGCTTGTGATCCAGGGTTAAAATCTTATCGCCGTTGCGAAGCCCGATCTGCTGCCCAAGCGTATCAACGGTAATACCGTACTTCACCTGGGAGTTGGGCAGATATTGCTCGCCCCAAAATGACAACATGACCACATAGATGCCAATAGCCAGCAACACATTTACGGTAACCCCACCCAGCATAATGATCAGCCGCTGCCACGAAGGCTTGGCCCTAAACTCATAGGGTTGTGCCGGAAGTTTCATGGCTTCCTTGTCCATGGATTCGTCAATCATGCCCGATATTTTTACATATCCGCCCAGGGGCAGCCAGCCAATGCCATATTCGGTATCACCTTTTTTAAATTTGAATAAGGAAAACCAGGGATCGAAAAAGAGATAGAACTTCTCAACCCTTGTTTTAAAAATACGTGCTGCCAGAAAATGCCCGAATTCGTGAAAAATCACGAGGATTGACAGGCTGAGAAGCAGTTGGACAACTTTTGTTAATATAATCATATAAGGTATTCTCTTAAGATTTGTTAGGCTGCAGTCCGCACGAAACGGGGGTGCAAAATTAAGGCTTTTTTAATCGTGAAATTCAAGGAGCAGAAAATTGGTAATGGATAGGATGCATAATGCGATAATTGGAAACAGATGGAGATGAAATATTTGGTCCGGTTTTTATAAAGCTGAGATTCCTGATGTGTGAAAAATTATGTTGTCAATGGAAATATGCGCCTGTTTATTGATTTTCCCCAGTGGAACTGATGCTGATTTATACAGGAAACAGGAAAACTGACTATGGGAATTACTTCCATTTAGTTTATGCGCCAGTTTTGTTCACATTCAGGTTTTAAACCGACCAATCAGTTCCGTTGCTACCGCCCTGGCTTCCCTATCGGTATTTTCGTAATCGTTTAAGGAAGGAGCAGTCATAAAACTTACTTTCTGCATGCTTTGTTCAATCAGCTCCGGTATCTGTAGGAAGGTAATTTCGTCGCGCAGGAAGGCATGCACGGCCACTTCATCGGCGGCGTTCATGATGCAGGGCATATTCCCTCCCAGGCGTATGGCCTCGTAGGCCAGGTTCAGGCAGCGGAAACTCTCCTTATCGGGCTTTTCGAAAGTAAACTGCAGGCATTGGTCGAAACTGAATTTAGGAAACTGCGAAGGCAGGCGCCCGGGATAAGTGAGTGCATATTGTATAGGCAGCCGCATATCGGGCATGCCCATCTGTGCCTTGATGGAGCCATCGGTAAACTGAACCATCGAATGAATAATGCTCTGCGGATGAACCACCACTTCGATCTGAGGAATATCCATGCTGAAAAGCCATTTTGCCTCTATCACTTCCAGGCCTTTATTCATAAGGGTAGCTGAATCAATAGTAACTTTACAGCCCATGTTCCAGTTCGGGTGTTTTAAGGCTTGTTCCTTGGTGACATTTTGCAACTCCTGCCGGCTCATCCCCCTGAATGGGCCTCCGGAAGCGGTGAGAATAATCTTCTCGACCGGGTTGTGAAATTCACCGGCCATGCATTGAAAAATGGCCGAATGCTCCGAATCGACCGGGTAAATATTAACGGCTTTCTCGCGGGCCAGCCTGGTCACCAGTTCACCGGCCACCACCAGGGTTTCCTTATTGGCCAGGGCAATAGGCTTCCCGGCTTCGATAGCCCTGAGCGTGGGCTTCAGTCCGCTCCAGCCAACCAAAGCCACCAACACCATGTCGATGCTGTCCATTTCCACGATCTGCTCTATGGAAGCCGAACCGGAATATACCTTTATATCATAGGGATCCAGGGCCTCGAAAACCCGCTGGTACATACTTTCCTTCGAAATCACCACGGCATTGGGCATAAACTCCAGGGCCTGCCGGATAAGCAGGGGAGCGTTGGAATGCGCGGTTAAAACCTCCACATCCAGCTTGTCGGGATGCTGTTTCACTACCTCGAGTGCCTGTGTCCCGATGGATCCTGTCGATCCAAGT